>NZ_CP018725.1:336071-672142 GCF_001908725.1 Xanthomonas vesicatoria ATCC 35937 | reverse complement strand
CGCGATGTCCCAGGCTTTGACGCCGGCTTCGAAGTACGCATCGGCGCGGCCGCAGGCGACATAAGCCAGATCCAGCGCGGCAGAACCGGTGCGACGCACGTCTTCGGCCTGCACCAGCACCGCATCGACGCACTTCAGCTGCGCACTGATGCGTGCGCGTTCGCGCGGCGGGAAGCCGGTGTGGATCATTGCGCCTTCCAGGTCCTTGCGCTCGGCAATGCGGATACGGCGGTCGTTGAGCACTGCGCCTGCGCCGCGGCTGGCAGTGAACAGTTCGTTGCGCAGTGGGTCGAAGATCACCGCATCGGTGGGTTCGCCGTTTTCCACCAGTGCGATCGACACGCAGTAGTGCGGAAATCCACGCAGATAATTGCTGGTGCCATCCAGCGGGTCGATGACCCAGGTGTAGCGGCCACTTTTGCCGCCCTGCACGCCGCCTTCTTCGCCGAACACGGCGTACTCGGGGTAACCGCGCTTGAGTTCCTTGATGATGACCTTCTCGGCATCGGCATCGACTTCGCTGGCATAGTCCATGCGGCCCTTCTGCACCACGTTGAGTGCGTCGAGCTTGTTGATACCGCGCAACAGCACATTGCCGGCGAGGCGGGCGGCTTTGACCATGACGGTGACGGCGGGTTTCTGCATGGTTAAAGCTCCCGTGAAGGCAGAATCGGAAATGGCGAAGGTAAAAGAGCGGCCGGCGCGAAAGCCGGCCGCGCAGTTTACCATCTACGACCGAATAGCTCCCCAATCTCCGTTCATGTCCGTCAGTCAACGCATCCGTTTTGTTCTTGTCGGTACCCAGCATCCGGGCAACATCGGCGCCGCCGCGCGTGCGATGAAGACCATGGGTGTCTCGCGTCTGGTATTGGTGGCGCCCGAGCGCGCCCTCGATGAAGACGCCTACCGGCGCTCGGCCGGCGCCGAGGACGTGTTGGGCAATGCGCCGTTGTTCGACACATTGAGCGAGGCGGTGGCCGACTGCACGCTGGTGATCGGCTGCACCGCGCGGGCGCGCCGGGTGGCGCTGGAAGAGTTGCTGCCGGACGAAGGCGCGCAGCGCGCCCTGGCCAAGGCGAGCGAACCGGCCGAGGTGGCGTTCGTGTTCGGCCGCGAGCGCACCGGCCTGACCAACGACGAATTGCAGCTCTGCCACGCGGCGGTGCATATCCCGTCCGATCCGCAGTTCAGTTCGCTCAATCTGGCCGCGGCGGTGCAGGTGCTGGCCTATGAAGTGCGGCTGGCGCAATTGGCCGCAGGCGGGGCCGAGCCGGTGCCGGCGGCCGCCTCCGGCCTGCGCGATGGGCCGGCCAGCCATGCACAGTTGGAAGGCATGTTCGGACAGTTGGGCGAGACCCTGGACGAAATCGACTTTCACAAGGGGCGGGCGCCGGAGTCGGCGATGCGCAAGCTGCGGCGGCTGTTGCTACGCGCGGAGATGACCGAGCAAGAGGTGCGGCTGATCCGCGGCATCCTGTCCGATGCGCAGCGCATGGCGATGCTGGCCAAGCGTGCCGGAAACTGACGTCTGTCACATCTTCAAAGATTCGGCTAGGCTGTCCGCGGCTCTAGGGGAGTGTCCGTTTTGCGCGGTCTACAATGGTGTCTGATTGCCTGCTGGCTGTTGGCCGGGGCAGGCTTGGCCGTGACGGCTGCGGCAGCGCCCTCCTCGGTATTGGTACTCGGGCGGATCAGCGATGACCCTGCCACGCATTACGATCAACTCAAGCCGCTGCTGGACTATGTGGTGCCGCGCATGCGCGAGGTGGGCATCCGCCGTGGCGAAATCCTGATGGCACCGGATGCGCGCCAGATGTCCAGCTACCTTCGGCGTGGCCGGGTCGACTGGGTCAGCGAGACCACCGGCGCGGCGATGCTGCTGGAGCGACGGGGCGGGGCGCATCCATTGTTGATGACCGAGCGCGGCGGCGTGCGCGAGTTCCACACGGTGTTTTTCGTGCGCCGCGACAGCCCGATCCAGTCGCTCGCGCAACTGCGTGGGCATAGCCTGGCGTTACAGAATGCATCGTCCACCAGCGGCTATCTGGTGCCGATGCTGGAGTTGATGCGCAACGGCATTGCCTGCGATGTGCTGCTGTCGCCGGATGACCCGCAGGTGCCCGGTTCGGTGGGCTATCTGATGGTCGGCTCGAAATTGAACATCGCCGCCTTCGTGCACAAGCGCCTGATCGATGCCGGAGCCTTCAGTAATCTCGATTGGGACGATGAGCGGCATCTTCCGCCCGCGTTCAAACGCGATTTCCGCATTATGTACCGCAGCGCGCCGGTGCCGCGGGCGGTGGAAATGGTGCGCTCCGGCATGGATCCGGCAGTGGAGCGCCGCCTGCGCGCGGTGTTGCTGCAGGCCGCCTCCGACCCCAAGGCCGGACCGGCACTCCAGCGTTTCTTCGGGACCACCGCGTTCCACCCGCTGGATCGCGGGAGTCGCAGGCGCCTGGATGCGTTGAGCGCCGGCTTGCAGCACGTCAGGGATGAAGTGGAATGAGCCAGGTGCGCTTTGGGTTGCAGGCACGTTTCCTGTTGGTCATGGCGCTGACCTTGTTGTTGGTCGGTGCGATCCTGGCGTCGCTGTTGCAACGCCAGAGCGCGATGCAGCGTGAAGTGCGTGGGCTGAGCGCGCAGATGTTGCACGAGCTGTTCGATCGCAGCTTGCGTACCCGTGGCGAAACGTTGGCGACCGAGCTGGCCTCGGGGCTCGCCAATCCGCTGTATTACTCCGACCTGGGCGCGGTAGGCGCGCTGGTGTGTAATGCGTCACGTCAGCAGGTGGTGACGTATGTGCTGGTGTTCGACCGGCGTGGCCTGCTGGTGCACGACGGCACGGCCAATCTGCAGCGGTACGGGCAGCGCATGAACGACCCGCTCGCGGTCAAGGCGGTAGCGGCGCAGGCGATGTTGCAGCAATCCTCGCCCGAAGTGCTGGATGTGACGGTGCCGATCAAGATCGGCGATCAACGCATCGGCGGCGTGCGCGTAGGCATGTCGCGCGAGCGGGTGCGCAAGATCGAGTCTGGTGCCAACCTGACGCTGGTCCAGAACCTCAATGCGATCGGCAAGCGCGATCTGGGCTGGTTGCTGGTGCTGCTAGCGGCGTTGGTTGCACTGGGCGTGTTGTTGGCGATCTATGTGCAACGCACGCTGGTGGCGCCAATCCGGTTGCTGGCGGCGGCCGCGCGGCAGATCGAGCGCGGCGACTATGCTGTGCAATTGCCCCTGCATCCGCGCAATGACGAGATCGGCGAGCTGATATCCGCCTTCGGCCGCATGAGCGAAAGCATCGCCCGGCATGACCGCGAAGTGCGTCATATGGCCTATACCGACGCGCTCACTGGGCTGACCAACCGCCTTGGTTTCCGCGAGGGGCTGGACCATTTGCTCAACAGTGCGCGCAGCAGTAACAGCAAGCTGGCGCTGCTGTTTGCCGATATCGACGACTTCAAACGCGTCAACGACACGTTGGGGCATGAAGCCGGCGACGAGGCCTTGTTGCAGTTCGCCAGCAGGATCAGTCGCGCGGTGTCCGCGCTGGGTGGCGACGATGCGATCCTGGCGCGCTTCGGTGGCGATGAATTCGTGATCCTGCTGCAAAGCGGCGATGTCAGCCTGCTCGCCGCGCAGCTGGCGGACCGGCTGGTGCACGAGTTGAGCCGCCCGTTGAACGTGCAGGGCCGCGAAGTGTTCCTTGGGACCTCGATCGGCATCACGCTGTTTCCGGACGATGCCAACGATGCCACCGCGCTGTTGAAGAACGGCGACATCGCGATGTACCAGGCCAAGGTCGCCGGCAAGAACTGCCACCGTTTCTACAGCCGCGCGGCCGACCATGCGGTGGAGCGTCGCGTGCATATGGAGCATGAGCTGCGCGGTGCCTGGGAGCGCGACGAGTTGCGGCTGGTGTATCAGCCGATCTACCGCACCAGCGACCGCGTGCTGGTGGGCGTGGAGGTGTTGTTGCGATGGCAGCACCCGGCGCTGGGCACGATTGCGCCCTCGACCTTTATCGATATTGCCGAACAGAGTGGGCTGATCGAGATGATCGGCCCCAAGGTGCTGCGCGCGGCCTGCCTGGAAGCGGCGCAGTGGCCGGAAGTGGGCGAGGGCCTGTTTATTTCGGTCAATGTGTCACCGCGGCAGCTGCGCAGCGGCGACCTGATCGACACCGTGGCCGAGTGCTTGGCCGAGTCCGGGTTGCCGGCCGCGCGCCTGCACCTGGAACTGACCGAGACGGCGGTGATCGGCGACGAGATGATGGCCGCCAGCCTGCTCGATCAGCTGCACCGCACTGGCGTGAAGGTGTGGCTGGACGACTTCGGCACCGGCTTCTCGGGCTTGAGCCACCTGCGCCAGGTGCCGGTGGACGGGGTCAAGATCGACAAGAGCTTCATCGCCGACCTGCAGCGCGACCCGGACGATCTGGCCCTGACCACGGCCATCATCAACATGGCGCATTCGCTGGGGATCACCGTGGTAGCCGAAGGCATCGAACAGGAAGCGCAGTTCAACCTGCTGCGCGAGCGCGGCTGCGATCTGGGGCAGGGTTACTGGTTCAGCAGGCCGTTGAGCCCGGCCGATCTGGTCAAGCTGATCGCTGCGGGCTGAGCACCCTCGGGGCGCAGTGGGCGCGATTGGGCGTTACCGACAAGGCGTCGTCGCGCCCAGGTGCGCGCCTGCGATTCACCATGGTGAGTGGAGTAGGTTACAGCGGCCGTTTGCCGGTATCGCCGGGGATTTCGCGTACCAGGCGCGGGACCAGGTAGCCGGACAGGCGCGTGGCCAGTTCCGCGTGCAGGGCGCGGGCGCGGGCGTCGTCCACTTCGAAATGCGCCACACCTGCCACGCGATCGAGCTGATGCAGGTAGTACGGCAACACGCCGGCGGCAAAACTGCGTTCGCTCAACGCGGCCAGCGCGTCCACGCTGTCGTTGACGCCGCGCAGCAGCACCGCCTGATTGAGCAACTGCACGCCGACATCGCGCAATGCGCGCATGGCGGTGTCCACGTCGGCATCGAATTCGTTGGCATGGTTGGCATGGATCACGAAAGCCACCGGCCACGGCAGGCTGCGCAGCCAGGCCAGCAAAGGCGCGTCCACGCGTGCAGGCAACACAACCGGCAGGCGGCTGTGGATGCGTAGCCGCTTGAGGTGGGGGATTGCGGCCAGGGCGTCGGTGAGTTCGGCCAGCTTGGGCGAGGCCAGCGACAACGGGTCTCCGCCGGACAGCAGCACTTCGTCGATGTCCGCATCGGCCGCGATCGCGTCCACCGCTTCACGCCAGCCTTCGCGCGCGGCGGTTTCTTCCGCATAGGGGAAGTGGCGGCGGAAGCAGTAGCGGCAGTGCACCGCGCAACTGCCGGTGGCGATCAACAGCGCGCGGCCGCGGTATTTCTGGATCACCCCGGCGGCGGTCCTGGCGGCGGCATCGCCCACCGCATCCAGGCCGAAGCCCGGCACCGGCTGCATTTCTGCATCCAGCGGCAGCACCTGGCGCAGCAGCGGGTCGTGAAGGTCGCCGTGCCGCATCCGCGCCACGAATGCCTGCGGCACCCGCAGCGGAAACTGCGCGGCTGCCTCCGCACTGATGCCTGCTGCCTGCGCGTCCAGGCCCAGCAATTCCAGCAACACGCGCGGGTCGCGCACGGCATCGCGCCACTGCTGCTGCCAGCGCGGCGGCTGCAGGGTGGAGGGCGGCGATGGCTGTAAGGCGACGGGGGCTGCGGTTATCATGTGCGGTCACAAAACCAATGCCCGCCGGTTGCGGCGGGCGCCCCATTCTAATCCGACCGGCCACCGTGTGGCGGGTCGAGGTCTTATCGAGGAGCTGCACCATGGCCACTGTTGGCATGAACGACGTCAAGAACGGCATGAAGATCCTGGTCAACAACGAACCGGCGGTCATCACAGAGACCGAATACGTCAAGCCGGGCAAGGGCCAGGCCTTTACCCGCATGAAGTACCGCTTCATCAAGTCCGGCCGCGTGGTTGAAATGACGATGAAGGCGACCGACGACGTGGAAGTGGCCGACGTGGTCGATACCGACATGCGTTACCTCTACAGCGATGGCGAGTACTGGCACTTCATGGATCCGGAATCCTTTGAGCAGGTACAGGCCGACAAGGCCGGCATGGGCGGCGCAGAAAAGTGGCTCAAGGGTGAGGAAGACTGCATCGTGACGCTGTGGAACGGCGCGCCGATCTGGGTGCAGCCACCGAATTTCGTCGAGCTGAAGATCACCGAGACCGACCCGGGCGTGCGCGGCGATACCTCCGGTGGCGGCGGCAAGCCGGCCACGCTGGAAACCGGCGCTGTGGTGCGTGTGCCGTTGTTCGTCAACCAGGACGAAGTGATCAAGGTCGACACCCGTTCGGGCGAATACTCGGCGCGCGTCAAGTAAGCCGCATGCGTCTGGGACACGGGCCTGGTCGAGCGGTACGCGGTGCCGGTGTCCTGGCGGGGCTTTGGGCTGCGCTTGCAGCATGCCCGGCCTTTGCGCAATCGAACGCCGCAACCTGCGGCGCCGGTGACGTCGCGGCCGTTGCGGCCATCGCAACATCCGGGGTCGCTGGTGGCGATGCAGCCGCGGTGTCCGCCGACCTGATGGTGGCGCAGACCTGCAAGCCGTGGCCGAACGATCCGGCAATCGGGCTGGCGGCGATCGCATTTGCTGGCGACGCGCAGACCTCGCCTGGCGAGCGCGACCTTGAGTTGCGCATGGCCATGCTAGATGCCGCCAGCGGCAAGGTGCTGGCGTTTTACGCGCAGGACATGGGTGAGGACGCCGCCTTCGAACTCGCTGCCGACAGCCTGCGGCTGGATACGGCGCGCTACGACCTGGCCAAGGGCGTGCGCGCGATCGGCCTGGTGGTGCATAGCGCTGCGCGCGGGCCCAGCTGCCCGGATTTCTACAGCAACCAGGCATTGACCTTGCTGGTGCGCGAGGGGCGTAGCCTGCGCCCGGTGCTGCAGCGGGATCTCTATGCGTGGCAGCGCGTGAAAGGAGAGCCGTGCAGTTGGGGCAAGGGTGGCGTCATCACCGAAACGGCCAAGGTCGCTGTGAGCATGGCCCCGCAGGTACATGCCGGCTATGCGGACATTGTCCTGACCGCCAATGTGGTCACCATGGAGACCGCGCCGGGTAGCGACACCGATACCGAGCGCACCCGTCGGGTACGCCAGGTGCTGCGCTATGACGGCAAACGCTACGTGCCTGCTGCCGGTGGCGATACCGGCTGGCCGTTCGACAACTAACCCTTATGGATCCGCTCATGACCAATGCCCCTCCCGACGCATGCGACCTGTTGATCGAAGCCGGTTATGTCGTGCCGATCGAACCGCATGCGGTGGTGCTCGAAAACCACGCAGTGGCGATCAGCAATGGCGTCATCGTGGCGATCCTGCCGACTGCCGAAGCACGTACGCGCTTTACGCCGAAGCAAACCGTCTCGCGCCCGGAGGCGGCGCTGATGCCGGGTCTGGTCAATGCGCATACGCATAACCCGATGACGCTGCTGCGTGGCATCGCCGACGATCTGCCGTTGATGGTGTGGCTGCAGCAGCACATCTGGCCGGTGGAAGCGGCGGTGATCGGGCCGGAATTCGTGGCCGACGGCACGACGCTCGCCATCGCCGAAATGTTGCGCGGCGGTACCACCTGCGTCAACGAAAACTATTTCTTTGCCGACGTGCAGGCGGCGGTCTACAAGCAACATGGTTTCCGCGCACTGGTCGGCGCGGTGATCATCGATTTCCCCACCGCCTGGGCATCGTCGGACGACGAATACTTTGCGCGCGCCGGCGAGCTGCACGACCAATGGCGCGACGACCCGCTGATCGGCACCGCGTTCGCACCGCATGCGCCATACACGGTGAACGATGCCAACTTCGAGCGCGTGCGCATGCTCGCCGACCAGCTGGACATGCCGGTGCATCTGCACACGCATGAAACCGCGCAAGAAGTGGCCGATTCGGTCAAGCAATACGGCCAGCGTCCGTTGGCCCGTCTGGATCGGTTGGGCCTGGTCAACGACCGCCTGATCGCCGTGCATATGACCCAGCTCACCGATGCGGAAATCCATCTGTGCGCCGAACGTGGCGTCAGCGTGGTGCATTGCCCCGAATCCAACCTCAAACTGGCGTCGGGCTTCTGCCCGGCCTGCGCGCTGCAGCGTGCAGGCGTGAACCTGGCCATCGGCACCGACGGCTGCGCCAGCAACAACGATCTGGACATGTTCAGCGAAAACCGAACTGCGGCGATCCTGGCCAAGGCGGTGGCCAACGATGCCACCGCGCTGGATGCGGCCACCACGCTGCGCGCGGCCACGCTGGGCGGCGCGCGCGCATTGGGATTCGGCGACAAGATCGGCTCGATCGAAGTCGGCAAGCAGGCCGATCTGGTCTGCGTGGATCTGTCTGCGCTGGAGACCCAGCCGTTGCATCATGTGCTGTCGCAATTGATCTACGCCGCCGGCCGTCATCAGGTCACCGATGTGTGGATCGCCGGCAAGCCCAAGCTGGTGCAGCGCGAGCTGATCGACATGGATACCGCTGCCCTGGTCGCCAATGCGCGGCAATGGCGCGACCGCATCCGCACCGTCCGCGCCTGATCGCGCGTCATCGCATCCCGGAGTTCCGCATGAATCCCACGACCCAATCCACCTCCAGCAATTTCCATCAGGCCGAGCTGGATAAATTTGCCGCGCTGGCCAACCGCTGGTGGGACGCCGACGGCCCGCAGAAGCCGTTGCATGCGCTCAACCCGGTGCGCCTTGCGTACGTGTCCGCGCGGCAGGAGCTGGCCGGCGCACGCGTGCTGGATGTCGGCTGCGGTGGCGGCTTGCTCAGCGAGTCGATGGCGCGCCTGGGCGCGCAGGTCACGGCGATCGATCTGGCACCGGAGCTGGTCAAGGTCGCGCGATTGCATAGCCTGGAATCGGGCGTGCAGGTGGATTATCGCGTGCAGTCGGTGGAAGACCTGGCGGCCGAGCAGCCGGGCAGTTTCGATGCAGTGACCTGCATGGAAATGCTCGAACACGTGCCGGACCCGACCGCGATCATCCGCGCCTGCGCCAGCCTGCTCAAGCCGGGCGGCAAGCTGTTCCTGTCCACGCTCAATCGCACCCCGGCCGCATTCGCGCTGGCGGTGGTCGGTGCCGAATACATCGCGCGGTTGTTGCCCAAAGGCACCCATCACTACGAGGACTTCATCAAGCCGGCAGAACTTGCGGCGTGGTTGCGCGGCGCCGACCTGCAGCTGCAAGACGTCAGCGGCATGCTGTACGAGCCGTGGCGCAACCGCGCGCGGTTGTCCTCACGCACCGAGGTCAATTATCTGGCGTACGCGGTGAGGCCGTGACGGGCGGGGAGTCGGGAATCGGGGTTCGGGAGCCGCAACCGCGGTTGGCCGGTGGATTGACGTTGCCCGATTCCGCGCTGCTTGCTGCTGCTGGTGATGGCATGGCGGTGGTTCTGTGAGGTTTCCGCGCGCGGTGTTGTTCGATCTGGATGGCACTTTGCTGGATAGCGCGCCGGATATGCTGGCCACGGTCAATGCAATGCTGGCCGCGCGCGAGCGGGCACCAATTGCGCTGGAGCAGCTGCGGCCGGTGGTGTCGAAGGGGGCGCGTGCAATGGTTGGCGTGGCCTTTGCCGAGCTCGACGATCCAGCGCGCATCGCCTTGGTACCCGAATTCCTGCGTCGCTACGAAGGCTTGATCGGCACCCGGTCGACGCTGTTCGATGGTGTCGAAGACCTGTTGTCGCATTTGGAAGCGGACGGCTGCCTCTGGGGCGTGGTCACCAACAAGCCCGAATATCTCGCGCGCCTGATCCTGCCGCAACTGGGCTGGCAGCAACGCTGCGCCGTGTTGATCGGCGGCGATTCCTTGCCTGAGCGCAAGCCGCATCCGCTGCCGTTGCTGACTGCTGCCGAGCGTCTCGGTGTTGCGCCTGCGCAATGCGTCTATGTGGGCGACGATGAGCGCGACATTCTTGCCGCACGTGCGGCCAACATGCCGTCGGTGGCGGTGTTGTGGGGCTATCGCCTGCATGACGATGCGCCGGAACGCTGGCAGGCCGACGTCCTGGTGGACCAGCCGCAGCAGCTTTGGAACCCGGCGACGTGGCCGCAGACCTGATCTTTCTGGACTTTTTTCTGGACCCGCCATGAGCCAATCCAGCGCCCTCGACAGTTTTCTCGACAAGTGGCGAACCCGCTGGCCGGAATGGTCGGTTGCCGAACCTTTCGTTCCCGAACCGCAGCGGCACCTGGCCGCGGCCTGGTTCGCCTTGCTGCAGGAATGGGAGGACATCATGAATATCGCCGGCGACCCGTTGCCGGCCGATGCCAAGCTGGCGTGGTGGCAGCAGGAGCTGCGCGACTGGTCCGGTCAACGCTCGCGGCATCCGCTGGGACGTGTGCTGGAGCCGGTGCGTGCGCCGTGGGCGCAGTTGGCCGAGACCCTGCCGGCCATGCAGGTGGCACGCGCCCAGCCGGCATCGCTGCAGCAGGCATTGGATCAGCTGCGCGGCTTTGCCGAGGCGGTGGTCGCTGTGGAAGCGGTGTTGTTTGCGCGTACCCAGCCAGGCGATGCCAGCGCGGTGTCGGTGCAATGGCTGGATGCACGGCAACGCGTCGCCGGCGCCAGCGCCGCGCCTGGCGGTGTCACCCCGGTGGCCTGGCGTACGCAGCTGTTGCGCGCATGGCCACGTAAGCCGGCGTTGGCGCGCCCGCATCGAGTGTGGTCGCGTCTGGCACGGCTGCGCCTGCAACGCGAACTGGCCGGCAAGGCAGCCTATCCGCCGCCGGTGCAGCAACTGTGGCATAGCTGGCGTGCGGCCAGCGGCGCGGACTGAGCGCAACCGATACGCTGCATGGCCGTACAGTGCAAGCACACTGGCGTGCGCCGCAGGCTCACCAAATGCGGCGCCTGCAAGCCCGCGACAGGGTGGGCTCCGGACCGATGGCTTGCTGCGACCGGCAGATCGCAGCAAGCGTCGCATCAGCGTATGACTGCTGTGTTGGCGCTCAACTGGTTCGACTCAAATCGGTGAGTCCGTCAGCACCGAGTGATAGGCGATGAAGGCGTCATCGCATTGCAGTGGCGTGCCAGGGCCGGGTTTGCCTTGTAGCTGCACATCGTTGGGCACCGACTCCGTCAGCTGATCGTAAAAGCTCACCGGGCCACCCTTGAAGGTGAAATGCGTCGCCCCCGGGTTGCTCGCCGGCCCGCCGAAATGCGGCTGCGCGAAGCTGACCTTGCCGCCTTCCAGCACGACATTGTCCAGCGAGATGGTGATCGGCCGGGTGATGCTGGCATCGCGGTATCCATAGAAGCTCAGTTCGCCGCCGCCCAAGGTGGTCGAACCCAGCGAATGCACGTTGCTGAGCGAGATGCCGTTGAACTGCGGGGGCTTGTCGCGTGTTGCGGCATTGGCGTAGTTGGCATCGAACACCAGCGGCCGCGCAACCCCGCGCATGCAGATGTTCTCGAAGCTGATGTCGTAGACCTGACCACCGCGGGAGGCATCGGACTTGATGCGCAGGCCGTTGGCCGAGTAGGGATCGCGCTGTACATCGTTGGCGTTGAAGCCGTCGATGCTCAAGCCGCGCACGGCGATATGGCGCATTCCCGAATCGGTTTCGCTACCAAGCGAAAAACCATGGGTGTAGTAGAACTGGTTGTAGGCGAACAGCATGTTTTCCGAGGCGATGCTGCGCTTGCTGTTGGCATGCGCCTTGATCGCCACGCCGTCATCGCCGGTGCCGATGTACGAGTAGGCCAGCAACACGTTCTTCGACTGACCGGGGTCGAAACCGTCGGTGTTCTTGGCCGTTTCCGGGGTGAAGCAGGTGGCGTGCGGATTGACGTCCGGGGTGCTGCCGGACGGGCATCGGTAACCGGGACGCGAATAGACCAGGCTGGGTGCCAGGATCTTGATGCCCCACGCGGTCAGGCCCACCACGTTGTCGCTGACGACATGGAAATTGGGCGAGTTTTCCAGCGTGATGTCGTATAGCGTGATGTCGGTGCTGTCGTCGATCTGCAGCAGACGCGGTACATGCTGGCTCAGGCCCCGGGTGACGTTGAGATAGGCAAGATCCCACCAGCTGGCCTTGCCGGCATTGGGCCCGGCAGTGAGCGTGCTGCCGCCACGGCCGTCGATCTTGCCGGCGCCGACGATGGCGCTGTTGGCCGCATCGGACAGATGGATCAGCGGATTGCACGACTTGGCCTTGTCGCTGGTGGCGGTGCCACAGGTCCCCAGGCCGTTGTCGTAGTCCTGCGGATTACGCGAGCCGAACAAGGTGACGCCGCGGTCGATCCACAACGTGACCCCGCTCTTGATGGTCAGCGGCCCGCTGAGCAGGCCGGATTCGCCGGCATCGCCGGGGACCAGATGCACCGCGCTGCCGGCAGGACAGTCGTCAATCGCCGCCTGCAGGCGTGCGGTATCGCGCTTGGAATGGGCCGGATCCTGGTCCAGCGTGTCCAGCGAACCGGCCACCGGCGTCAGCGCGGCCTTGAGCGTGGCGCAGATATGGGTCGGCAAGTGCGGCTGCTGGACCACACCCCAGCGGGTGGAGATGCTGTGCGCGGTGTCTGGGACATCCTGCCCGTGCGGTCGCGCCGCGCCGGCCTGGAAGCTCGTCATGCCAAACAAGGCAAGTGTCAGGGGCGCGATGGCGGGGAACGTGAAAGTGGACTGCATTGGGAGAGCTCCGACGGGGCGTGGCGGCGGTGCAATCTGCGTGCGGCAGCGATATATCGCATGATAGCTGTGTGACCGTGCAGGTAAGCGCAGTGTATGCCGTGTATGTATCGATGTCGCTACGCCGATCGCTCAGGGGAGACGCAAGCCTGGCGTCTCATCCTGGCGGCCGACGTCGGTGGGGCGAACTCGACGCCGCATCTCCGAAGTCTGTCAACGCGTTGCCCACTCCAATCACCGCCACCATCATGTAAACGGATGCGCGTCAAACACCATCGCCTGTTGGCAGACCGCTTCACGCCGATCGCCGACAGGCGACGAGTGCCACGCCGAACGTGGCTCTGCTGCAAACACGCTGCAAAACTCCACAGCGCTTTTGGCGAGTGATCAGTCGGCGGCACCGGCACCGCTGTTGCCGTACTCATAAAAGCGGTTTGCCGAATGGGTGCAGCCGCTGCTGCAATAGGGACGACTGGCCGTAGATGCATTCCAGGGTGCGGCTTTGCGGATATGGCTGCCCAGGGTGGAGTTGCGCACCGTCACCTGACCATTGGGCGAGGTGCCATTGACGTAAGCACTCAGATTGCCGACCCCTTCGTCCCACGCGCGGCCCAGATAGGTCTGGTTGTCGGGTGAATCGGACAGGCTAACGAAGTTGCTGTTGATGGCGAGAAATCCATGGGCGCTGCCGGGGCGTGTGCTGGGTGCAAAGACATACCCGCCTCGGTTGGCTCCCAGACGGGCGCCGGTGGAGCGGATGTTTGCGTTGTCGAATACGCCGATACCGGAGCCAAAGATGAAATCCACATCGCCATCGATGGTGCTGTTCTTGAAATAGGCGCGGATGACATTGGCTGCGTTGGTTGCACTGATCAGTAGGGTGTCCTGGTTGCCGGTGACCAGCACATCTTCGAAACTGGCCCTATCCCCACGCACCGCCAGCGCAACAGCCGCTTGATTGTTGTCCGCATAGGTGCCTTCCACGTAATTGTTGTCCACCCGCAGGTGGCGCGCCTGGAAATCGTCCGCGCGCACGGTCAGCGTGGCGCTATTGGACGTGCCTACCGTGGTAGCTGATGCATTGCTGGCACACGCATGGCTGGCAGTGCCGGTTGGCTTGGGCGTGGGATTGGCATTATTGAAACGGATGACGGTGTCGGCCTTGGCCGCGCCCAGGCCGAACAGGGTCAACGGTGGCGCGTTGGTCGGCACGCACACCAGTTCGGTATAAGTGCCTGCCTTGATGCTGATGTAGCGGCGCGTGGTGCCGCCTGCAGCCACAGCCGCATCGATCGCCGACTGCACGGTGCGGTAGCGTGCGGAGCCATCGGCGGCCACTGCATAGTCCGCGCTGAGCAAGGCAACGCCGGCGGTGGGATTCCAGTTGTCGGTGACCAATGCACTGATCGGTCCTGCTTTGGCCAACGCTTTGGTGATCGTATAGGTGCTTGCTTCGGTGTTGGTGAGTTGTGGACGTGAGGCGGTGCCGGTGAGTGCGGCCGCATTGGCGCTGACAAGGCTGATCAGCGCAGCGGTGATGCAGGTCGTGCGGATATGCGAGACGGACATGGTGTGGCGCTCTCTTGGAAAGGGACGCATGCAGACACGTGGGATATCGCAGATGCCGGGCGCTGCGCGATCGTTGAGCGCGACGGCCTGCGATGGAGCGTGCGCCATGGTCGGGGCAGAGTGACCGTCGCTTTCGAACGCGGTGCAGGGCGATGATAAAGCCGGGGTCGCTTGTAGGCGCCAATGGTGCGACGCAAGGTGCAGGATGCACGTGGTGGTCACGCTTTACACCGGGTGCGGGTCGCAACTCGCGCCCTCGAGTCGCTTCCCGATGCGGGTGTCCGTTGCCGACGCGTTGCACGCAGCATCCTCACATGCCGTGGGCATGCGGCCTTTCAGACTCAGCGGCCCGCGTAACAACGCCCATGTCAGGAACCGAAATGGCAGATCCCAAAGAACTCCAAGAAAAATTCTGGAAGGCCCTGAAATCCGACCGTACCGTGATGCTGGGTCTGGATGGTGTGGAAGACGGCCACGCGCGTCCGATGACCGCACAGATCGAGGGCGACAGCGGTGGGCCGATCTGGTTTTTCACCTCCAAGGACAACGCCTTGATTGCGATGCTGGGGCAGGGCCGTCGCGTCATTGGCGCGTTCAGCAGCAAGGGCCATGATCTGTTCGCCAGCATCAGTGGTTCGTTGCGCGAGGACACCGACCGTGCGGTGATTGATCGTCTGTGGAATCCGTATGTCGCTGCCTGGTACGAAGGCGGCAAGGACGACCCCAAGTTGGCGCTGTTGCGTCTGGACGCGGACCACGCGCAAATCTGGCTCAACGGTTCCAGTCTGCTTGCCGGCATCAAGGTGCTGTTTGGTGTCGACCCGAAGAAGGACTATCAAGATAAGGTGGCGGACGTCCCGCTGCGTTGATATGCATGCGCACACGCGGCCATTCCGGCCGCGTGTGCGCGCTGACTTGCTGCACACGCGTCATCGCTCGCATGGCATGACGACGTTTGAACGCCTGGTGCGGGCGTCCGCACGAGTTGTCAGTCGATGCCGTGCGACATGTGCCCACGCGGCCCTGATCTGCGCTTCACCGGCTCAGAACACTAGACAGCGCGATGATGGCCTTTCAAGGCACAGCGCGCTTGTGTCGCAGCGCCCAACAAGGAGACAAACATGCAGCAGATCGAAATCGGCCAGATGGTATTTTTGCGCGACGGCGAAGTTGGCGTTGGCGCTGTGCGCGATATCCGCAACGACGGCGCAGAGCTGGTGATCAATATCGAGAACGGTGGTGATTTCGCGCTGCCGACGTCGGCGGTGCGCGATGTGCATTCCGGCAAGGTGTTGCTGGATGTCGATCGGTTGCCCGAGGATGTGCGCAATGCATTGCGTCATGTGCATGACAGCGAGCTGCAGACCAGTACGTATGCTGCGAGCAATCCGCAGGATGGCGCGCTGCGGTAACAACCATGCCCGTACATGATCACGGCCACCTTGCGCGCGAAAGCGGTATTTATGGCGGAACGGTGGGGGAGGCGTGAGCAATGCGCGTTGCATTGCACCCTGATCGGTCGGGTATGCAGCCGGCCTGCATGGTGACTTTCGGGCGAGGTCAGTTGCTCGACTGAGGTTTACCTCGGACTCCATTGTATCTGGAGCCGGCATGGAAATGCCCAGCCTACGTGCCTCCCTCTGCCACGCGCATGTTGCCGGCCGCGACCCTGGCGCGCTACGCCGGTTGTTACCAACGCGAGCCGCGCCGGGACATTGTGGTCACCCTTGACGGCAATCACCTCAAACTGGTCGCAGGCAGCTTCGTGGCGACGTTCTATCCCGAGTCAACCACGCGTTTCTTTGCGATCGAGCGCGATATCCGTTTCGATTTCGGGGCGGGCGATCATGGGCAGCTAAGTACGCTGACGGTTTGCGAGAATGGTGTGGTCAGTGAGCGGGCGCTACGCGAGAAATAATCAGGCGCAGGTTGGTAACAGCGTTCCCACATCGCCAGATTCGCATGCTCGGATGTCATGCATGGCGCGCAAGCGCGGCTGCCAGCGACGCTCTTGAAGATCGACTTCAAGCCCACCGGGTAGCTCATCACGCATCCGGCAACAGAAACGTACGTGGCACCGCATCGGCAGGCCCGGCCGACGGCAGCGCCGGCTGCTCCGCTTCGTCCTTGAGTTGCACGCCGGACAACTGACGGCGGAACGATTCGCGCAACAGAAACGCAAGTTTGTGGGTGGCGTCGGCGTAACTCAGTCCTTCAGCGCGGATATTGGAGATGCAATTGCGTGCGGCATCGGTCAAGCCGACGCGCGGCGTGTAGGTGAGATAGATGCCGAGACTGTCGGGCGAACTCAGCCCCGGCCGTTCGCCGATCAACACGATCACCGCGCGTGCCTGGAGCAGCTCGCCGACCTCATCGCCGATCGCGACGCGTCCTTGCGCAACCAACGCCACTGGCGCCAACGACCACCCCTCATGCGCAGCCAGGGCATCGATCTGTTCGAGCATGTTCGCCGCATGCCGGTGTATGGCAAGCGCAGACAGCCCGTCAGCGACTACCACCGCGACATCGTGCCCGCCGCCATGGACTGCGGTGAGCCCGCGCAGGTGCGTGGCAGCGTCGTCGGACAGGCGACGGCCCAGATCAGGGCGCTGCAGATACGCGTGCCGGTCCACTGCAGCACTGTGCAACAGAATGCTGCTGCGCCCGCGTTTTTCCAGCGCGGCCTGCAGGGGCGCCGGATCGAAGGCAAGATGCACCGCATCGCGCGCTTGCGCATGCGCCAGCTGAAAATCCAGATGGGCTGCAGTGGGCAAACTTGTACCGGCCCGTCCGAGTGCGATGCGTGCAGGCGTGAGCCGACGCAGTTGCGCCCACGCATCGCGCGGATATGTCATCGAGTCGTTCATTGCGGCGCTCCGCTGGGGAAATGCGACAGCGCACGGCGAAATGCTGCAGGCACCTCGCTGCCCAGTGCGAACCGCCCGTCTTGCTGCAGCCGCAGGATGCCTTGCTGTTCCAGCCATTGCTCGAATTCGGGCGCCGCCCGCAGGCCCAGCGCCTGACGCGCATACAGCGCATCGTGAAATGATGTGGTCTGGTAGTTCAGCATCACATCATCCGAGCCGGGGATGCCCATGATGAAGTTGATGCCGGCAGTGCCGAGCAGGGTCAGCAAGACATCCATATCGTCCTGGTCGGCTTCGGCATGATTGGTGTAGCAGATATCGCAACCCATCGGCACACCGAGCAATTTGCCGCAGAAATGATCCTCCAGCCCCGCACGGATGATCTGCTTGCCGTTGTACAGGTACTCCGGGCCTATGAAGCCGACCACGGTGTTCACCAGTAGCGGCTTGAACTGCCGTGCTACCGCATAGGCGCGCACTTCGCAGGTCTGTTGATCCACGCCATGATGCGCGTTGGCCGACAGCGCGCTGCCCTGGCCGGTTTCGAAATACATCACGTTGTCGCCGACTTCGCCGCGTTGCAGCGACACGCCTGCCTCGTGGCCTTCCCGCAACAGCGCCAGATTGATCCCGAAGCTGGCATTGGCGGCCTCCGTGCCGGCGATGGACTGGAACACCAGATCTACCGGTACGCCGCGATTGATCGCCTCGATAGTGGTGGTGATGTGCGCCAGCACGCACGACTGCGTGGGGATCTGGTAACCGGCGATCACCGCATCGAGCATGCGCAACAACGCGGTGGTGGCTGTCAGGCTGTCGCTGGCGGGGTTGATTCCGATCACCGCATCGCCATTGCCGTACAGCAGCCCGTCGAGCACGCTGGCGGCAATGCCGGTGGCATCGTCGGTGGGATGATTGGGTTGCAGGCGGGTGGACAGCCGCCCGCGCAACCCCAAGGTATTGCGAAAGCGCGTCACCACGCGGATCTTTTGCGCGACCAGGATGAGGTCCTGCACGCGCATCAACTTGGACACTGCAGCGACCATTTCCGGGGTCAGTCCCGGTGCCAGTGCGGCCAGCGCGGCTTCATCGGCCTGCGCACTCAACAACCAATCGCGAAAACCGCCGACGGTCAGGTGCGCAATTGCGGCGAATGCATGCGCGTCGTGCTGGTCGACGATCAGCCGGGTGACTTCATCGGCCTCATACGGCACCACGGCTTCGTCGAGAAAATGCCGCAACGGCAGATCTGCCAGCGCCATCTGCGCCGCCACGCGCTGCAGCTCCGAGTCGGCCGCGAGCCCGGCCAGTTGATCGCCCGAACGTGCCGGCGTCGCCTTGGCCAGCAGGGTCTTGAGATCGGCAAACCGAAACTGTTCGCCGCCAGCCGTGACGATAAAACCGCTCATCTGCTGCCGGCCACAGGCGACGCCTGGCTGCGCAGGCTCAGCACGCAACACAGCGCGCCGAACAGCAGCAGCCCGACAAAGATCAACGCCACGATCGGGTTGAACCACACCATCGCCACCAGACAGACCACTGCGAGCAACAACGCAATGGCCGGCACCAGCGGATACCCCGGTGCGCGGAAGCTGCGCTCCAGTCCCGGCTCGCTACGTCGCAGCTTGAACAGACTGAGCATGCTCATCACGTACATCACGATAGCGCCGAACACCGACATGGTGATCATTGCCGCCGTCAGCGACATGCCCTGAATCTTCACTACGCTGTCGCTGCAGATCGCGGCAATGCCGATCACGCCGCCGGCCAGGATCGCGCGATGCGGCGTGCGAAAGCGCGACAGCTTCGCTAGGCCGTGCGGCAGGAAGCCGGCACGCGCCAACGCAAAGAATTGCCGCGAATAGCCCAGGATGATGCCGTGGAAGCTGGCCACCAGACCGAACAGGCCGATCCACACCAGCATATGCAGCCAGGTGGAACTGTTGCCGACCACCGCCTTCATCGCCTGCGGCAGCGGGTCGTTGATGTTGGACAGCTGGCGCCAGTCGCCCACGCCGCCGGCAAACACCATCACGCCCAGCGCCAGCACCACCAGGGTCAGAATGCCGGCGATGTAGGCACGCGGGATGGTGCGCTTGGGGTTCTTGGCTTCTTCGGCTGCCATCGCGGCGCCTTCGATTGCCAGAAAGAACCAGATCGCAAACGGAATGGCGGCAAAGATGCCGGAAATGGCGGCTGGGCCGAACGCGTCGTTCCCGGCCCAGCCATTGGCGGCGAAGCGTGCCACGCTGAAACCCGGTGCCACCACGCCCATGAAGACCAGCAGTTCGATCACTGCCAGCAGGGTGACGATCAGCTCGAAGGTCGCCGCGATCGCCACCCCGACAATGTTCAAGCTCATGAAGATCACGTACGCGCCGATCGCGGCGATGCGTGGATCCAGCGTGGGGAACTGCACATTCAGATACGCGCCGATCGCCATCGCGATGGCCGGTGGCGCGAATACGAACTCGATCAACGTGGCCAGGCCCGCCAGCATCCCGCCATAGGTGCCGAACGCGCGCAGGCTGTAGGCGAACGGTCCGCCCGCATTGGGAATGGCAGTGGTCAGCTCGGTGAAGCTGAAGATGAAGCAGGTGTACATCACCGCGACCAGCACGGTGGTGACCAGAAATCCAAGCGTGCCCGCCGTGCCCCAGCCATAACTCCAGCCGAAGTATTCGCCGGAGATCACCAGACCCACCGCAATTCCCCACAGCTGCCAGGTGCCGAGTGTGGGCTTGAGTTGCTCGTTGCGCATGTCGCACATCTCCTGCAGTCGGGGAGGGGAGACGAAGCACGTCGGTTGCCAGGACTCGGCCGCGACACGGACTGAGCGTCGCAGGCTGATCGGCCGTTGTCATTGGCAATGATCGACGCTCTTCCGGTTATACCCCAAAGCCCGGCGACGGACACAAGCGCAGCGGGTAGGTATGGCGGAATGCGGCGGCGTTTTGCTGTTTATTGGTTTCTATTGCTTGATCTCGGGGACCAGGTCTCGCCTTAGATGCAGCAGATCAGTGATCGGATGCCGGGCCGGGTCTGCAAGTTCAGTGTCTGCTCTGTGCTCTGTTGCTCGCGCAATGCGTGACAGGTCGTAATCGACCCATGTTTGTAGCTAGGCCTGGCCGTGCAGGCAGCAAGCCCAACCAATTGGTCAACAAGGCGTCGGAATCGTCGCTAGCCCTGGTGCTGCCGGAATCGCTCAAGTCCCTCTCCCATCGGGAGAGGGGTTGGGATGAGGGTAGGGCTGCGCAGCTAACCAACTGCTGCCGCCGCACCCTCATCCGGCACTACGTGCCACTTTCTCCCGATGGGAGAAGAGAGAAGTCACATACTTGCTGCTACTTGCCGCGATCGAGCACCAGCAATGGGTCGATACGCACATCGAACCAATTCATCCCCCAATGCAGATGCGGCCCGGTCGCGCGCCCGGTCGCCCCCACTGCGGCAATCACCTGGCCTTGTTCCACCCGATCGCCCACCTTGACGTCGATCCGCGACAGATGCAGGAAATTGGAGCTGATACCGAAGCCGTGATCGAGCAGTACCGTGCCACCGGTCAGATAGAGATCCGGCGCCGCAAAGGTCACCACGCCTGCAGCCGGCGCCTTGACCGGCGTGCCGGTCGGTACGGCGATATCCATGCCCGAGTGCCCCGCGCCCGGCTGGCCGTTGTACACGCGCGCATTACCGAACCGGCCGCTGATGCGGCCTTGCACCGGCCAGATGAAGGGCTGTGCAAAATCCGTGCGTGCATCGTCGCGATCGCGTGTGGCGGTGACTTGTGCCTGCTCGCGCTTGATGCGCTCGGCAATGGCTGCAGGTGGGTTCACCGTCTTCGGCGGCACGCCGTTGACGCGCTCGGTCGGCCAGTCGCGCGGCGTCACTGCGATGCTGCTGGTGCGCTGTGTGCCATCGGGCAGGGTGACGTGCACCTGCAGTGGGCCGGTGGCATCGCGGCCGATGCCGAACACCACGCTGCCGTAGCCGCTGACGCGCAAGGTGCGCCCCGCATACTGCACGGTGCTGCCGGCAGGGACCTTGCCGATCACCATCGCTCCTTGCGAAGCGCTGGCCGGGAACACGACGCCAGCCTCGCTTGTGGCCTGCGCCTGCACTGCACCCGCACTCAGCATGGCCGGCGCCAACCCCAGCCATGCACCAAACAAGACTGCGCGCATCAGCGGTCGAAGGTCAGGCGCTGACCAGCGGCACTGCCGACCAGCCGCTCACCATCCCACACCTGCTGCCCGTTGACCCAGGTTGCGGCAATGCGCGAACGGAACGTGGTGCCCTCGAACGGCGACCAGCCGCATTTGGACAAGACCTGCTCGCGCTTCACGGTGAATGGGGTGTTGTCGATCATCACCAGATCGGCGAAGTAGCCTTCGCGCAGGAAGCCGCGTTCTTCCACATCGAACAACTGCGCCGGGGCATGCGCGAACTTCTGCACGATGCGGGTGATCGGCAGCTTGCCTTCATGCACCAGCTCCAGCGCGGCGACCAGCGCGTACTGCACCAACGGAAGGCCGGAGGGCGCCTGTGCGTAGGGCTTCTGCTTTTCTTCCCAGGTATGCGGGGCGTGGTCGGTGGCAAGCACGTCGATGACGTCTTCTGCCAGCGCTTGGATCAGCGCCAGGCGGTCCTCGGGATCCTTGATCGCGGGATTGCACTTGATCAGGTTGCCAAGCCGCGCGTAATCGCTGCGGTCGAAGCGCAAAAAGTGAATGCAGGTCTCGGCTGTGATGCGCTTGCGCAGCTTGCCGTCGGCGTCAACCAACGGGCCGGCTTCGAACAGCCCCAGCTCGTCGGCGGTGGAAATATGCAGCACGTGCAGGCGGGTGTTGTGCTTGCGCGCCAACGACACGGCCAGTTGCGAGGACTTCAGGCAGGCCTGACGCGAGCGGATGTCCGGGTGCATGTCCGGCGTCAGCGCGTCGCCGTACTTTTCCTTGTACTGCGCCATCGTCGCGTCGATGGTCGGGGTGTCTTCGCAATGGGTGATGATCGGGGTCGGCGCGTCGCGGAAGATCGCGTCCAGCGTCTGGGGGTTATCGACCAGCATGTTGCCGGTGGAGGCGCCCATGAACACCTTGATGCCCGGTGCGGTCTTGGGGTCCAGCGACTGGATTGCGGCCAGATTGTCGTTGCTGGCGCCCATGTAGAAGCCGTAGTTGGCCCAGGCGCGCCCGGCGGCGGCATCGTACTTGGACTGCAGCGCGGCTGCGTCCAGCGTGGGCGGGTTGGTGTTGGGCATGTCCATGAAGCTGGTCAGGCCGCCGGCCACGGCTGCGCCGGATTCGCTGGCGATGTCGCCCTTGTGGGTGAGGCCCGGCTCGCGGAAGTGCACCTGGTCGTCGATCATGCCCGGCAGCACCCAGCGCCCGGCCGCGTCCACCACGGTGTCGCCGGCGGCAGGCGTGATCTTGCTGTCGATCTTGGCGATGCGACCGCCCTCGATCAGGAGATCGGCGTCGAACTCCTTGCCTTCGTTGACCAGGCGGGCGTTGATGATGAGGGTTCGGCTCATGGATGAGGTCCTTTGCAACTACAAGAAGAGGGGGAAGGGGCGGGGGACGCGGACGCCTCGGGCACCGGATCGAAGCCGCCCGGATGAAAGGGATGACAGCGGCCAAGCCGACGCGCGGCCAGCCAGCAACCGCGTAGCGGGCCAAAACGGCCGATGGCGGTCATCGCATACTCCGAGCAGCTGGGCGCAAAACGGCAGCGCGGCCCGAGCAGTGGGCTGATGAACAGCTTGTAGAAGCGCAACAGCGCGATGAGCAGGCGTCCGATCACTTGCCAATCATATGCCACTTGCATTAATAGGTGGTTGCCGGGGGTCCGCGGGGTACGTTATAAAGGCCCGCTTTCCCGGGCCCCGGGGGAACCAAGGATGAGCGTTTCGTGGCTGCTAAAAAACCTGCAAAAAAGGCCGTAGAGGCCGCCAAGAAGTCCGCCAAACCCGCTGCGAAGAAGGCAGCGGCGCCCGCTGCTGCAAAACCGGCCGCCAAGAAGGCGACCCCGGCTCCCAAGCAACCGGTTGCCAAGAAGGCAGCTGCGACCAAGACCGTTGCCAAGCCGGCGGCGAGCAAGGCAGCTCCGGCTGCCGCCAAGCCGGCTGCCAAGCCGGTGGCGTCCACGTCCGTACCGAAGCCGGCCGCCAAGCCGGTTCCGGCCAAGTCAGTCCCGGTCAAGGCTGAGAAGCCCGCGCCCGCACCGGCCCCCAAGGCCGTCCCTGCGAAGCCGGCAAAGCCTGCGACCCCGTCACTTAAGAATCCCGTGCCCGTTTCGAAATCTTCCGCAAAAACGCCAACCAAAACCGAAGCCCCTGCCAAGCCTGCCGCGACCCGTCCGGTCGGCAAGGTAGCAGTGGCCGTGACTGCCAAGTCGTCCAGCCCCACACCCAAGACCAAATACAAGGTGGTCGATTACAAGATCGATGAGACGACCGGTCGCCCGATCCTCCCGCAGGGCTACAAGCCTTCGGCGGACGAGGAGTACATGAGCAAGCTGCAGCAGGAATACTTCCGTCAGCGTCTGCAGAGCTGGCGCAACGAGATGGTCGAAGAATCCAAGCAGACCATCGAGAACCTGCGCGAAGAAGTCCGCGATATCGGCGACGAAGCAGAGCGCGCCACGCGTGAGACCGAGAATTCGCTAGAACTGCGTGCGCGTGACCGTGCACGCAAGCTGATCTCCAAGATCGACAGCACGCTCAAGCGTCTGGAAGACGGTGACTACGGCTACTGCGTGGACACCGGCGAAGAAATCGGCCTGGACCGCTTGGACGCGCGCCTGACTGCCGAACGCACCATCGACGCCCAGGAGCGTTGGGAGCATCTGCAGAAGCAGCAGGGCGACTGATCGTCTGCCTCCGTTCGCATAAAGACCCCGCCCTGTGCGGGGTTTTTTGTATGGGGGGTGGGGTGTTGCGCGCCGTTGTCGCGGTGCGTCGTCGCCGAGTCCAAGGCCACACGGTGTCCTGCGCGTCCGGTGGATCCCGTTGCAGCGACTGTCGCTACGCGCAAGCGGCGCAGGGCGCTGCGGCATCTGCAAGCGCTGCCCCGCCGGCTTGGACTGGAGGCGCTGGACGACGCGTCACGGGCAGTCGGCACAGTCACTGGCGGCATGTGCAGCCTGTGCCTCGTCAGGTTTGGATTGAAGCGGCCGACAACACCTCGCGAGCAGTCATGAGGCGGACTTGACCGCAGTGCTCAGAACCCACCTGTACGCGGTGGACCGAACGTGCCGAGCACCGACCGCGCTCGTCTTGCAGTGCGCGGTCATCCTGTCAGCTGTGCCTATTGCAGATCGCGTAAATCCAGTTTGCGCAGGCGCGGCGCCTTCCAGGCCGTGGTCGCCACCACGCCCAGCGTGACGCAGCCGCCGATGACGACCGCCGGCACCAGCCCGACCAGCCGCGCCATGACGCCGTCGTAGAACGCGCCAAGCTCGTTGGACGAGCCGATGAAGATGCCGTTGATCGAGGACACCCGGCCACGCATCGCGTCCGGTGTGGCGAGCTGCAGGATGGTCTGTCGCACCACCACCGACACGCCGTCGCACATGCCGTAGACCAGCAGGATCGCCGCCGACAGCCAGAAGTGCCGCGACAGGCCGAAGGCGATGGTGCATAGCCCGAAGCCGGCCACCGACAGCATCAGGATGCGCCCGGCGTTGCGCTGCAGCGGGTGCCGCGCCAGCCATACGCCGACCACGATCGAACCCAGCGCCGGCGCACCGCGCAAGATGCCCAGGCCCTCGGGGCCGTAATGCAGGATTTCCTGGATGAAGGCGGGCAACATCGACACCGCGCCGCCCAGCAATACCGAAAACATGTCCAATGCCATCGCGCCCAGCATGATCTGGTTGGAGAGCACGAACTGCGCCCCTTCGGCGATGCTGCGGAAGATCGGTGCACGCGGGCCGGCGTTGACCGGCTCGCTGACGCGCAACAGCGCCAGGGCCAGGATCGCCACCAATGCCACACCAGCGGCCACGCCATAGGCCAGGCCCTTGCCGCCCCAGCCCACCAGCACGCCGCCGAGTGCCGGGCCGATCACCATGCCGGCCTGGAAGGTCACGCTGCCGATGCTGGCGCCGCGTGCGAAGGCTTCGCGCGGCAACGCACGCGCAAACAAGGCGTTGTACACCGGCGACAGGAACGAACGCGCCGCGCCGGTCAATGCGATGGCGGCATAGATCGGCCACACGCCCTGGATTGGCAGCCAGCCCTGCGCGACCGCCATCAACAGCAGCGCCGTCGCCACCAACCCCAGCACCGCGACCATGCCCAGGCGCCTGCGTGGCAGATGGTCGACCAGGTAGCCGGCAAACGGCGCGATGCAGAAGAACGGCAGGATTTCGGCAAGGCCGATCAACCCGAGCGACAGCGGATTGCGCGTGATCTCGTAGATGTGCCAGCCGACCGTGACCGCCACGATCTGGTAGGACAGCATCGCCGCAACGCGGTACAGCAACACCAGGCCAAAGCCCGGATGGGCGAGCAGCGTGCGCAGCGAGTCGGTGGGCGAGGGCGTCGGCGTGCTCACTGTTGTGCGCGCGCCGTTTCACGGATGAAGGCCAGCATGGCGGCCACGCCATTGCTGCGCGTCGGCGACAAGTGCTTGGCCAAGCCGATGCCGGCAATGTAATCCGGCTCGGTGGCAAGGATTTCCTGCGCACTGCGTCCGGAATACACGCGCAGTGCGAGATAGATCAGCCCCGACACGATGGCCGAATCGCTGACCGCATGGAAGTCCAGCCGCTCGGCATTGCCCTCCGGCACGATCCAGACCATCGATTGGCACCCGTGCAGGCGGTGTTCTTCGGTCTTCCATTGCTCGGGAAAGGTGGGCAGTTTGCGGCCCAGGTCGATCAGGTACTGGTAGCGCTCGGACCAATCGCCGAAGAAGGAAAATTCCTCGGCGATGGCGGCTTGCGCGTCGAGGGCAGTGGGTTCGAGCGGAAAGGGGGAGGTGGTCATCAAGAATCCAGAATCATTTGGTAAATCCCGTCTCCCGTGAGGGCGAGACGGCACGGTTGGCGCGCCACGGGCGAGCAGACTTTGGGGCGCCTGGGCTGCCAGCGCTGGCAGCCTGAGCGCTGGGCGGGGCTGGGGAGACGTGAAACCTGGTGGAGATTGTGCACGTGGCTTCGCCCGCAGCCTCATCCGGCGCTGCGCGCCACCTTCTCCCGGTGGGAGAAGGGGAGGTCATGCGCGTTTGACGTGGAGGTGTGCAATGGCGGTTTCAGGGGCTGAGTAGAGTGTTGAACTCGGGCATCGCCCCTCTCCCGCCGGGAGAGGGGTTGGGGTGAGGGTACGGACGAAGTCACGTGCATTCACGTCTCTCATGAGGCTTGGCCCGCACCTTCATCCGGCGCTGCGCGCCACCTTCTCCCGGTGGGAGAAGGGGAGGTCATGCGCGTTTGACGTGGAGGTGTGCAATGGCGGTTTCAGGGGCTGAGTAGAGTGTTGAACTCGGGCATCGCCCCTCTCCCGCCGGGAGAGGGGTTGGGGTGAGGGTACGGGCTAAGTCACGTGCGTCAACGTTTCTCATGAGGCTTCGCCCGCACCCTCATCCGGCGCTGCGCGCCACCTTCTCCCGAAGGGAGAAGGGAGGGTCATGCGCGCTTCCAGCGCACGCCTTGCGGGGTGTCTTCCAGCACGATGCCTTCGTCGGCGAGCTGCTTGCGGATGGCGTCGGCGCGGGCGAAATCCTTGGCTTTCTTCGCCGTGCTGCGTTCTTCGACCAGGGCAGTGATGCGCGCATCGTCGCCGGCATTGGTGCCGCGCGCGAACCAGGCAGCCGGGTCCTGCTGGAGTAGCCCGAGTGCCAGGCCTGCGCCCAGCAACCGGGTTTTGATCTCACGCAGTTCGGCACGGCGCGCCGATATGTCTGCACCGTGGGTCACTTGATTACGCAGTGCACGCGCCTCTGCAGCGATGCTGGCGATGATCGACAAGGCCTGCGGCGTGTTGAGGTCGTCATCCAGCGCAGCCTCCACTTCGGCGGGAATCGCTGGTGATGCGCTACCGTCCGGTGCGTCGCCTGCGTCCAGCGCGGCCACATCCCGCAACGTTCCGTACAATCGGTCCAGCGTGTTCTTGGCCTGTTCGATCAAGCCGTCCGACCAATCCAGCGGCTGCCGGTAGTGCGCGCTCACCAGCGCAAGACGCAGCGCTTCAGGCGGATGCTTTGCGATCAGGTCGTGCACGGTTTCGATATTGCCCAGCGACTTGCTCATCTTGGCGCCGCTGAAGTTGAGCATGCCGTTGTGTAGCCAGAACCGCGCAAAGGTAGCGCCGCCATGCGCGCATTCGCTTTGCGCGATTTCGTTTTCGTGATGCGGGAACTGCAGGTCCACGCCACCGGCATGGATGTCGATGGTCGGGCCCAGGTGGGCAGCGGCCATTGCCGAGCATTCGATATGCCAGCCGGGACGGCCGCGGCTCCATGGCGACTCCCAGCCGGGCAGGTCGTCGGTGGACGGCTTCCAGAGCACGAAATCGCCCGGGTCGCGCTTGTACGGCGCCACGTCCACGCGTGCGCCGGCCAGCATTTCGTCCGGGTCGCGGCGCGACAGCTTGCCGTAGCCGTCGAAACTGGCCACCGCAAACAGCACATGGCCTTCTGCGGCGTATGCATGGCCGTTTGCGATCAGCTGCTCGATCATCGCCACGATCTGTGGAATATGCGCGGTGGCTTCCGGCTCGATGTCCGGCGGTACCACGCCCAGCGCGGCCATGTCCTGGCGGTAGATCGCGGCGAAGCGGTGGGTGATGGTGGAGATCGGCACGCCCTGCGCCTGTGCGGCGGCGTTGATCTTGTCGTCCACATCGGTGATGTTGCGTGCGTAGCGCAGCGCGCCATAGCGGCGGCGCAGCAGCGCGGCCAGCACGTCGAAGACCACCGGGCCACGGGCGTTGCCGATATGCGCGTAGTTGTAGACGGTGGGGCCGCACACATACAGGGTGGGGCAGGACGGGTCGAGCGGCGCGAACGGTTCGACCCGCCGCGTCAGATTGTTGTGCAGGCGCAGGCTCATCGGCATCTGAAAAAGGGTAACCGCGCGATTCTAGCCCCTTGCGCCAAGTTGGCGAACCGGCGCGCCGACACCGGCGACCGGATGGGCTGCGTTCAGCCCCGGAGATCGCAAGCTCCATACACTTACGTATTGCCTGGCTTCGCCACTTCGGTCCTGATGCGACTTCTTCTGTTTCCCACGCTGTGTGTGTTGGTCTGGCAGGCAGTGCCGGCACATGCGGCAGAGCCCGATGTCAAAAACCGGGTCGTCGTGATCGAAAACGTCAAGCTGGATTACGCGCAGGTGCTCAACGTCGAGCCGGTCTATCAGACCCTGCGCGCCACCCGTATCGAAGAACAGTGCGAGGCGGAGCAGGCGGCGTCGGTGCCGGTCGCGGCGGTCGATGACGAAGGCCGCATCACCCGCATGGTGGATTCGGTCAAGGAAATGTTCTCGCGGCGGCCCGAGCCAGCCACGCCGGCAGCAGTGCCGCCGACCAGTACCCGCCGCAACTGCAAGGTCGTCGAAGTGCCGCGCGAGTTCCGGCGCCCGATCGCCTTCGACGTGGACTACGTTTACAAAGGCACCAAGTACCGCTCGCGGCTGCCGGAAGACCCGGGAAACCGGCTGCGCATCCGGGTCTCGGTGACCCCGTACATTCCCGACGCCATCGTCGCGCCGCCGCACTGACGTGCAGGGCGGTTGCGCCGTGCACGCATGCATGCGAGGATTCGCGCCCTATGCAGGCAATCCCATTTCAGCACGACACCAGCGCCGCCCGGATGGCCTCCGGCATGACCTCGCGTGCCCGCCGACCGGAATCCCACATTTTCGCTGGGTAACCGGGGCGTTTTGCTGTCCGTTCTGAAAACCCAGCCCACCGGCTGGGTTTTTTCGTTTTGGCGTCACAAAAGTTTCAATCGCAAGAAACGCGCATGTCGCGCACCCGTCGCTCCTGGCGGACCACGCAGCAGAAGCACGCAGCAAAGGATCGATCGATGTCACTGAAGCACTTCTTGAACACCCAGGACTGGAGCCGCGCCGAACTGGACGCGTTGTTGACCCAGGCCGCGTTGTTCAAACGCAACAAGCTGGGAAGCGAGCTGAAGGGCAAGTCGATCGCGCTGGTGTTTTTCAACCCGTCCATGCGCACCCGCACCAGCTTCGAGCTGGGCGCGTTTCAGCTGGGTGGGCATGCGGTGGTGCTGCAGCCGGGCAAGGATGCGTGGCCGATCGAGTTCAACCTGGGTACGGTGATGGATGGCGACACCGAAGAGCACATCGCCGAAGTGGCGCGCGTGCTGGGCCGCTATGTCGATCTGATCGGCGTGCGCGCATTTCCGAAATTCGTCGACTGGTCCAAGGACCGCGAAGACCAGGTGCTCAAGAGCTTTGCCAAGTATTCGCCGGTGCCGGTGATCAACATGGAAACCATCACCCACCCGTGCCAGGAGCTGGCGCATGCGCTGGCGCTGCAGGAGCACTTTGGCACGCAAGACCTGCGCGGCAAGAAGTATGTGCTGACCTGGACCTATCACCCCAAGCCGCTGAACACCGCGGTGGCCAATTCCGCGCTCACCATTGCCACGCGCATGGGCATGGACGTGACCTTGCTGTGCCCGACACCGGACTACATCCTGGATCAGCGCTACATGGACTGGGCCGCGCAGAACGTGGCCGAAAGCGGCGGTTCGCTGCAGGTGAGCCACGACATCGACAGCGCCTATGCCGGCGCCGACGTGGTGTATGCCAAGAGCTGGGGCGCGTTGCCGTTCTTCGGCAACTGGGAGCCGGAGAAGCCGATCCGTGACCAGTACCAGCACTTCATCGTCGACGAACGCAAGATGGCGCTGACCAACAACGGCGTGTTCTCGCATTGCCTGCCGTTGCGTCGCAACGTCAAGGCCACCGACGCGGTGATGGATTCGCCCAACTGCATCGCCATCGACGAGGCGGAAAACCGCCTGCACGTGCAGAAGGCGATCATGGCGGCGCTGGTGGGTCAGGGCCGCCAGTGAGTCACCACACCCATCGCTATGCCGCCCGTGTGACCTGGACCGGCGACCGCGGGCAGGGCACGCATAGCTATCGCAGTTATGGGCGCGAACATGAAATCGCCATCGCCGGCAAGCCGTCGATCGCTGGTTCCTCCGACCCTGTGTTTCGCGGCGACGCGGGGCTGCACAATCCCGAGGACCTGCTGGTTTCCTCGTTGTCGGCCTGCCACATGCTGTGGTACCTGCACCTGGCTGCCGAGTCCGGCATCGTGGTGCGTGGTTATGTGGACGAAGCGATGGGAAGCATGTTGACCGACGCCGACAGTGGTCGCTTCAGTGAAGTGGTCCTCAAACCCACGGTGACAATTTCCGCCGGTGACCCGGCCACCGCCAGCGCGTTGCATCATCTCGCGCACCAGGCCTGTTTCATCGCAAATTCCGTCAACTTCCCGGTGCGCTGCGAGCCGCGCATCGTGGTGGCGGACTAACTTTTCTCCCTTGCCCCCAGGAACTTCGTCATGAGCAGCAAAGATATCGTCCTCGCCTTCTCCGGTGGCCTCGACACCAGCTTCTGCATCCCGTACCTGCAGGAGCGCGGCTACGCAGTGCACACCGTGTTCGCCGATACCGGCGGCGTGGATGCCGAAGAACGCGATTTCATCGAAAAGCGCGCCTCCGAGCTAGGCGCCGCCAGCCATGTCACCGTCGATGGTGGCCCGGCGATCTGGGAAGGCTTCGTCAAGCCGTTCGTGTGGGCAGGCGAGGGTTACCAGGGCCAGTACCCCTTGCTGGTGTCGGACCGTTACCTGATCGTCGATGCCGCGCTCAAGCGCGCCGAAGAGCTGGGGACGCGCATCATTGCGCACGGCTGCACCGGCATGGGCAACGACCAGGTGCGTTTCGACCTGGCGGTGAAGGCATTGGGCGATTACCAGATCGTCGCGCCGATCCGCGAAATTCAGAAAGAACACACCCAAACCCGCGCCTACGAGCAAAAGTATCTGGAAGCACGTGGCTTCGGCGTGCGCGCCAAGCAGCAGGCCTACACCATCAACGAGAACCTGCTGGGCCTGACCATGTCCGGCGGCGAAATCGACCGCTGGGAGGCGCCGGGCGAGGGTGCGCGCGGCTGGTGCGCCCCGCGCAGCGCGTGGCCGACCGAAGCGCTGACGGTGACCTTGAAGTTCGTCGAAGGCGAAGCGGTGGAACTGGACGGCAAGCCGCTGCCGGGCGCCAAGATCCTGGCCAAGCTCAACACCTTGTTCGCGCAGTACGGCGTGGGCCGTGGCGTGTACACAGGCGACACCGTGATCGGCTTGAAGGGGCGCATCGTGTTCGAAGCGCCGGGCCTGATCTCGCTGCTCACCGCGCACCGTGCGCTGGAAGATGCGGTGCTGACCAAGCAGCAGAACCGCTTCAAGCCGGACGTGGCGCGCAAGTGGGTGGAGCTGGTGTACGAAGGCTTCTATCACGACCCGCTCAAGACCGATATCGAAGCGTTCCTGAAGTCGTCGCAGTCCAAGGTCAACGGCGAAGTGACGCTGGAAACCCGCGGCGGCCGCGTCGATGCGGTGGCGGTGCGTTCGCCGCACCTGCTCAACACCAAGGGCGCCACCTACGCACAGTCGGCTGACTGGGGCGTGGAAGAGGCCGAGGGTTTCATCAAGCTGTTCGGGATGAGCTCGACGCTGTATGCCCAGGTGAATCGCTGAGGATCTGACGCTCCTTTCCCTCCGGGAGAGGGGTGGGGGTGAGGGGACGTGCGAAGCCCGGCAAGGTTCGATTGCACGATGTGTCGTCCGCCTCCTCATCCGCCTTGCAACAGCCGATTTCCCCAGGTCTCGCCCGTACCCTCATCCGCCCCTTTTAGGGCACCTTCTCCCGGTGGGGAAGACGTTGTCGCGATGGAACCCATGACCGCACTGCGCATCAGCACCGACAAGCAGGAACTGGATCTGCGCGTGATCCATCGCTTTCTCAGCGAGCAGGCCTATTGGTGCCTGGGTATCCCGCTGGACACGGTGCAGCGGGCGATCGCCGGTTCGCTGTGCTTCGGCGGCTATGTCGCGGGCGCAGGGCAGGTCGCGTTCGCGCGGGCGATCACTGACGGCGCGACCTTCGCCTATCTGGCCGACGTGTTCGTGCTAGACGCATACCGCGGGCGCGGCTACAGCAAGCAGCTGGTGGCAGCGATCATGGCTCACCCGCAGTTGCAGGGCTTGCGCCGCTTCATGCTCGCCACCTCAGACGCGCATGCGCTTTACGCCCAGTACGGCTTTGCCGTGCCGACACGCCCGCACTTGCTGATGGAGATTGCCCATCATGACCTTTACCGCACCAGTCCCCCGGCTGCCTGACCTGCCATGACCGACCTGCTCCAATCCACCCTCCAACACCTGGAAAAGCTGGTGTCCTTCGACACCCGCAATCCGCCGCGTGCGATCGCTGCCGAGGGCGGCATCTTCGATTACCTGCGTGCGCAGCTGCCCGGTTTCCAGGTCGAGGTCATCGACCACGGCGCCGGTGCGGTGAGCCTGTACGCAGTGCGCGGCACGCCAACGTATCTGTTCAACGTGCATCTGGACACGGTGCCGGATTCGCCCCATTGGAGTGCCGACCCACACATGATGCGACGTACCGAGGACCGGGTGATCGGCCTGGGCGTGTGCGATATCAAGGGCGCCGCAGCGGCCTTGATCGCAGCCGCTAATGCCGGCGATGGCGATGCCGCGTTCCTGTTTTCGTCCGACGAAGAAGCCAATGACCCGCGCTGCATCGCTGCGTTTCTGGCGCGTGGGGTACCCTACGAGGCGGTGCTGGTGGCCGAGCCGACCATGAGCGAGGCAGTGCTCGCGCATCGCGGCATCAGCTCGGTGTTGATGCGCTTTGCCGGCCGTGCCGGGCATGCTTCCGGCAGGCAGGATCCGTCCGCTAGCGCCTTGCATCAAGCGATGCGGTGGGGCGGCAAGGCGCTGGATCATGTCGAGTCGCTGGCGCATGCACGCTTTGGCGGTTTGACGGGTTTGCGCTTCAATATCGGCCGCGTCGATGGTGGTATCAAGGCCAACATGATCGCGCCGGCGGCCGAGCTGCGCTTCGGGTTTCGTCCGTTGCCGTCGATGGACGTGGACGGCTTGCTGGCCACCTTTGCCGGCTTTGCCGATCCAGCGGCAGCGCATTTCGAAGAAACCTTTCGCGGGCCGAGCCTGCCGTCGGGCGACATCGCGCGTGCCGAAGAGCGTCGCCTGGCCGCACGCGATGTGGCCGATGCGCTGGATCTGCCGATCGGCAACGCGGTGGACTTCTGGACCGAAGCCTCGTTGTTTTCGGCTGGTGGCTACACCGCACTTGTCTATGGGCCGGGCGACATCGCCCAGGCACATACCGCCGACGAGTTCGTGACGCTGGAGCAGTTGCAGCGTTACGCCGAATCGGTCCATCGCATCATCAACGGCGCGCACTGACGCCGATTCCTGCGCCCCGGCGCATCCTTATCCTCTATCGATCACGGCAATGTCCCTCTCCGCACAGCCCCACAAACAGACCCGCCAGACCATCGTGCGCCTGCTTTCGAGCATGGCCAGCGCCAAGGAAATCAGCCAGTACCTCAAGCGTTTTTCGCAGGTGGACGCCAAGCGCTTTGCAGTGGTCAAGGTGGGCGGCGCGGTCCTGCGCGACGACCTGGACGCGCTGACGTCGTCGCTGTCGTTCCTGCAGGAAGTGGGCCTGACCCCGATCGTGCTGCATGGCGCGGGCCCGCAGCTGGATGCGGAGCTGTCTGCGGCGGGCATCGAAAAGCAGACCGTAAACGGCTTGCGGGTGACCTCGCCGGAAGCGCTGGCGATCGTGCGCAAGGTGTTCCAGGTCTCCAACCTCAAACTGGTGGAAGCGCTGCAGCAGAACGGTGCGCGCGCCACTTCCATCACCGGTGGCGTGTTCGAGGCTGAGTATCTGGACCGCGACACCTATGGCCTGGTCGGTGAGGTCAAGGCGGTGAATCTGGCACCGATCGAAGCCAGCCTGCAGGCCGGCTCGATCCCGGTGATCACCAGCCTGGGCGAGACACCGAGCGGGCAAATCCTCAACGTCAATGCGGATTTTGCCGCCAACGAGCTGGTGCAGGAACTGCAGCCGTACAAGATCATTTTCCTCACCGGCACCGGCGGGCTGCTGGATGCCGATGGCAAGCTGATCGATTCGATCAACCTGTCCACCGAATACGATCACCTGATGCAGCAGCCGTGGATCAATGGCGGGATGCGGGTCAAGATCGAGCAGATCAAGGACTTGCTCGATCGTTTGCCGCTGGAATCGTCGGTGTCGATCACCCGGCCGGCGGATCTGGCCAAGGAACTGTTCACCCACAAGGGCTCCGGCACGCTGGTCCGGCGGGGCGAGCGCGTGCTGCGCGCGACCTCGTGGGATCAGCTGGATCTGCCGCGGCTGACGTCGCTGATCGAATCGAGCTTCGGCCGCACCCTGGTGCCGGATTACTTCGCCACTACCACGCTGCTGCGCGCCTACGTCAGCGAGAACTATCGCGCTGCGGTGATTCTTACCGACGAAGGCCAGTTCGGTGCCGGCCGGCTGACGTATCTGGACAAGTTTGCCGTGCTCGACGATGCGCAAGGCGAGGGCCTGGGCCGTGCGGTGTGGAATGTGATGCGCGAGGAGACCCCGCAGCTGTTCTGGCGCTCGCGCCACAACAACCAGGTCAACATTTTCTACTACGCCGAATCCGACGGCTGCATCAAGCAGGAAAAATGGAAGGTGTTCTGGTACGGGCTGGAGAATTTCGAGCAGATCCAGCATTGCGTGGCGCACTGCGCGACACGTCAGCCGACGTTGCTGGGCTGAGCGCAATGACACCCGTTGCCCTGCCACCGGCCTGGAGCGAGATGCCCGTCTTGCGCGGGCAGCACGCCACCGTGGAGCCGCTGCAGCCGGCGCATGCCGATGGCCTGCGTGCGGCACTGGGCGACGGCGCGTTGTCGCGTCTGTGGTACACCGGCGTGCCGGCACCGGCCCAGGTCGATGCCTACCTCGCAGCGGCACTGGCGGCACGCGCCGATGGCACGGCGTTGCCGCTAGCGGTGCGCGATGCGGCCGGTGACATCGTCGGCTGCACGCGTTACTACGCGCTGGATGTCGCCGTGCCCCGGCTGTCGATCGGCTACACCTGGTACGCACCGCGCGTGCAGCGCAGCGGCGTCAATACCGAAGCCAAGCTGATGCTGCTGCAATACGCCTTCGAAACGCTGGGCTGCCTGAGCGTGGTGTTCGAAACCAGCTGGTTCAATCACACCTCGCGTGCGGCGATTGCGCGACTGGGCGCAAAGCAGGACGGCGTATTGCGCAATCACACCCGCCACGCCGACGGTACGCCGCGCGATACCGTGGTGTTCTCCATCATCGATACGGAATGGGCCGGGGTGAAACGACACCTGCAGTTCCGCCTGGAAGCAAACGCATGAGTGTTCAAGCAACAACCATCGGCATCGTTGGCGCCCGCGGGCATACCGGTTCGGAACTGATCAAGCTGGTGGCGGCACATCCGCACCTGCAGTTGGTGTTCGTGTCCTCGCGCGAACTGGCCGGGCAGGCGGTGGCCCAGCACAACGACGGCTATCGTGGCGATCTGCGGTTCGAAAGTCTGGACGCCGACGCAGTGGCTGCCAAGGGCGCCGACGTCGTGATCCTGGCGCTACCCAACGGCAAGGCCGAGCCGTTCGTGGCCGCAATCGATGCGCGCCGGCCGCAGACGCTGCTGATCGATCTGTCGGCGGACTATCGTTTCGACCCGACGTGGTATTACGGCTTGCCCGAGCTCACCCGTGGCGGCTATGCAGGGCAGCGCCGCATCAGCAACCCGGGCTGCTACGCCACCGCGATGCAGTTGGCGATCACCCCATTGCTGGATCAGCTGGCCGGCCCGCCGCAGTGCTTTGGCGTGTCTGGTTACTCCGGTGCGGGGACGACCCCGTCGGACAAAAACAATCCCGAACTGCTCGCCGACAACCTGATGCCGTATGCCTTGACCAACCACATGCACGAGCGCGAAGTCTCCGCGCAGTTCGGTGTGCCGGTGGAGTTCATGCCGCATGTGGCGCCGCATTTTCGCGGCATCACCATGACCGTCAACCTGTGGCTGCAGCAACCGCTGACGCGTGAGCAGATCCAGGCGCGTTACGCGCAGCGTTATGCAGGCGAGCCGCTGATCGAGCTGGTCGACGAGGCGCCCTGGGTGAGCCGCATTGCGGGCAAACACGGCGTGCAGATTGGCGGAATCACCCTGGCGCCCGGCAACAAGCGCGTGGTGGTGGTGGCGACGCTGGACAACCTGCTCAAGGGCGCAGCGACCCAGGCCATGCAGAACCTCAACCTGGCCTTGGGCTGGGACGAATTGACCGCGATTCGTTGATGCTAGCCCCTCGCGGAGCCCGTACATCAATGATGCGAGTCCCTCGCAAAAGCCCGCACATCCATGTGCGGGGATTTAAATCAGACGATTTATCTTGAGACGCTTTCCGATGACCAATTTGTTGTGGCAAAAACCCGGTGTTGCGGTAGACGCCAAGATCCAGACCTTCCTGGCCGGCGACGACGTGATCCTGGATCGCGAGTTCTTCCTGCACGACATCGCGGCCAGCAAGGCGCATGCGCAGGGGCTGCAGCACATCGGCATCCTGTCGTTGCAGGAGCTGGGCGGCTTGAGTGAGCAGCTCGATCTGTTGGCGGCCGATTTCCGCAGCGGCGCGTTCGTGCTCGATGAGCAGTACGAAGATTGCCATTCGGCGATCGAAGCGCGCTTGACCGAACGCCTGGGCGATGCCGGCCGCAAGATCCACACCGGACGCAGTCGCAACGATCAGATTCTGGTCGCCACGCGTCTTTGGTTGAAGGACAAGCTGCAGCGTGTAGCCGAACTCAGCCGCGAGATCGCCAAGGTGGCGCTGGACCGCGCACAGGCCGAAGGCGCATTGCCGGTGCCCGGCTACACGCATATCCAGCGTGCGGTGGTGTCGTCGGCGGGCATGTGGTGGGCGGGCTGGGCAGAGGCGTTTATCGATAACGCCGTGCGCGCGACCGATACCTTGCGCCTGGTGGACAGCAACCCGCTCGGCACCGCCGCTGGCTACGGCGTCAATCTGCCGCTGGATCGTGCGCACACCACCGCCGAGCTCGGCTTTGCACGTCTGCAGGTGTCGCCGATCTACGCGCAGCTTTCGCGCGGCAAGTACGAGCTGGCCGCGCTCGAAGCCCTTGGCAGCGCCACCCTGGACCTGCGGCGTATCGCCTGGGACTTGTCGCTGTTCACCAGCGGCGAATTCGCGTTTGTTGCGTTGCCGGCGCAGTACACCACCGGCAGCTCGATCATGCCCAACAAGCGCAACCCGGACGTGATCGAACTGATGCGCGCCACCCACGCCAGCGTGGCCGCCGCGCGGACCGAGATCGAACAGCTGCTGTCGCTGCCCTCTGGGTACCACCGCGACCTGCAGAGCAGCAAGGGCGCCATCGTGCACGGCTTCGGGCGCGGCCTGGCGGCGCTGGAACTGCTGCCGGCCTTGTTGGCCAACCTGGAATGGCGCCCTGACAAGCTGCATGCGGCGATCGATTCAGGGATGTACGCCACCGACGTGGCGGTGGAAGCGGCGGTTGCCGGGGTGCCGTTCCGCGATGCCTACAAGGCGGCTGCCGAAGCGTCGGACACTGCGGGGCAGGGGCGCACGCCGGAAGGTAGCCTGGCTGCACGCGTTTCGCCCGGTGCTGCAGCCGATCTGCAACTGGATGTGTTGCGCGCCCGCTGGCAGGCGCTGGTCTGATGGCCATGATCAGCACCGACACCGCCGAGCATTACCCCTGGGGCGAGGCCAGCGATGGCTGGCACCTGTTGCGCGACCCCAACCTGAGCGTGCTCGAAGAGCATATGCCGCCCGGCGCAGCCGAATTGCGTCATCGCCACAGCCGCGCGCGGCACTTTTTTTACGTGCTGGCCGGCGAGGTGATGCTGCAGCTGGACGGCGAGCAGCATTTGCTGCGCGCGGGCCAGAGCCTGCATGTGCCGCCGGGTTCCACCCACCAGATGCACAATCTTTCCGACGAGCAGGCGCGCTTCCTGGTCATCTCCACACCGTTCGGTCGCAGCGAGCCAACACCCGACAAGGAGGCCGGCTGATGTCCACACGTTATCTGGTGCTGGCGATGCGCAAGCCGCAGTTCCCGGCCGATGTGGTGGAACCGCATCGTGCATTTCTGGAGACACTGCGTGCGGCCGGGCAGCTGGAGTTGACCGGTGGTTTCAGCGACGGTAGCGGCGGCGCCTATGTCTTGATCAACGTGGACAGCCTGGAGCAGGCGCAGCAGATCGTGGCGCGCGATCCGCTGGCGCTGCGCGGTGCCTCCACGCTGACCGTCCACGAATGGAAAACGCACTGAGCCTCTCGCCACGATGACCACGCCTGCGAACACCTCGCCGTTTATCGAGCAAGCGCTGCCACCGTGGCGACGCGCGGTGCTCAAGGTCGGCAGCAGCCTGCTCGCCGCAGATGGCGGTGGCCTGTCGCCGCGCTTTGCGCTGGGTCTGGCGCAGTTTGTCTCGGCCAATCTGGCGGCCGGGCGCGAGCTGGTGATCGTGTCGTCGGGTGCGGTGGCGGCCGGTCGGGCGATCCTGCCCAGAGCCGCCGAGGCCGGGGCACCGATCGCCGCGCGGCAGGCGCTGGCTGCGCTGGGGCAGGCGCAGTTGATCGCCCTGTGGCAACGCTTTTTCGAACGGCCGGTCGCGCAGGTGCTGCTCACCCATGACGATCTGCGCAACCGTCGCCGTTATCTCAATGCACGCGCCACCTTGGGCGAGTTGCTGCGGTTGGGTGCGCTGCCGGTGATCAACGAGAACGACACCGTGTCGGTGGACGAGCTCAAGCTGGGCGACAACGACAACCTGGCGGCGATCGTCGCCGCACTGGTCGATGCCGATGCGTTGTTCATCGCCACCGACATCGACGGTTTGTATAGCGCCGACCCGCGCAGCAACCCGTTGGCGCGGCCGCTCGACGATGTCCCCGAGCTCACGCCGCTGGTGATGGCGATGGCCGGCGGCAGCGGCAGCAGCGTGGGCACCGGCGGCATGCGCACCAAGCTGGAAGCCGCCGCCAAAGCCGGTGCGGCCGGTATCGAAACCTATCTGTTCAATGGACGCAGCAGCGAGGTGGTGCGCGGGCTGGCGCAGGATCGCCTATGCGGTACGCGTATCCACGCCGCGCACACGCGCATTGCGGCACGCAAGTACTGGCTACGCCATGCGCCGGTGGAAGCGGGCGCCATCCTAATCGATGCGGGCGCCGCAACCGCGTTGAGCGACAAGGGCGCATCGCTATTGCCGGGCGGCGTGGCCGGTGCCGAAGGCGACTTCCGTCGTGGCGACATGGTGGAGATCCGCCTGCGCGATGCCGATGGCGAGCGCTGTCTGGCGCGCGGTGTCAGCCAGTATTCGGCACTGGATATCCGCCGGATTGCGCGCCGTCACTCGCGCGAGATCGATGGCGTCCTCGGTTACAGCTATGGCGAGAACGTGGTGCATCGCGACGATTTGGTGCTGTTGTAGCGGGGAATCGAGAATCGGGAATCGCAACAGCGTTTCCAGCTCACTTTCCCGCTGCCGATTTCGTCGCAGTAAAGTGGTGGCGCCCGCTTTTACCATTCCCGATTCCCCACTCCCGGCCCCTCAATGACCATCAAATCCCTCGCCCTGCAATGTCGTGATGCCGCACAGGTGCTTTCGCAGCTTTCCGCGCAGGCCAAGCAGGATCTGCTCGAGGCGATGGCTGCCGCGCTGGAAACCGATGCGGCGTCGATCCTTGCCGCAAACGCGCGCGATCTCGAGGCCGCCCGCGCCAAGGGCACCGGCACGGCCATGCTCGATCGGCTGGCGCTGGACGACAAGCGTCTGGCCGGCATCGCTGCCGCGCTTCGTGATGTGGCGCAGTTACCCGACCCGGTGGGCCAGATTACCCGCGACGATGTCCGCCCCAACGGCATCCGCGTGCAAAAGGTGCGCGTGCCGCTGGGCGTGATTGCGATGATCTACGAGGCCCGTCCCAACGTCACCGCCGATGCAGCCGCGCTGTGCATCAAGGCGGGCAATGGCGTGATCCTGCGCGGCGGTTCCGAAGCGATCCATTCCAACACCGCAATCGCGCGCGCATTGCAGGGCGCATTGCGCGCAGCCAACGTGCCCGAAGCGGCATTGACGCTGGTCGAGGATCTGCGTCGCGAGACCATGCTGGAATTACTGCAACTCAGCGACATCATCGACCTGGCGATTCCGCGCGGCGGCGAAGGGCTCATCCGCTTTGTCGCCGAACACGCGCGCGTGCCGGTGATCAAGCATTACAAGGGCGTATGCCATCTGTTTGTGGATGCGTCGGCCGATATGGAGCGTGCCGTGCGCCTGTTGGTCGACGGCAAGGCCAGCCGGCCATCGGCCTGCAATTCGCTGGAAACGTTGCTGGTGCATGCGGACATCGCCGAGCGCTTCCTGCCGCTGGCCGCTGCTGCGCTACGCGCGCGCAACGTGGAGCTGCGTGGCGATGCGGCAACGCGCGCGGTGTTGCCCGAGATCGCGCCTGCCAGCGACGACGACTATGCCGCCGAATATCTGGATCTGATCCTGGCAATCCGCGTGGTTGCGGATCTGGAGACCGCACTGGCCCACATCCGCCAGTACGGCTCGGACCATACCGAAGTGATCGCCACCGAAAACGCCGCAAACGCCGAGCGCTTCGTGCACGCGCTGCGCTCGGCGGTGGTGATGGTCAACGCTTCTTCGCGCTTTTCCGATGGTGGCGAACTCGGCCTGGGCGCGGAGATCGGCATCTCGACCACGCGCCTGCATTCGTATGGGCCGATGGGCCTGGAGGCACTCACCGTGGAGCGTTTCGTAGTGCGTGGCGAGGGGCAGGTACGGCACTGACGCCGTCGGCAGTCGTTGGCGTGGCGCTCGTCTGCGCCGGCTGGCAGGTCCCCTGTGCGTTGCGAGGATTAGGCGCAGCGGTTAGCTCCCCTGCGGAGGTGGTTGGCCCCCGCGACCCGGTGTCCCAGCGGAGCCGCAGATACCCAAGGCAGCTCCGGCAGCACGGCCGCTGCAATGGGTAGGCATCGCACCGATTGACGTGTGCGCCGCATGTTCCAGGTCTGCGGAGCTCGCCACCACCTCAGGACAGGGGGCAGTGGCCGGCAGCGCCGCCTGGCCGTCAGTCAATCAGCGCGCCAGCCAGTCATGCCGCTGCACCCCGCCAACCACGACCTTTGACACTCCCCAGGCAGCCCGCTGCCTGCCTACAGTCGACGATTGCCCCGCACGTTCCGGAGTTGTCGATGCGCCGCTTCGCTGTCTGCCTGCTTGCCACCGCCATTGCTGCCGCCGCCGGCAGCGCCTTTGCACAGACCTCGCCGATGACGCCGGACATCACCGGCAAGCCGTTCGTGGCAAGCGACGCTGCCAACGACTACATCAAGCGCGAGGTGATGATCCCGATGCGCGATGGGGTGAAGCTGCATACCGTGATCGTGCTGCCCAAGGGCGCACGCCATGCACCGATGGTGCTGACGCGCACGCCCTACGACGCCAGTGGCCGTAGCGAGCGCCTGGCCTCGCCGCATATGAAGGATCTGCTGCCGCCCGGCGACGACGTCTTCGTCGAAGGCGGCTACATCCGCGTGTTCCAGGACGTGCGCGGCAAGTATGGCTCCGAGGGCGACTACGTGATGACCCGCCCGCTGCGTGGCGCGCTCAATCCCAGCGAGGTGGACCACGCCACCGATGCGTGGGACACCATCGACTGGCTGGTCAAGAACGTTGCCGAATCCAACGGCAAGGTCGGCATGATCGGCTCGTCCTACGAAGGGTTTACCGTGGTCATGGCGCTGACCAACCCGCATCCGGCGTTGAAGGTGGCTGCGCCGGAAAGCCCGATGATCGATGGCTGGATGGGCGACGACTGGTTCAATCACGGCGCCTTCCGCCAGGTCAACTTCGACTACTTCACCGGCCAGCTCAGCAAGCGCGGCAAGGGGGCCGGCATTCCGCGCCAGGGGCAGGACGACTACAGCAATTTCCTGCAGGCCGGGTCGGCCGGGGATTTCGCCAAGGCCGCCGGGGTGGAGCAACTCCCGTGGTGGCACAAGCTCACCGAACACGCGGCATACGATACGTTCTGGCAGGAGCAGGCGCTGGACAAGGTGATGGCGCGCACGCCGCTCAAGGTGCCCACGATGTGGCTGCAGGGCCTGTGGGACCAGGAAGACATGTGGGGCGCGATCCACAGCTACACGGCGATGGAGCCGCGCGACACGCGCAATACGCTCAACTATCTGGTGATGGGGCCGTGGCGGCACAGCCAGGTGAACTACGACGGCAGCTCATTGGGCGCATTGAATTTCGATGGCGACACCGCGCGTCAGTTTCGCCGTGATGTCTTGCGCCCGTTCTTCGACCAATACCTGGTCGATGGCGCGCCAAAGGCGAGCACGCCGCCGGTCTTCATCTATGACACCGGCGAGAACCGCTGGGATCGCCTGCAGTCCTGGCCGCGCAGTTGCGACAAGGGCTGTGCGTCGGCGAGCAAACCGCTGTATCTGCAGGCCGGCGGCAAGCTGTCCTTCGACAAGCCCGCTGCCGGGCAGGGCGCGTTTGAAGAATACGTGTCCGATCCCGCCAAGCCGGTGCCGTTCGCGCCGCGCCCGGTGGATTTTGGCGACCGCAGCATGTGGACCACCTGGCTGGTGCACGATCAGCGCTTTGTGGACGGCCGCCCGGATGTGCTGACCTTCGTCACCGAGCCGCTGACCGAGCCGTTGCAGATCGCCGGTGCGCCCGATGTGCATCTGCAGGCCTCGACCAGCGGCAGCGACAGCGACTGGGTAGTCAAGCTGATCGATGTGTACCCGGATGAGATGGCGTCCAGCCCCAAGATGGGCGGCTATGAACTGCCGGTGTCGCTGGCGATCTTCCGCGGGCGGTATCGCGAGAGTTTCAGCGCGCCCAAGCCGCTGGCGGCCAATCAACCGCTGGCGTTCGAGTTCGGCCTGCCCACCGCCAATCACACCTTCCAGAAAGGGCACCGGGTGATGGTGCAGGTGCAATCCAGCCTGTTCCCGCTGTACGACCGCAACCCGCAGACCTACGTGCCGAATATCTTTTTCGCCAAGCCGGGCGATTATCAAAAAGCTACCCAGCGGGTATACGTGACCCCGGAGCAGCCCAGCTACATCAGTCTGCCGGTGCGTTGACCGCCCGGGCGCCGCGTGTCGGCGGCGCCCACAGGTCTTCCAGCAGCTGCGGGCGGCAGACCACCCAAGCGGCGGCCAGCTGCACCACGATGCAGATCACCAGAAACACGAACGGCGAGGTCCAGCCGCCGCTGTGTGCATGCAGCCAGCCGAACAGGAACGGCCCCAGGCAGCTCACCGCATAGCCCACGCCTTGCGAGAAACCGGAGAGCGCAGCGGAGCCTGCGGCGGTGCGGCTGCGTTGGTTGACCAGCACCAGCGCCAGCGGGAAGGTGCTGGGGCCCAGGCCGAGCAAGGTCACCCACAGGATCGGCGCCGCCAGCGGTGCCCACCAGAGCCCGGCGAATGCGATCAGATGGCAGGCCGCGCACAGCAGCACGATCGGGTACGGGTTGCGCATGCGCACTGCCAAGGCCGGCATGGTCAACGCGCCGACCATGCCCAGCGCGGCGAACAACGCGACCATGGTGCCGCCGAACGCCGGCGAGGCACCGGCCTCGCGCAGCAGCGTGGGCAGCCAGGTGAACATCGAATAGGTGATCAGCGAGGTCATGCCGAAGGTCACCGCCATGCTCCAGCCAAGCGCAGTGCGCGCGACCCGTCCTTCGGCTTCGGAGGTTGGCGTGACCGGCGCCGGGCCGGTTGCGCGCAGACGGCCCTGGCTGCTCTGCACCAGCGCCCAAGCCACCAGGGCCAACAGCGCCGGCAGCACCCACACCACCATCGAGCTGCGCCAACCCAGCGCATCGGCTACCGGCACCGCCATCAATGCCGGCAGAAGGGTTCCGACCTGCAGCACGGTGATGTACAGGGTGCTGACGCGGCCCACGCAGTCGCCGAAATAGCGTTTCACCAACGGCGGCAACACCACATTGCCCATGCCCATGCCGGCCAATGCCACCAGTGAGCCGGCCAGCAGCCCGCCAGTGCCTGGCAGCAGCGGGCGCAACACCAGCCCGAGCGTGGCCAGCGCCATCGACACCAGTGCGGTACGCAGTAGGCCAAAGCGACGCAACACCGCGGGCGTTGCAACCCCGGTCAACGCAAATGCGGCGGTGGGCAACATGCCGAGCGCACCCATGGTGGGCGCGCCGAAGCCGTACTCGTGGGCGATGCGTTCCAGCAGCGGGGTCAGCGAGGTCACCGCGGTGCGCAGGTTGAACGCGGACAACAAAATGGCGGCCAGCACCAAGCCACGCCCACGCAATTGGGCGGACGAGGACGAGGCGACAGTGACAACAGACATGACAGACCATCCGCACCGTGCACATCCGTGCGACGGCGCCTGAAAACACAAAACCGGCACGAGGCCGGTTTTGTGTTTTGAAACTGGTCGGGGAGACAGGATTCGAACCTGCGACCTCTACGTCCCGAACGTAGCGCTCTACCAGACTGAGCTACACCCCGAAGGAGCCGCGTATGTTACATAGGGAATGAGGAATCGGCAAGCATCTACCGCAATTATTTTTCCTGCGGCTGATGCGCGCGCTCGGGCTCGCGCGCTTCGAACCACATGCCGTTGAGCACCGCGGCCAATGCCGCCAGACCGGTGCCGAGAATCCAGGCGAAGTACCACATCGTTGTGCTCCTGAAAAACGTTGATAGAGGCGGGGCCGAGCGCCGCTGCGACGCCGTGCTGGCGTCGCAGTAACCGCGTCAGCTAGTACGCATTGGGGTTGGACGACAGTTCGCCGGCAGTGACTTTGCCCTTGAGCACGCGGTACACCCACGCCGTGTAGGCCAGGATGATTGGCATGAACACGGTGGTGGCCAGCAGCATGATCCACAGCGTCAGGCGGCTGCTCGAGGCATCCCATAGCGTCAGACTGGCGCTTGGTGCGGTGGAAGACGGCAGCAGGAATGGGAACAATGCAAACCCAACTGTAAAAATGATGCCGATGATGGCGCTGCCCGAAGCGATGAACGCCAGGCCGCCGCGTCGCGTACGCAACAGCACTGCGCTCATCGCAAGCCCGAGCAGGCCTACCAAAGGCGCCATCAAGGTGGCCGGCATGCTGCTGTAATTGTGCAGCCAGCCACCGGCCGCCGTCAGTGCAGCGGTCTTGGCCAAGGGATTGGTCTGCGCATCGGTCGCCAGCACCGATGTCACCGCATAGCCGGGCAGGCCAAGTGCGACCCAGGCACCGGCCGCGGCAAACAACGCCACCGCGCCCATCGCGGCGATGCTACCGACACGCGCAGCGCGCTCGGCCACCGGGCCATCGGTCTTGAGTACCAGCATTGCCGCACCGTGGGCGAGCAGCATCGCCACGCTGAGCAGACCGGCGAGTAAAGCGAACGGCGTCAGCAGCCCGAATAGATTGCCGGCGTAGAACGTGCGCATGCTGTCGTCGAAATGGAACGGCACACCCAGCAAGACGTTGCCAACCGCCACGCCCATGATCAAGGCCGGAATGAAACCGCCGACAAACAATGCCCAGTCCCAGCTGTTGCGCCAGCGTTGGCCCACCAGTTTGCCGCGGAACTTGAAGCCGACCGGCCGCAGGATCAGTGCAAACAGGATCACGAACATCGCCAGATAGAATCCGGAAAAACTCACCGCATACAGCGGCGGGAACGCGGCGAAGATCGCGCCGCCGCCCAGGATCAGCCACACCTGGTTGCCTTCCCAGACCGGGCCGACGGTGTTGATCACCAGGCGGCGTTCGGCATCGTTTTTGGCAACGAAGGGCAGCAGCGCACCCACACCCAGATCGAAGCCACCCATCACTGCGTAGCCGGACAGCAGCACGCCGAGCAGCAGCCACCAGATCACGCGCAAGGTTGTGTAATCGAGCAGTATGAAATCCATGACGGTCTCTCCAGGGTTAGGGTGCGCTGCCGGCCACGGCGCCCGAGCTCAAAGGTGCACGAGCTTGCGGCACTGAGGGCGAGGCGCTGGGGTGGGTTGGCGGGAACAGCACGTCCGGGCCCTTGCGGATGGTCTTGAGCGACAACTTGATCGCAATCACCAGCAGCGTGGTGTACAGCGCGGTAAAGCCCACCAGCGTCATCACGATCTCGTACAGATCCAGGCCCGATGCGGCATAGAACGTTGGCAGCACGCCTTCCACCGCCCATGGCTGGCGACCGTATTCGGCCACGAACCAACCGCATTCGATCGCGATCCATGGCAGCGGCAGCGTCCACAACGCCAGGGTCAGGAACCAGCGTTTTTCCTGGAAGTTGTGCTTGCAGGCAAACCAGAACGCGATGGCGAAGAAGGCGATGAGATACACACCGATCGCCGCCATGATGCGGAAGGTCCAGAACAGCGGGAGCACGCGTGGCACGGTGTCCATCGCCGCCTGTGCGATCTGCTCGGGGGTGGCGTTGCCGATATCGTCGCGATAACGCTTGAGCAGCAGACCGTGGCCAAGGTCCTGCCAATGCGCATCGAAGACCTTGCGCGCTTCGGCATCGTTTTTGTTGGCGCGGATACGTTGCAGCGCGCCGTAGGCGATCTGCCCGCCGCGGATGCGATGCTCGGCGCGGCCCACCAATTCCAGAATGCCGGGAATCGGCTCATCCAATGAGCGGGTGGCAATCAGGCCCATCAGATACGGGATATTGATGGCATAGTCGTTGCGATGGGTTTGCTGATTGGGAATGCCGAAGGCGGTGAAATCGGCCGGTGCGGCTTCGGTCTCCCACATCGCTTCGATCGCGGCCAGCTTCATTTTCTGGTGCTCACTGGCGGCGTAACCGCTCTCGTCGCCGAGTACTACCACCGACAGCGACGACAGCAGGCCGAAAGCCGCAGCGACCGCAAACGAGCGGCGTGCCATCTCCAGGTGCTTGCCGCGCAGTAGGTAAAACGCGCTGATCGACATCACGAACACCGCGCCGAGCACGTAGCCGGCACTGACGGTGTGCACGAACTTGGCCTGCGCCACCGGGTTGAACAGCACCGCCATGAAATCCACCACTTCCATACGCATGGTGTCCGGGTTGAACACTGCGCCGGTGGGGTTCTGCATCCAGCCGTTGGCGATCAGGATCCACAACGCGGAGAAGTTGCTGCCCAATGCCACCAGCCAGGTGGTGATCAGGTGCTGCACCTTGCTCAGGCGATTCCAGCCCAGGAAAAACAGGCCCAGGAAGGTGGCTTCGAGAAAGAACGCCATCAGCCCTTCGATCGCCAGCGGCGCGCCGAAGATGTCGCCCACGTAATGGCTGTAGTACGACCAGTTCATGCCGAACTCGAACTCCATCACGATGCCGGTGCCGACACCCATGGCGAAGTTGATGCCGAACAACACGCCCCAGAACATGGTCATGCGCCGCCAGATCGGCTTGCCGGTCATGACGTAGACGCTTTCCATGATGCCGAGCAGGAACGACAGGCCCATGGTGAGCGGCGGGAAGATGAAGTGGTACATCGCGGTGACTGCAAACTGCAGCCGCGACAGTTCGACAACTGTCGAGTCGATCATGGCGGGATGGCCTGGTTGAGTATCGGTGAGGAACGTGGCGGATCATCTGCCGCTGCCGCGCCGCGCGCGTTGATCCAAATCAATGCGGCCCCGGTCGGGTGCGGCACACTGTCCATCCCGCAGCGGACAGTGGCGCCTTACAATCTCCCCGATGCACCGCCTGAAGAGAGCCATGTGAGCCAGCCCAGCGTGCAAGCCAGCGAAACGCCTGCCCAACGTCGTCAACGCGGCCAGTGGCTGGATGCGCTTGCCGCACCCGCTGCACGGGCCCGGCGGCTGTCCGGTGTGGCGATGGCGTTGTCTGGCGCGATGTTGCTCGTGCAATCGGCCGCCATTGCCTGGCTGGTGCAGGCGGTGCTGGTGCAGCACATGGCGCTGGCGCAGCTGCGCGATGTGGGGGTTGGACTGCTGCTCGCATTACTGGGGCGCGCCGTGCTCACCGCATGGGCGCAAGCGTTGACGGGCGAGGTGGCCGATGTGGCCAAGCGTGAACTGCGCGCACGTATCGCACACCGGCTTGTGCAGCATGGGCCGCTGTGGTTGCGCCGGCAACGCAGCGGCGAACTGGGCGAGTTGAGCCTGGCGCATACCGATGCGCTGGAAGGCTACTTCGTCGGCTATCAGCTGGCACGCACCGAGCTGATGCTGGTGCCGCCGGCGATCCTGATCGCGGTGTTTTCGGTCGATTGGGTAGTGGGCCTGGTGCTGTTGCTGACCGCACCGCTGATTCCGTTCTTCATGATGCTGGTGGGGTGGGGCGCAGAAGCTGCAGGGCGCGAGCAACTCGGCGAGCTGGCGCGGATGGGCGGGCACTTCGCCGATCGTCTGAAGGGGCTGGGCTTGCTGCGCGTGTATGGCCGCGGCCAGGCCGAATTAAGCGGCATTGCCGCAGCGGCCGAGGGCGTGCGCGAGCGCTCGCTAAAAGTTCTGCGCATCGCGTTCCTGTCTTCCACGGTGCTGGAATTCTTCGCCTCGGTGAGCGTGGCGATCGTGGCCCTGTACTTCGGCCTGAGCTATCTGGGCATGCTCAACCTGCACGGGCTGCCGTCGCTGGGCGCGGGCATGTTCTGCCTGCTGTTGGCGCCGGAATTCTTTGCGCCGTTGCGGCGCCTTGCAACGCACTACCACGACCGTGCCAATGCGCTGGCAGCCGTGAGCGAAGCCGAGCGGTTGCTGGAGGGTTTTGCCAACGAAGCCGATGCCAGTACCCCGGTTGCAGCGCCTGCACGCGCCTTGGAACCTGCACAGGCGCACGCGCCATTGCTGCAGGCGCGCGGCCTGGGGCTGCGTCCAGTTGGCGCGCCGCATACGGTGATCACGCAGTTTTCGTTGGATTTGCAGCCCGGGCAGCGCGTTGCGGTGATCGGTGCCAGCGGGAGCGGCAAGAGCACCTTGCTGGAAGGGCTGGCTGGCTGGCTGCCACCGGAAGCGGGCAGTGTAGCGCTGCGCCCGGGGACGCGTGTGGGCTATGCCACGCAGCGGCCCTACCTGTTTCACGGAAGCATTGCCGACAATCTGCGGGTGGCCGATCCGCAGGCCAGCAGCGCACGCCTCCACGCAGTGGCCGACGCCGCGCAGGTGCTGCGCTTTGCCGCGCAGTTGCCGGCCGGCCTGGACACGCGGATCGGCGAGCGCGGCTTTGGCCTGTCCGGTGGCGAAGCGCGGCGTGTGGCATTGGCGCGGCTGCTGCTGCGCGAGCCGGATCTGCTGCTGCTGGACGAACCCACCGCGTTTCTCGACCCGGACACCGAAGCCGAACTGCTGCGAACGCTGGGGATCTTCGCACGCGGTCGTGCGGTGGTACTGGCGACCCACAGCCCCGCAGTGATGCGCTGGGCCGATACGGTCATCGATCTGCATGGCGCCACCGTGATGGCGGGCGCGCCATGAGCGAGACTCGTCAAGATCGTCTGAGCGAGGTGTTTCGCCGGCATGCCTGGCGCCTGTTGCTGTCTGCGCTGTTGGTGCTGGTCACCATGCTGGCCGGGGTCGGCCTGTTGAGCCTGTCCGGCAGTTTTCTTACGGCGGCGGCATTGGCTGGCGTTGCCGGCATGGGCGCCGGCTTCAATTTCTTCTCGCCTTCGGCCGGCATCCGCGCATTGACCTTTGCGCGGATCGTGTCGCGCTATGGCGAAAAATTGATCGGCCACGATGCCACCTTGCGCATCGCCCGCGATTTGCGGGTGTGGTTCTTCCGGCGTGCGCTACCGCTTGCGCCGGGCCGGTTGTCGGCAACACGCACCGGCGATCTGCTGGCGCGCCTGATGTCCGACATCGGCGAAGTCGATGGCCTGAGCGTGCGCGCGCTTGCGCCGCTGACCGCGCTGCTCGGCATCTGGTTGGCCGGCGCGATTGCCGCTGCAGCGATCTATCCGCCTGCGGCCCTGTTGTTGCTGGTGCTGGGCGTGTTGATTGGCGGACTGGTGCCCTGGCAGGTCGCACGTGGTGGCGCGCAGCGCGAGCAGCTGCGTGCGCAGCAACGCACGGCGTTGCGCACGCAGGCGTTCGAAGGTCTGGAAGGTGCGGCCGACCTGGCTGCGGTCGATGCGCAAGGCACCTGGCTGCACCGGCTCGATGCCGCTGCGACGGACGTGGTGCACGGGGATCGCCTGCAGCGTCGTCGACTGATCGCCGGCAACCTGGTGCACGCGGTGTGCGGTGCCTTCGGTCTGGCCGGCATGCTGTGGCTCGCACTGCGCGCCGCCGAGCGTGCGCTGATTTCAGCGGAGATGGCTGCAGGCTTGGTGTTTCTGACCATGGCGCTGCTGGAGGTGTGGGCCGGTGCCGGACTGGCGTTGCAGGCGTTGCAGAGCGCGCGCGTCGCGGCCCGGCGCTTGCAGGCTATCGTCGATCAAGCCCCGTCGGCCAGCGACCCAGTGCGTGCGATCGACCTGCCACACATGGGCACACTGCACCTGCAGCAGGTGTCGTTTACGTGGCCCGGTGGGGTGCGGCCGGTGCTGCACGCGCTCGATCTTACGCTAGCGCCTGGCGAACGCATCGCCATCAGCGGCGATAGCGGCAGCGGCAAGAGCACGTTGTCGGCCTTGCTGCTGCGGCTCTGGGATCCGCAGGCCGGGCAGGTGAGTTACGCCGGCATCGATCTGCGTCACTGCGCCCAGGCACAATGGCATCGACGCATCGCCTGGCTGCCGCAGAACGCGCCGGTGTTTGCCGGTAGCGTGCGCGAGAACCTGGCCATCGGCGATGCCGATGCCGACGATGCCGCCATGTGGCAGGCATTGGAGCAGGTGCGCCTGCACGACTGGGCCAGCGCGCAACACGGTCTGGACACCTGGGTGGGCGAAAACGGCGCCACGCTTTCCGCAGGCCAGGCGCGCCGCCTTGCCCTCGCGCGTGCGCTGTTGCGCGATGCTCCTATGCTGCTGCTCGACGAACCCACCGACGGCCTGGACGTGGATACCGCACACGCCTTGCTGCTCGATCTGTCCGCCGCACTCGGCCAGCGCAGCCTGGTGATGATCACCCACGACAGCGTGCCTGCCGGCGTAGTGCAGCGGCGCTACCGGATGCGTGCCGGCGTGCTGGAGCCGCTGCCGTGAGACCTGCCTGGATCAGCGAGGGGTGTCGTGGCGGCCCGTGTGACATGCGTTTGTAGGGCCCCCATTACATCGAGCGATACACCGCCCATGCAAGCACCGCGCTGTTCGCGATCGACGTGGCCCAGAACGCCACCTGGAAGGAGGTCTTGCTGTATTTGTGCCGGAACAGCGATTGCGCCAACAGCGCGCCCGGCCAGCCACCGAGCAGTGCCATGCCGTGCAAGGTGGCCTCCGGCGTGCGCCGCTGGCCACGTGTTGCCGCGCTCTTGTCGCGCCGGTAAGCGATTAGCGCCACACTGCTGGCAACCGCGTACCAGAGTGCCACCGAGACCGGCAGCAGGCCTGCTGCAACAATGCTGGCCATGCTCACCGCAAACAGTGCGGCCAGTGTCTTGCGCGGCACTCGGCTGCGCGCGCCTGGTCTAACTCTGGAAATCAGCAGGCGTCCAGAAAGTTGCGCACCGCCGGTCCAAAGCGCGCGAAGTCCACCAGAAACGCATCGTGGCCCTGCGGCGAATCCAGGCCGATAAAGCGCGCATCCGCACCGCCTGCACGTAGGCCTTCGGCAATCTGTTCCTGCTGCTGCACCGGGAACAGGATGTCGGTGTTGGCGCCGATCGCCAGCGCACGTTCGATGCGGATGTTGGCCAGGCCGGCCAGCACCTCAGCCTCGGTGGAGACGTCTGCAGCCGGCGTGCTGTCGACCTGGGTGCCGGCGGCATGCGCGGCAGCGATCGAAGACGTCTCCACATAATCGGCCAGATCGAACCAATCCATCGACCGGCTCAGATACAGATAGCAGTTGGGATCGAAGAAGCGCACGAAGCGACGCGCATGGCCTTCGAGATAGCTTTCCACCTGGAATTCCAGGCCGAACGGATCGTCGGCCGCCTGTTCGGAATCCAGTCGCACCCGACCGAAGCGGCCGTCCCATTCCAGCGCCGAGCGGTAGGTGATCACCCCGAGCTTGCGCGCCATGCGCATGCCCGATTCCGGGTAGTGCGCGTCGTCGTAGTGGCCGCCGTTCCAGTGCGGATCCAGGCGGATGGCTTCGCGCTGCAGCGAGCGGATCGCGATCGAAAACGGCAGCGCCTGCGCACTTCCGGAGATGTTGATGTGGCTGCGCGCAATACCAGGATGCCGCAGCAACAGTGCCAGCGCGGTCATGCCTCCCATCGAGTTGCCGATCAGGCAGGCGAGCTGGCCGATGCCCAGCGCACGCACCACATCGGCTGCCGCGTCGGCGACATCTTCGATCGACAGATCCGGAAAGGTCAGGCGATACAGCTGCCCGGTTGCCGGGTCGATGGATGCAGGCCCGGTGGAGCCCTTGCAGCTGCCCAGCGAATTGAGGCACACCACGAACCAGCGCGCGGTATCGATCGGCTTGCCTGGCCCCAGCATCGCGTCCCACCAGCCCGGCTCGGGATTGGCCTGATTTGCGGCCGCATGCGCGTTGGGCGACAAGCCGGTGACGATCAGCACCGCGTTGCTGCGATCGGCAGCCAGCGTTCCCCAGGTTTCGTAAGCCACACGGGCCTGATGCAGCTCACCACCGCGCTTCATCGGAAACGGCGAAGGCAGGGAATGGAACAGCGTGCCAGGAGGGATGAATTCAGTCATGTCGCAATTCTATCTGCCATGGCATGCGCCGGTGCAGGACTGGAATCGGGAATCGGGAATGGGTTCGAGCCCTGGCGCGATGTGATGTCACTCTTCAGAGCGCTGGGTCTGCGGCTTGGCTGCAGGGTCCTTGCCCGCCCACCCTCGCGGGACACGCTGCAAGTACGTCCCTGTAAGCTCTTACGCGGCATCCATGCCGCGTAAGGTCCCGCGACGGTGAGCGGGCAAGGACCAGCCGAGTTGGTCGGTGCGCGAGGTTTCAGCACAGCAGCCAGCAGCCAGCAAACTGCGAGACGCGGTGGTTTCTTTCTTCAACAAAACCACCAGCAAACGGTCTGGGGCGGTGTCCTTACCGCTTGCGGGACCGTGTGGCGGCATGGATGCCGCCACCGAGCCTCCATGGACGGATTCACGGCGTGTCCCGCGAGCGGTGAGGGCACCGCGCACTCGAGGCTTCGCGTTTGCTGCAGGGCCCTTGCCCGCCCACCATCCCGGGACACGCTGCAAGTACGTCCCTGTAAGCTCTTACGCGGCATCCATGCCGCGTAAGGTCCCGCGACGGTGGGCGCGCAAGGACCAGTCGAGTTGGTCGGTGCGCGAGGTTTCAGCACAGCAACCAGCAGCCAGCAAATTGCGAGACGCGGTGGTTTCGTTCTTCGACAAAACCACCAGCAAACGGTCTGGCGCGGTGTCCCACCGCTTGCGGGACCGTGTGGCGGCATGGATGCCGCCACCGAGCCTCCAGGGACGGATTCACGGCGTGTCCCGCGAGCGGTGAGGGCACCGCGCCCTCGAGGCTTCGCGTTTGCTGCAGGGGCCCTTGCCCGCCCACCATCCCGGGACACGCTGCAAGTACGTCCCTGCAAGCTCTTACGCGGCATCCATGCCGCGTAAGGTCCCGCGACGGTGAGCGGGCAAGGACCAGTCGAGTTGATCGGTGCCCAGGGTTTCGGCACAGCAACCAGCAACCACGACCTCACGGCGCGGTGGTTTCGTTCTTCGGCAAACACAGGCGTGCAACGAAGGTAGCGAGCAATCAGCGGCCGATGACCAATTCCACTGGCACGCCTGCCGACACTTCAACCGTTACCGGCACGCTCTCGACATCGTCCGCCTGGCGCATCGCATTGCCGCTGCGCGACAGCCGTGCCAGCACCTGCACGGTGTCCAGCAATGAAAGCGCACGCGTCGGCATCGGGCTGTCGCCATCGTCCAGGGTGATGTTCAGCGGCAACTCGCGCAGCGCATGTTTTTCCACCGCGACCGGCATCGGCGTGTCGGCGGCGCGTGCGATCACAAATACGCTGGTATCGCCTGATAACCCGGCGCGCTTGGCGAATTCGGTATCCAGCGTCACATGCACCTGGATGCGTTTGCCGCTGACTGCGTCGGTGGCGGTTGCAGCCGGTGCCTGGATCGGCGCCAGCTTGGCTTCCTGTCGCGCAGCATTGATCTGTTCGAGCAGGCCGGGCCGGGTGGGAGCATCGACCACGCCCAGCAGCGGTTCCCAGGTTTCGCTGGCCTTGGCCGGTTGACCTGCCTGACGCTGCACCACGCCGAGAAACCAGCGGGCCCGTTGATGGTCCGGTTGCACCGCCAGCGCGTGTTCGAGCAGGCGCATGGCCTGCGGGTCCGGGCGGCCGCTGTCGTCGGCGAGCATGCGCGACTGCGCGGCCGCCACCAGTACGTCCGGCTCGTCCGGGCGCAGTGCCACCGCGCGCGCGAAAGCATTGCTGGCCTCGGCGAATTTCTGCTGGCTGGACAACGAGCGCCCCAGCAATACCCAGCCTTCGGCCTGATCGGGATTCCGCGCCAGGGCGCTGCGCAGCTGCACGATGGCCTCGTCCAGGGTGCGCGGCGTGGCCGGGTGGTCGGCCGCCTGTTCGATCGCCGACGGCGTGCCGACCAGCCAGTACAACGCCGCGCTTGCGGCCAGCAACAGCAGCGCAACACTGGCCGCCAAGCCGCGCGTCTGGCGCCACAGCGGGCGCAGCGCCACGGCGAAGGCGAGCAGCGCGACAACCGTCACCGCAAGGACGAAGCCGACCATCACCACTCCTGCTCATCAGCGGGCACGGCGGGCGCCGCCGCGCTGCGTCGACGTACCACAACCATCACCGCCACGCCGCCCAACAGCAATACCAGCAACGGGCCGAACCACAGCAGCCAGGTGCGCGATTCCACCTGCGGGCGATACAGCACGAACTCGCCATAGCGGGCAACCAAGAACTGCCGGATCTGCGCATCGCTGCGGCCTTGGTGCATCAAGGCCAAGACCTCGCGGCGTAGGTCCTGCGCAATCTGCGCATTGGAATCGGCCAGCGATTGGTTCTGACACTGCACGCAGCGCAGCTCGGCGGTCAGCGCATGAAAGCGCACTTCTTCGGCCGCCGAGCGGTATTGCAGCGGCGATGGGTCCCCTATCGGCTGGGCCAGGGCCAGCCAGGGCAGCAACAGCAGCGTGAGCAGCCAGGCGCGCATCATTGCTTGGCGTGCAGGTCCGGTGCGGCGGTGGGCGAGCGCTCGATCTTGCTGAGCATCGGAATCAGCTGGGTGTCGATGATCGATTGGGTGAGCATGCCGCTGTATTTCCAGCGCACCACGCCGCGCCCGTCGACCAGAAAGGTTTCCGGTGCGGCAGCGATGCCGAAGTCGATGGCGGTGCGCCCGTCCTTGTCTGCCACCACCAGCAGATAGGGGTTGCCCAACTGCTCGAGCCAGCGCAGGGCATCGGCGCGTTCGTCCTTCCAGTTGTAGCCGATCACGCGCACGCGCTTGGTCAGCGCAAAGCGGCTCAGTATCGGGTGCTCTTCGCGGCAGGCCGGGCACCAGCTGCCCCACACATTGATGATGTACGGCGCGCCGCGCAGCTCGCGGGCATGCACCACGATGCTGGGGTCGTGCAGCAGCGGCAGCGCGAACTCCGGTGCCGGTTTGCCGATCAGCGCAGAGGGCAGGGCATCGCGATCTTCGTGGCCGGAGCGCACCACCGCGTAGACCAGCAGCGCTGCAAGTGCGAGCAGCAGCACGATGGCACCCACGAGGACGGCAGTGGGCAGGCGGGGCGAACGTGACTCAACCATCTTGGATCTCCGGAGAACGACGAAAACGCCGGTCGGCCGCCGTGACCAGGCCACCGAGCGCCATCAGCAGCGCCCCCAGCCAGATCCAGCGGACGAACGGTTTGAGGTGGACGCGCACCGCCCAGGCCTGATTGCCCAGCGGTTCGCCGAGCGCGACATACAAGTCGCCGAACGGGCCGGGGCGGATCGCCGCCTCGGTCAAGGTCTGTCCGCCGCTGGCATAGCGGCGTTTTTCTGCATGCAGCAGGCCCACCGGCGCGTCGTCCTTGAATACCTGCAGGTTGGCGCGGTCGGAGACGTAATTGGGCCCGCGCAATTCTTCCACGGTGTCGAAGTGCAGCGCGTAGCGACCGATCTGCACCTGCTGGCCCGGCGCCAACGCGACTTCGCGTTGCAGGCTCAGCGACTCTACCAACAAGGCGCCGGCCAGAAACACCGCAACGCCCAGGTGCGCCAGCACCATGCCCAGCATTTCGGCGGTGAATTTGCGTCCCTTGGCCGCGCGGCGGGTCCACAGGAAACGCGCCGTACCAAGCATCACCCACGCCGCACCGGCCACGCCGAAGGCGGCTTTCAGCTGGCCCTGCGGCGCCATGAACCAGGCCAGCACGCCTGTAGCAAGCGCCAGGCCTGCCCATGGCGCCAGCAGCGCCAGCGGCCGCGAGGTCTGTTCGCGCTGCCAGCGGGTGAGCGGGCCGAACGGCAGCAGCGCCACCAGCGGCGCCATCAACACCACGAACAAGGTGCCGAAGTAGGGCGGGCCGACCGACAGCTTGCCCAGGCCCAGCGCATCGGCCAGCAACGGATACAGCGTGCCCAGCAGCACCATTGCGCAGGCGCAGGTGAGCAGCAGGTTGTTCAACAGCAGCAAGGTTTCGCGCGAGCTGCCGGCGAAGGCGCGGCGCGGGTCGTTGCCGGCGGACATGCCCGGCGCGCGGAGGGCGTACAGCAACAACGCGCCGCCGACCACCGCCAGCAGGAACACCAGGATGAACAGCCCACGCGCAGGGTCGGCGGCAAACGAATGCACGCTGGTCAGCACGCCCGAGCGCACCAGAAAGGTCCCCAGCAGCGACAACGCGAATGCGGCAATGGCCAGCAGCAAGGTCCAGCTGGCAAAGCTGCCGCGTTTTTCGGTGACCGCTTGCGAATGCAGCAACGCGGTGCCGACCAGCCACGGCATGAAACTGGCGTTTTCCACCGGGTCCCAGAACCACCAGCCGCCCCAGCCCAGTTCGTAATACGCCCACCAGCTGCCCAGCGCGATCCCCACGGTGAGCATCGACCACGCCACATTCGTCCACGGCCGCGTCCAGCGCAGCCAGCGCGCATCCATGCGGCCTTCCAGCAACGCAGCGATGGCGAAGGCGAAGGGCACCGCAAAGCCGACGTAGCCGCAATACAGCATCGGCGGATGGATGATCAGCCCCGGGTCTTGCAGCAGCGGGTTGAGGTCGGCGCCTTCCAGCGGCACCGGCAGCAGCCGCGCGAACGGATTGGAGGTGAACAACAAGAACGCCAGGAAGCCGATGCTGATGAGCGCCATCACTCCCAATACGCGTGCGATGACTTGCGCCGGCAACTGGCGCGACCACAGGGCCACCGCACCGGTCCACAGCGCCAGCACCAGCGTCCACAGCAGCAGCGATCCTTCGTGTGCGCCCCAGACCGCCGAATAGCGGTAGATCACCGGCAACAGGCTGTTGGAATTTTCGGCGACATAGCGCACCGAAAAATCCTGCACCAAGAACGCATGCGTCAGCAGGGCGAAGGCCGACGCGATCAGGCCCAACTGCACCAACGCTGCCGGACGCGCCACCGCCATCCAGCTGCTGCGACCGCGCTGTGCGCCAGCCAGCGGCAATGCCGCCTGCACCAACGCGACCAGCAAGGCCAGAACCAGCAGAAAGGTACCGAGCTCAGGAAGCATGGGGAACTCGGGATCGAGAGCGGAGAATCGCAGCGCGTCGTCGTCTGGAACCAATCAAGAACCGGGGCAGGCCGGACACAGCGGCATGACCGGAACTCATACTTCCTGTCGCGGTGCAACGGCCATTATTGGAGCCCGCCGGTCCTGTCGTCGTGTCAGGTTTCTTGGTCTTCGCTCCCGCGCCGCAGCGTGCTGTCGCACGCAACTGGACCGAGCGGGACCGGCAAGCCAGCAACGCAGCACGACCCGCGCCGATGTTACCGCTCTCGATTGCCTGCGCCTGCCGGTGATCCGCTCCGCCACCACGGCTTCCGCCCGTCACTGCATCACCTTGCCCGGGGCCACCTGATGCTTGCGATGCGCGCTGCCCATCTTGTCGGCCACTTCCTTCGGCATGTAGGTCTCATCGTGCTTGGCCAGCACGTCTTCGGCCACGAACACGCCTTGCTGCATGCGACCGGTGGCGACCACGGCCTGACCTTCGCGGAACAGATCCGGCAGGATGCGGTCATAGCGCACCGGCAATTGCGCATCGCCGTCGGTGACGCGGAACTGCGCTTCCAGCGAACCGGAGGCGCGTTTGAACGAGCCTTTTTCGACCATGCCGCCAAGCCGGAACCGGGCATGGTCGCCGGCATCGCCGCGCAGCACTTCCGACGGCGTGTAGAGGTAGGCCACGTTGCGCTGCAGGGCCATCGCCACCAGCGTGGTCGCCAGCCCGGCGGCCAGCACCAGTGCCAGCACCAGCCACAGCCGGCGGCGACGTTGCGGGTTCATCGGGTCAGCTCCGCATCGCTGGGCACGCTGCGCTTGCGCTCGCGCAGGCGGCGCGCTTGCGCGGTCTTCAAGGCGCGACGCACCTGCCAGCGGCCGGCAATCAGGTCCCACAGCAGCACCAGCACAAACACCGCGTAGGCGGCGATCACGTAAGGCAGATAGCTCATGCGGTGCCCTCCGCATCGCGCACGATCCATGCCTTGCCGGCTTCGCGGCGCAGGTTATCGGCACGCGCGCGGGTGAGCAGCGACCCGGCGAACCAGAACTTGGTGCCGATCACCATCAACCACAGCGGCAGCAGCATGCTGGCATCGATGGTGGATGGGCCAAGCAGCCGAATGCTCTGGCCCTGATGCAGCGAGTTCCACCACACCACCGAGTAGCGAATCACCGGCAGCAGCGCCACGCCCACGATCGCCAGCAACGCCGCCGCACGTGCGGCCTGGCGACGGTCGTCGATGGCGTGATAGAGGCCGATCACGCCCAGATACAGGAACAGCAGAATCAGCTCGGTGGTCAGTCGCGGGTCCCAGTCCCACCAGGCGCCCCACATTGGCTTGCCCCAGATGCTGCCGGTGAGCAGCGTGATCACGGTGAATGCCGCGCCGATCGGCGCGCAGGCCATCGCCAGGATCTCGCACACCTTGATGCGCCAGATCAGCGCGATCGCCGCATATACCGCCATCAACCCGAAGACGAACAAACTCATCCACGCGCTCGGCACATGGATGTAGAGAATGCGGAAGCTGTCGCCCTGCTGGTAATCGGCCGGCACCGCAAACAGCGCCTGCCAGATGCCGGCACCCAGCAGCAAAACGGCCAGCGCATAGCACCACGGCGCCCAGCGCGCGGTAAATCGGTCGAAGATCGGAGGTGAAGCGACTTGATGGAACCAGCGGACGACGACGTTCATGCGATGGCGATGGCTCTTGGCATGGCGATGGCTTTTTGCATGGAGACAGCTCTCGGTACGACACCGCCGCACGACCTACGGTGTCCCATCAATGGCGCATCTGCAACATCGATCAGCTGAGCGAAATCCGGATCGCCGCCGCTGCCGCCAACGGTGCCAGCACAATGCCGATCACCAATCCGGCGCCCAACAACAACAACGCACCCACCGCATCCTGTCCTTGCCCGCTGGCCGCCACGCTGCCGGCGCCGAACACCAGCACCGGCACGTACAGCGGCAACGCCAGCAACGCCACGAGAATACCAGAGCGTTTCATCGTCACCGTCAGTGCTGCAACCACGGCGCCGAGCAGACTCAATAACGGGGTGCCGAGCGCCAACGATGCCAGCAGCACCGGCAATTGGTCATGCGGCAGGTGCAGCAATTCGCCCAGCAACGGGGTTACTGCGATCAGCGGCAAGGCGCTGGTTGCCCAATGCAGCAGCACGCGCACGGTGATCAGCCACGCCAGCGGCACCGGTGCCAACAGCCATTGCTCCATCGAGCCGTCTTCCACATCGCTGCGGAACAGCGCGTCCAGCGACAGCAGGCCGGCCAGCAATACCGATAGCCACAGCACCGCCGGCGCTGCCTGCGCCAGCAGGTCCGGGCGGCCGCCCAGGCCCAGCGCAAACAGCACCACGATCAGCAGTGCGAACAGTGCCGGCTGCAGCGCGTCGCTACGACGGCGCCATAGCAATTGCAGATCGCGACGCAGCAGCGCGCGCGCGGCCTGCAGCAACGACGGTTGTGGCGAAGGGGTGCTCATGCTGCGGCCTCCAGGGTGAGCATGCGGGTGCGCACCGGCGGCGCCGCGTAGGCGCCGTGGGTGGTGACCAGTGCCGCGCCGCCGCCGCGCAGATGTGCGGAAATCATCCGGTTGACCAGGGTGATGCCGTCCAGATCCAGGTTGGCGTAGGGCTCGTCCAGCAGCCATAACGGCGCAGGCGACAACCACAACCGCGCCAATGCCAGCCGCTTGCGTTGGCCCGCAGAGAGTTGCCGCACCAGCGCATCCTCGTAACCGGCCAGGCCCACGATGGCCAGTGCGCTGCCCGGCATCTGCTTGGCACGCCGGCCATGCAGGCCACATAGAAAGTGCAGGTTCTCCAGCGTACTGAGGTCGGCCTTCAGGCCGGGCAGGTGGCCCAGGTAGGCCATGAAGCGGCTGCGGTCGCCGCGCCGGGCGGTCTTGCCGTCGATCTGGATCTCGCCGCGCTCCACATGCAGCAGGCCGGCCAGCACCCGCAGCAAGGTGGTCTTGCCGGCGCCGTTGTCCCCCTGCACCAGCAGGGCCTCGCCGGCATCGACATGGAAATCCAGCGGGCCGAAGACCGGCTCTTCATTGCGGCTGAAGGCCAGCGCGCGCGCCGCCAGCAGCGGGGGCGCAGTGTGCAGCGGTTCGATCATCGGCGCAGCGGGCTCCCGTCGCAGGACGGCATGGGGTGGGCGAGCGGGGGTCGGGCCATTGCCAATAGGCAACCGGCGCGACACGCTGTGAAGCAGGGCGCGCATTGTAACGACGATGGCCGCTGCCGGGGGCGCATGCGCGCGGCGCGATGTGTCCGGGAACGCTGTTTTGCATCGCGCCCGGCGCACCGGTCGGGCCGCTTTGCGTACACTCGCGGTCCCCGATTGCTGACCGGACTGGCGCGATGCCCCTCACGACCAAGCTGCCCAAGGTGGGCACCACCATCTTCACCGTCATGTCGCAGCTGGCAGCCGAGCACGGCGCGGTCAACCTGGGCCAGGGCTTCCCCGATTTCTCTGTGCCGCAGCGCCTGGTCGATGAACTGGAGGCGGCCATGCGTGCCGGCCACAATCAGTACCCGCCGATGACCGGCGTGGCCGCGCTGCGTCAGGCCATCGCGGGCAAGGCGCAGCGTTGCTACGCCGCGCAGGTCGATGCCGACACCGAAATCACCGTCACCAGCGGCGCCACCGAGGCCATCTTCAACGCCATCCACGCGGTGGTGCGCGCGGGCGAAGAGGTGATCGTGCTGGACCCGGCTTACGACTGTTACGAGCCGGCGATCGATCTGGCCGGCGCGCGCGCGGTGCACGTGGCGCTGCATCCGCAGACCTTTGCGGTCGACTGGCAGGCCCTGCGCGCGGCGATCACGCCGAAGACGCGCCTGCTGATGATCAACTCGCCGCATAACCCGTCCGGCGCGATGCTCTCGGCCGATGACATGCAGGCGCTGACCGAGCTGTTGCGTGGCACCGACATCTTTTTGCTGTCCGACGAGGTCTACGAGCACATCGTGTTCGACGGCCGCCGCCACGAATCGGTGCTGCGCTGGCCGGAACTGCGCGCGCGCGCGTTTGTGATTTCGAGCTTTGGCAAGACCTACCACTGCACCGGCTGGAAGATCGGCTATGCCATCGCACCGCCGGCGCTCACCGCCGAATTCCGCAAGGTACACCAGTACAACACTTTCACCAGCTTCGGCCCGGCCCAGCACGCCTTCGCCGCGATGATTCGCGACGAGCCCGAACACGACGAGCAGCTTGGCGCGTTCTATCAAGCCAAGCGCGACCGCTTCCGCGAACAGCTGCTGACCACTCGCCTGAAGCCGCTACCGGTGCCGGGGGGCTATTTCCAGCTGGTGGATTACTCGGCGATCAGCGACCTGCCCGACACAGAATTCGTGAAGTGGCTGACGATCGAGAAGGGCGTGGCCGCGATCCCGCTATCGCCATTCTACGAACATGCGCCGTCTGGTCAGCGCCTGGCACGACTGTGCTTCGCCAAGAACGATGCAACGTTGGATGCGGCGATCACACGATTGCAACAGCTCTAGGGCGATCGGACCGGCAGTGAGGGACAGCAAGTCGTAGCCATCGCGAGTGAAGGAAGACGGTAATGTCGATTACGGAAATCTATTTCGGCATTACCTTCGGCTTGGCTTTTGTCTGCGGCGTTGTCGACAGCGCACTTTTTTATTGCCATGTCATGACTGGACTGGTCGACCGGGGGCAGCGCGTGGGTATGGATTTCAGCGTGGTGCCGTTCCGAAGAGATCGCTACGTGGCACGCTATCTGTCCTTGCTCACTTCAGAGGAACGGCGTACCACTGCCAATCGCTTGGTTCGCCACTTGCCCTGGGTGACACCCACACTGGGTTTGTTGTGCCTGGTCGGCACGCTTTGCATCGGAGCACGTTGGAGATGACGCACGTAACGCAAGATTTGAGGGTTTCGCTGATCCAAGGCGACACCCGCTGGCATGATCCGGCCGGCAATCGCGAGTATTACGGTACGCTGCTGGAGCGGCTGGCCGGGCAGACCGATCTGGTGATCCTGCCGGAGACCTTCACCAGCGGGTTCTCCAACGAGGCCATCGACAAGACCGAAGGCATGGACGGGCCGACCGTGGACTGGGTGTGCGCGCAGGCCGCGCGGCTGGGGGCGGCGGTGACCGGTAGCGTGCAATTGCGCACCGAGCACGGCGTGTTCAATCGTCTGTTGTGGGCCACACCGGACGGGGCGTTGCAGTATTACGACAAGCGCCATCTGTTCCGCTTCGGCAACGAGCATCTGCGCTACGCCGCCGGTCGCGAACGCCTCTGCGTGGAATGGAAGGGCTGGCGGATCAATCCGCAGGTCTGCTACGACCTGAGGTTTCCGGTGTTCTGCCGCAACCGCTTCGATGTCGAGCGGCCGGGTCAGCTGGATTTCGATCTGCAGTTGTTCGTCGCCAACTGGCCGTCCGCACGTGCGTACGCATGGAAGACGCTTTTGTGTGCCCGCGCGATAGAAAACCTATGCTTCGTGGCCGCGGTCAACCGTATCGGCATCGACGGCAACCAACTGCACTACGCCGGAGACAGCGCGGTGATCGATTTTCTTGGCCAACCGCAAGTGGAAATCCGCGAACGCGAGCAGGTGGTCACGACCACCATCAGCGCCGCGGCATTGGCCGAGCACCGTGCCCGTTTCCCCGCAATGCTGGATGCCGATGTCTTTGAAATCAGGGAGTCGTGATTCGAGATTTGGGATTCGCAGGAGCGGGCGGGCATCTGAGCGGTAGTGGCCCGCGCCTGCGTCAAATCCCAGTCCCGGATCACGAATCCCGGCCGGTTACTCGTCCAACTTGATCTCATAGATCTTCGGCCAACGCTTGCCGGTGACGAATATACGGTCCTGTTTGGCATCGTAGGCGATGCCGTTGAGGACATCGTTGGTGGGGTCGGTCAGCGTGTCGGCATCGGGAACCAGCGCCTTCAAATCGATCCAGCCGATCACCTTGCCGCTGGCCGGATCGATCCGCGCGATGCGGGTGGTGAGCCAGACATTGGCCCACAGTTCGCCCTTGACCCATTCCAGCTCGTTGAGATTGTCCAACGGCTTGCCGCGTGCGGTGACCTGGATGGTGCCGGTCTGCTGCAGCGTTTGCGGGTCCAGCCGGCGGACGCGGGCGGTGCCATCGCTCATGTACAGATTGCGCGCATCGCTGGTCAACGCCCAGCCTTCGCCGGCGTACGCGAAGTGCGAACGCGGTGTCAGCGTAGCGAGGTCGTAGACGAAGCCCTGCTGGTTGCGCCAGGTCAACTGGATCAGCCGATCGCCCCAGGCCACGATGCCTTCGCCATAGTAGGGCGCAGGCGTATCGGCCTGCTGCAGCACGCGGCCGGTTTCCAGCTCGACCTTGCGCACGCTGGAGTTACCCAGCTGGCCGGTGCTTTCGTACAGGTATCCGTCGAGATAGAACAGGCCCTCGGTAAAGGCGGCGGTGTCGTGCGGATAACTGTTGACGACGGTATAGCCCCGGGTCGGAATCGCCTCGCCGCAATGCGCGAGCGACGGCAGCAACAGGGCGGCGAACAGCAGGCTGTGGGCGATGCGTGACATGTACGGATGATCCCACGCCGGGGCTGTTTGTGCAGCGCGCTGCCATGGGCGCGCCCAGCTAATCCTTCGCTGAACGCGCGTTGGAGAGCTGCAATCACCTTGTCGCGGCTGCTACATCGGCGCTGCTAGTCTCGCGCCACGTCTACCACCGGCAACGCACACATGATCAAGTCACTGTCTCTTTTTGCCCTGCTTGGCGCGGCAGCGCTGGCTCCGCAGGCGCAGGCCGCCGGCAATATCGATTGCCAGTTGAAGTTCAACCTTTCCGGCTGGTCGGTGTTCTACAAGACCGCCAGCGGCACCGGCACCATTACCTGCGATAACGGTGCGGTCATTCCGGTCAAGATTTCCAGCAAGGGCGGCGGCCTGACCGTGGGCAAGTCCAAGATCACCGGTGGCCGCGGTTCGTTCTCCGGCGCCTACAGTCTGAATGACCTGTTCGGTACCTACGCCGCTGCCGAAGCGCATGCCGGCGTGGTCAAGTCCAGTACCGCACAAGTGGTCACCAAGGGTGATATCTCATTGGCCCTGGCGGGGACGGGCGAGGGTATCGATCTGGGCGTCAACGTCGGTAACTTTGTGATCGAGCGCCGTAAGTAAGCAACCGGGAGAGTGCTGCGCTCGTTGTCAGGTGGGTGCAGCAACTGCGCAGGGCCGGCGTTGACTTGGGATTCGTCCTGCCATCGTGGCCGTTCAACCGTTGCCCGATGTGCTGTCGACCAGGTCACGCAGTCGCGTAGCAATTGCTGGTGCGTCGTGCCTAGCTCCTGATGGCCTGGATCCATTGCGCCTTGGAAGTTTGATCGCCGCTGGGTAGCGCGAGTTCGTCGCTTCCACTGCAGCCGCAATCGAGTGCGATGTTCGGCGTGATCTGTTGTACAAACAAAAACGGCCCCTTGCAGGGCCGTTTTTCTATTGCGCTTGCCGCATCTTAGCGACCGCGATTACCGCCGCCGGGCGGGCGACGATTGCCGCCGCCCGGTGGGCGTCCACCCGGGCCACCGGCACCACGCGGTGCACCGCCCGGACCACCGGGACCGCGATTGCCGCCCGGCCCACGGTTGCCGCCGGGGCCGCCTGCGCGTGCGCCAGTCGGGCGACCTGTCGGACGTGCTGCACCATACGGACTGAAACCCGGATTGGCGTGATCGGATGGAAAGCTCGGTGCATTGCCCGGATGCCCGTACGGGTGCTTGCGCTGCCCCTGGCCCTGCGACTGGCCCTGTCCACCACCGGCACCGCCACGCCCTGGACCACCTGCACCGGGACGTGCATTGCCTGGGCCGCCAGCGCCTGGGCGTGCACCACCCGGACCCTTCTTGGCGTAAGGACGCGCCTGGCCGGTGCCGGGACCGCTGGGGCCGGCGTTGCGGTGACCGCTCGGGCCGGTGCTCACGCCATCGGGCACATACCAGCTACGGAACGCGGCCGGGTTACCGTCCGGCAACGAACGATCGCCCTTGGCCGGGCCACGCTGCTTGAACGGGCGCTGCTGCGATTGCTTGGCAGCAGCTTCGCCGCTGACCGTCAGGCCACCCTTGAAACCGCCGGGCTTGCCGCGACCGCCGCGGCCGCGATCTTCACGCAGATTGTCGAAGCGACGCAGCTCGCGGCCTTCATCGGCGCCGGAGGTCTGGCCGTTGACGTAGGCATTGCTGCGGCCATCGCGCGAAACGTGCACGGTGGATTTGGCGGCGCGGCGCTGGCCGATCACCGGCTGCAAGGTCAATGCAGACGGCGCGCCTTCTTCCAGCTTGAGTTCGGCGCGCAGAGCGTCGACCTTGTCCTGCGCCACTTCGATCGACTGCCCACGCAGCAGTTCGCGCGGCAGCGAGATCTTGCCGTAGCGGCTGCGCTTGAGGCGACTGACCTGGCAGCCCTGCGATTCCCACAAGCGGCGCACTTCGCGGTTGCGGCCTTCCTTGACCACCACACGGAACCAGTCGTGCGAATCGGTGCCGCCGATGCGTTCGATCTCGTCGAACTTGGCGCCACCGTCTTCCAGCAGCACGCCGCGCGACAGCCGCTCGATGATCGCGTCGGAGACCTTTTCCTCGCCTTCCGGGGCGCGCACGCGCACCACGTACTCGCGCTCGACCTCATAGGAGGGGTGCATCATCGCGTTGGCCAGCTCACCGTCGGTGGTCAGCAGCAGCAGGCCGGTGGTGTTGATGTCCAGCCGGCCGATCGCGATCCAGCGCGAGCCCTTCAATGCCGGCAGCGACTCGAACACGGTCGGGCGGCCTTCGGGATCTTCGCGCGTGGTCACTTCGCCTTCGGGCTTGTTGTAGATCAGCACACGCGAAGGTTCGGTCAGCGCGCTGGCCACGAAGCTGCGGCCGTCCAGCTCGATCTTGTCGCCGCTACGCACCGACATGCCGGTCTGCGCGACGGCGCCATTGACCTTGATCAGGCCATCGGCAATACGCTGTTCGAGCGCGCGGCGCGAACCCAGGCCGGCTTGGGCCAGCACCTTGTGCAGGCGCTCTTCCAGCTTGGGCGCTTCGGGCGCGCTGTCGCGCTTGAGGGAAAGCTTGTTCAACGACAGCTTGCGGGGAGTGTCACTCATGTGTCTGGCTCCGGCCGACGCGTTGCGGGTCGGCCTCTGGGTCGGAATCGGCTTCGTCAACAGCCACGGTCGTCGTCGCGACGGCGTTGTCTTCGTCTTCGTTCACTGCATCCGCGCGCGTGCCCGGCGCGGTGTCGGGGTCGCCCTCGCGGGCGCTGTCTGGGTCTTGCGTTTGGTGCGTGTGCTGCGCCGAGGAAACCTCGGAGTGCCGCGGTGTGTCGTCGCTCGGCGTGTCGGCGGTGTCGTCTGCCATGCCAGCGTGGGGTGTTGCCGTATCGGCGTCGGTGTCGGCATCGTCGATTGATGCGTGGTCGTCGTCGTTGCTGTCGATGCCAACATCGCCACCGCTATCGGTGTCGGAGGCGATGTCTTGATCTGCTGCGTTCGCACGCTGCGCATCCGCTGCAACGTCTGCATCGTCCTGGCTGTCGTCTGGCGCATCAGTGCTTCCGTCAGCGCCGGCGTCCGCAGTTGCGGCGCGCGCAGCGTCAGGCGTGGCAGTCGTCTCCGATCCATCGGCATCGGCGGCGACACCGGCAGCGGTGCTGCCGTCAGCTGCATCGGACGCGTCCGCACCGTCCTGGCCTTGTGCCGTATCCATCGCCGCCGATGCCGGCACTGCGCCATCCAGCTGACCATCGCGGTCCAGCGGCAGCTGCGGTTCCAGCTCGGCAATGTCCTTCAACTCAGACAATGGCGGCAGCTCGTCCAATCGCTTGAGCCCGAAATAATCCAGAAAGCCCTTGGTGGTGCCGAACAGGGCCGGCTTGCCGGGCACGTCGCGGTGACCCACCACGCGGATCCATTCGCGTTCTTCCAGGGCCTGGATGATGTTGCTGCTGACCGCCACGCCGCGCACCTGTTCGATCTCGCCGCGGGTGATCGGCTGGCGGTAGGCGATCAGCGCGAGGGTCTCCAGCGTGGCGCGGGTGTACTTGGTGCGACGCTCGGTCCATAGCCGGGCAACCCAGCCATGCACATCGGCCTTGACCTGGAAGCGGAAGCCGGAGGCCACCTCGACCAGCTCCACGCCGCGCTCGGCGCAGCCTTCGCGCAACAGTTCCAGCGCGCGCTCGACGCTGCCGGGCGGGGCCGGCTCTTCTTCCGGAAACAGCCCCTGCAGCTGCGCTAGCGTCAGCGGCTGGCTGCTGGCCAGCAGGGCGGCTTCGATGATGCGGGTGATCAGCGCTTGATCCATTCGGTGATCGGCTTCAGATAGGTTCGTTGGCAGCATCGCTGTCATCGAATTCGCTGGAGAATTGCAGCGGCGCATTGGTGTTGCCCAACGCCAGCGACTTCACGTAGATCGGCGCCAGCGGCGCTTCCTGCACGATGTCCAGCAACTGCTCCTTGGCCAATTCGAGCAGCGCCAAAAAGGTGACCAGCACGCCGAGCTTGCCTTCTTCGGCCGTGAACAGCGATTCGAAGCGGTAGAACTTTCCGTCGTCCAGGCGGCTCAGCACATCGCCCATGCGCTGGCGCACACTCAACGCCTCGCGCTTGATCGCATGACCGGTGAACAGCTCAGCGCGCTTGAGCACGTCGTACAGCGCCATCAGCATTTCTTTCAATTCCACCGGCGGCGGCAGCTTGACCGCTGCGCGCTCGGGCAGATGCGCCTGCACCGGAGCGCTGTCGCGGCCCATGCGGGGCAGTGTGTCCAAGTCTTCGGCGGCCTGCTTGAAACGCTCGTATTCCTGCAAGCGGCGCACCAGCTCTGCGCGCGGGTCTTCTTCTTCGCCTTCCTGACTGGGTGGCCGCGGCAACAGCATGCGCGATTTGATCTCGGCCAGAATCGCAGCCATCACCAGATATTCGGCTGCCAGTTCGAAGCGCAGCTCCTGCATCACATTGATGTAGTCCACGTACTGCCGGGTGATCTCGGCGACGGGGATATCCAGGATGTCCAGGTTCTGACGGCGGATCAGGTACAGCAATAAGTCCAGCGGGCCTTCGAACGCATCCAGAATCACTTCCAGCGCATCCGGCGGGATATACAGATCCTGCGGGATCTGCAGCACTGGTTGCCCATGCACCACCGCCAGCGGCATTTCCTGCTGCTGTGGGTGAGCGCTTGCGGCTGGCGGAGTCGCGACGTGCGCGAGTTCGGAATTCATCAGGTCGACATCGGGTCTTACGGTCGCCGGCCACGGTCTGAGCCGCGCCTGCAGGGCTTTGCCTTGAGTTATTGCGATCAATGTCGTGCCTGCTTCGGCACGATCCCACAAATCCACAAACGCCGGTCCGCGTACCATCGGGCGCCGCGTGGCAGGCGGCGACGGAACAGCGAGGAGGTCGTCTACGCGAGCCGGCGGTGGGCAGCGAATCGGTCGTCGAGTGAGGTGTGATGCCTGGGCCGACGGGCCGCTGCGTCCGGTTGCGTGTGCAGTGGCGCCAAGGGTAATGCGTGCGCGGGGGCGGTGTCCAGCGCCGACGCGGCTAGAATCCCTGCGTTGATCTTCAAGTCCTGAGTGAGGTGGCATGTGTGGTACGTAATCGAAGGGTATGACGGGGCCGATGCACTGGACGCGCGGCAGCAGGCGCGACCGGCACATCTGGCACGCCTGCAGGCGCTGGCTGCGGCTGGGCGGTTGCTGGTGGCAGGCCCGTGCCCGGCTATCGACGCCGAGGATCCGGGTCCGGCCGGTTTCAGCGGAAGCGTGGTGATTGCCGAGTTCGACGCACTGGAAGAGGCACGTGCCTGGGCCGATGCCGATCCCTATGTGGCCGCTGGCGTCTACGTGCGCACCGACGTCCGGCCGTTCCGCCGGGTGCTGCCATGAGCCGGGTCGAGCGGATTCGCGACGCGCTGCAATCGGCGTTGGCGCCTACTGAGCTGGACGTGGTGGACGACAGTCACCGGCATGCCGGCCACGCCGGTGCCCGTGATGGCCGCGGCCATTTCAATGTGCGCGTGGTCAGCGCCGTCTTCGCCGGCAAGCCGCCGCTAGCGCGCCACCGGGCGGTCTATGCCGCGGTTGGGGAGATGATGCAGACCGACATCCATGCCTTGTCGATCGAGGCAATCGCACCGGGCGAGGCGGGGTAGACCGAAGCCCGGACGACCGAGCCGCGGTTGCAGGAGCGCATTCGGGGGCGACGGGCAGTGCCGTCAACCCCCGTCGCACCGAGAACGCTGCAGCCGCTCTGGCGTTGCTCGGTCCCAGAAAGTCAGTCTCTGATATCGGCGAAGACCATCACATACGTTTTAACGTCGCGATCCGAGCGGCGCCACGTGCCTGTAGACCGGGAGTCGCGTTTCCACTGGTCAACGCACCAGTCGACGTGGCCCCGGCCGTGACCGGCGTTCCGCTTCATTTGTGGCGCGCGGGCGCCATTTGTTGCGACGCAGCACGTTCATTCACGTATTCATCACCTGCAGATGCTTGATCTGTAAGCGTTTTCACAGGCGTGAAGATGGGGGTTTACGCCCGCTTATGAAAACGCTTACAGTCCGCGCCAGTTTTGCGAAGTGGGTCGCGGAGGGCGACACGAATGGCCAAGGGTGCGGTCACCATCAAAGATGTGGCGCGGGAGGCACAGGTCTCTGTGGCCACCGTGTCGCGTGCGCTCAACGGACATGACAACGTCGCCGGGCCAGTGCGCCAGCAGGTCATGGACGTGGCCGAGCGGCTGCGATACAGCCCGCATGCGGCTGCCCGCAGCCTGAGCAGCCGGCGTTCCCAGACCCTGGGTGTGGTGCTGCCGGACCTGTATGGCGAGTTCTTTTCCGAATTGATCCGCGGCATCGACGGTGCCGCGCGTGCCGCCGGTCAGCACCTGCTGGTGTCCAGTTATCACGGCGACCCGGAGGCGCAGGGTAGGGCGCTGCGGTCCATGCGCGGGCGCGTAGACGGCTTGCTGGTGCTCTCTCCCTACGCCGAGCAGCCGGGATTTCTTACCGACAATCTGCCGCAGTCGCTGCCGACGGTGCTGATCAATGCGCATCTGCCCGGCGCCGGTTATCCAGTGCTGAGCATCGATGACCATGCCGGTGCCATGGCCATGACCGAGCACCTGTTGCGTGCCGGCCACCGGCGCATCGCTTTTATCGGAGGGCCGGCGCTCAATTTCGATGCGCGCGAACGCCTGCGCGGTTTCCGCGACGCGATTGCCGGTTTCGGCGACCAGGCGCAGGGGATCGAATACGCCGGCGACTTCGACGAAGCCTCCGGTCACCGTGCCGGACTGGCAATGCTGGCCGCCGGGACCTTGCCCGATGCGGTATTTGCCGCCAACGACATGACCGCGCTCGGCTGCCTGTACGCATTTGCGCAGGCCGAGGTGTCGGTGCCTGGCAATGTGGCATTGGCCGGGTTCGACGACATCCCGCTGGCACGCTTCGTCCATCCGGCGCTGACCACCATGCGGGTCAGCATCGCGCGCCTGGGCGAGCAGGCGATGTCCCGATTGATGCGGCTGGTGGAACTGCCCGGCCATGACGACGGTATCCGCCAATTGCTCACGCCCGAGCTGGTGATACGTGCTTCCTGCGGTGCCGGCGAGCCCGGCCCCTGACTTTCGCGGACGTTCTGTCCGCTCCCGCTGCTCCCCCGCAGCGGTCGTTCCTGCTAGTTCGCAATGCCACAACAACAATCTGTACCGATCCCTGGAGGGACCAATGCGCCACCACCACCCCCATTCCGCCCGTCCGGCGCGCAAGCTCCTCAGCTGCGCCCTGGCCAGCTGCCTGCTGCTAGGCGCCGCACCTGCATTTGCGCAGAGCACTGCCGCAACCATCCGCGGCCAGGTTAGCGTCGACTCGGCGCCCGCGGCGCAGGCCCAGGTGACTGCGACCAATCTCGCGACCGGCCTGACCCGCACCGTGCAAGTCAACAACGGCAGTTACTCGGTCGGCGGCCTGCCGCCGGGTTCGTACCGCATCGACGTCACCGCCAACGGCGAGACCAGCTCGCAGAACGTCACCGTGCAGGTCGGCCAGACCGCGACCCTGAACCTGGGCGTCGGCGGCGAGCCGGCCACGACCGAAGGTGGTAACGCCACCACGCTGGACGCCGTGCAGGTCAAGGCGCCGCCGGTGCTGGTGGAGACGCGCACCTCCGAGAACGCCACGTACATTTCCAATGTGCAGATCCAGAACCTGCCGCGTGCCACGCGCAACTTCCTGGAGCTGGCCGACACCGTGCCGAACGTGCAGTTCACCCGCGACGCCAACGGCACCACCAAGGTGCGCTCGGGCGCGACCTCGGCCGAAGGCACCAACGTCTATATCGATGGCGTGAGCCAGAAGAACTACGTGCTGACCGGCGGCGTCGCTGGCCAGGATTCCAGCCGTGGCAATCCGTTCCCGCAGTCGGCGATCGGCGAATACAAGGTCATCACCTCCAACTACAAGGCCGAGTTCGACCAGGTCAGCGGCGCGGCCATCGTGGCTTCGTCCAAGTCCGGCACCAACGATTTCCACGGCAGCTTCTTCTGGGATACCAGCAATGATGGCTGGCGCGAAGAAAGCCCGCTGGAGAAGAAGGCCGGCGTGCGCGATGACTTCGAGGAAACCCAGTACGGCGCCACCTTCAGCGGCCCGATCCTCAAGGACAAGGCGCACTTCTTCATCGCCTATGAAGCCAAGGAATACACCACCCCCAACGTGGTGATCCCCGGCTCGATCTATTCCGACCGCGTGGACCAGTTGCCGGCACAGCTGCAGCCGCTGGTGGCCACCTACAGCACCCCGTTCAAGGAAGACCTGTACTTCGGCAAGATCGACTGGACCATCGGCGACAACAACCTGTTCGAACTGACCGGCAAGTACCGCAAGGAAGACGAGCTCAACGACGTCGGCCAGACCTCGACCTATGAGCACGGCAGCGTCAACGGCCAGGAAGAAAAGCGCGCCAACCTGCGCTGGCAGTACAGCGGTGCCAACTTCCTCAACGAAGCCAACCTGAGCTACGAGAGTGCGTTCTGGAACCAGGCGCCGCTCAACAACGGCAGCGGATACGTGCTGAGCTACACGCCGGTGCGCGGTAACGAGACCGACGTGCTGGCCGCCGGTGCCGGCAGCAGCTTCCAGCGCAAGGGCCAGAAAGGCTGGACGTTCCAGGACGATCTGACCTTGAACAGCCTGGAATGGCACGGCGCGCACACCGTCAAGATGGGCGTGAAGTTCAAGAGCATCGATCTGGACTCGACCCAGTTCAACCCGGCCAATCCGCAGTACTACTACAACATCCTTACCGATGTCGAAACGCCGTACCGCGTGCGCTTTGGCGCGCCATTGACCGAAGGTGGCGGCTCGGTGGTATCCAAGAACAAGCAGTACGGTATCTATCTGCAGGACGACTGGGAGGTCAACGAGCACTGGACCCTCAACCTGGGCGTGCGCTATGACTACGAAGAAACCCCGGCATTCCTGGACTTCGTCACGCCGTCCGATGTGGCCGGTGCGTTGCAGAACTGGCCCAACCTGCAAAACGCCAACTACAACATCAACAACTTCATCAGCACCGGCAACAACCGCAAGGCGTTCAAGAATGCCTGGCAGCCGCGCCTGGGTGCCTCGTACGACCTGTTCGGCGACCAGGCCCACGTGATCTACGGTGGCGCCGGCCGTGCCTACGACCGCAACATCTTCGATTACCTGGCCCTGGAGCAGCTCAACAACTCCTTCAAGTCCTATAGCTACTACTTCACCAGCGCCAACAACCCGGCCTGCCTGGGCGACCCGTGCACGGCATGGAATCCGTCCTTCGCCAGCCAGGAAGGGCTCGATGCGCTGGCGGCGACCAGCGCCGGCGGCGGCGGGCGTGAAATCTATCTGATCGACAACAACATCAAGACCCCGTACTCCGATCAATTCAGCATCGGCATGCGCAACATGGTGCCGCTGTGGGGCCAGGACTGGTTCACCGACGTGACCCTGAGCCGCATCGAGAGCCATGACGGCTTTGCGTTCGTGCGCGGCAACCGCCTGCCGAACGGCGCGTTCTTCCAGCCCGGCACCACCTCGGGCGTACCCACCGACGGACCGGACGGCTATAGCGCCATCGTGCTCGGCACCAATGGGGTGGAGACCCGCAACAACCAACTCGCGTTGCAGGTCGAAAAGCCCTTCGATGAAGAATCCGGTTGGGGCCTGACGGTGGCCTACACCTATTCCGATGCCAAGGAAAACCGCCAGTTCGGCGAGCATTACGCATTGGATCGCGAGCGCATCGAAGATTACGGCTGGCGCGAGGCCGGCGGCATCCCGAAGAACCGCCTGGTGGTCACCGGCATCTACGAGCTGCCCTACGAGGTCAAGCTGTCCGGCAAGTTGTCGCTGGCAAGCCAGACCGCGCGCTATGGTCAAAATTGCCTTGCCGGCAACGACCAGTGCGACATCATCCAGTTCAAGCCGGATGGCACGTTGGGCTACAAGGAGTTCAGCATTGCCGCCAACAAAGAATGGGATACCGGTGCAGGTGTCAAATTCAATGTGCGTGCGGATATCCTCAACGTGTTCAATTGGGTGAACTACGCCAACTTTAACGGCGATACCGGGACACTAGACGACTTGAACACGGCTTACGGCACACCGACCGGTGTGCTGGCGTCGCCGATGCGTACCTTCCGTCTGGCCTTTGGCCTGAACTGGTGAGGTACTCGACCGCCCTGGCATGACGTCAGGGCGGTCGAACTCGGCGCTTGGATAGGGTAGGTTGGCGTGCGAGATGTAATCGATTACACAAGTGGGGGGCGGATGAACAGGGGCAACACGTCGGGTTGGTTGACGATTCCACTCTTGCTGGGCGCGCTGGTGCTGGCGTCCTGCAAACAGGCCGAGGAACCCAAGGTGGCCGAAAAGAAGGCACCGGTGAAGGTAATCCTGATCGAGGCGCAGTTGCCGCCCAAGCCGGTCAAGCCGCCGCTCCCGCCGCTGTTTTCGGACATCGAACGCCGCACCTTCCAGTTCTTCTGGGACACTACCAACGAGCTCAATGGATTGGCTCCGGACCGGTTTCCGTCGCGTCCGTTCGCCAGCATCGCCTCGGTCGGGTTTGCGCTGACTGCGTATCCGATCGGCATCGAAAACGGCTGGGTCAGCCGCAATCAGGCAATCGACCGCACCTTGACCACACTGAAATTCTTCCGCGATGCGCCGATGGGGCCGCAGCGGACCGGTAGGGCTGGCTACAAGGGCTTCTACTATCACTTTCTGGATATGCAGCAGGGAAACCGTTACGACAGCTGGGTTGAGCTGTCGAGCGTGGACACCGCGCTGCTGATGATGGGCGTGTTGTTCACCCAGTCGTATTACGACGGCGACGACCCGCGCGAAAAGGAAATCCGCCAGATCGCCGACACGCTGTACAAGCGCGTGGACTGGCGCTGGCTGCAACAGCGTGCGCCACTGATCTCGATGGGCTGGTTCCCGGAGAGTGGCTTCATCGACCATGACTGGATGGGCTACAACGAGGCGATGATGCTGTACATCCTCGCGCTGGGCTCGCCCACCCACGGAGTCGACCCGGAAGCGTGGACCAGCTGGACCCGCACCTACAACAACGACTGGGGCGTCTACCAGGGCCAGGAATACCTGTCCTTCGGGCCACTGTTCGGCCACCAATACAGCCATGTCTGGATCGACTTCCGCGATATCCAGGACCAGTACATGCGCGAGCGCGGTATCGACTATTTCCTCAACAGCCGTCGCGCCACCCTGGCGCAGCGCGACTACGCCATCGACAACCCGATGAAGTGGAAGGACTACGGCGAGAACGTCTGGGGCCTGACCGCCGGCGACGGCCCGCAGAACACCAGCCAGGAATACCGCGGCGAGCAGCGCCAATTCCGGCACTACTCCTCGCGCGGCGCGGGCCTGCGCGAGAACTTCGACGACGGCACCATCGCCCCGACCGCAGCAATCTCCTCGATCGTGTTCGCCCCGGAAGTGGTGATCCCGGCCACCGAGGAAATGCACAAGCGCTATGGCGACTTCCTGTATTCCAGCTATGGCTTTCTGGATTCATTCAACCCCAGCTTCAACTACGACATCCCGCTCAAGACCGGGCGCATGGTGCCGGACCGTGGCTGGGTGGCCAGCGATTACATCGCCATCGATCAGGGCCCGATCCTCGCAATGATCGCCAACTACCAGAACGAATTCGTCTGGACGGTGATGAAGAAGAATCCCTACATCCGCGCCGGTCTGGAACGCGCCGGCTTCACCGGAGGCTGGCTCACGCCCGAAGGTGAGCCGCAGCCGTTGCCGCAAAAGGATGAGCAAAAAGCCGCTGCACGCTCGCTGGGCATGGCCGAGTCGCGTGCCGCCGCTGCCCAGGCCCAGCAAGACCCGTCGCAACGCCAAAACTCCACGCAACGCCCCAAACCCGAGTAATCCGTGCGCCTTTTGAAACTGTTGATGTTGGCCGCCGCCCTGTGTGCAGGCGCGGCGGGATGTGACCGCTCCGACCCCGCCAAGACCACCGTGCGCTTCTGGGCCATGGGCAAGGAGGCCGAAGTGGTGGCCGAGCTCGTGGCCGATTTCGAGAAGCAGAACCCGGACATCCGGGTCGATGTGCAGAACATCCCGATGACCGCGGCACACGAAAAACTGCTGACCGCGTTCGCCGCCGATGGCTTGCCGGACGTGTGCCAGCTCGGCAATACCTGGCTGCCGGAATTCGCCTTGCTGGACACGCTGGAGCCGATGCAGCCGTACGTGGCGCGCTCGACCATCGTCGACCCGGCCGATTATTTCCCCGGCGTCTGGGATACCAACATGGTCGATGGCACCCTGTACGGGGTGCCGTGGTATGTGGACACCCGGCTGCTGTTCTACCGCAAGGATCTATTGCGCGAGGCCGGCTATAGCGAAATGCCCAAGACCTGGGCCGAGATGGAGCAGGTGATGGCCGCGATCAAGCGCAAGGTCGGCCCCGACCGTTACGCCATCTTGATGCCGCTCAACGAGTTCGAGCAGCAGCTGTCCTTCGCGCTGCAGCAGGACGACCGCTTGCTGCGCGACCACGATAATTACGGCAACTTCCGCGGTGAAGGCTTCCGCAAGGCGCTGGCGTTCTACGACGGCATGTACCAGAAGGGCTGGGCGCCGAAGGTGTCCGAAACCCAGGTGTCCAACGTCTGGTACGAATTCTTCAACGGCTATTACGCCTTCTACCTGTCCGGGCCCTGGAACGTGCGCGAGTTCAAGCTGCGCCAGCCACCGGGCATGGAAGGCAAGTGGGGCACTGCGGCGTTACCCGGCCCCAATGGCTTAGGCGCCGGCATCGCCGGTGGCTCCAGCCTGGTGATCTTCAAGTCCTCGCAACACAAGGAGGCCAGCTGGAAGTTGATCGAATACCTGTCCCAGCCCACGGTGCAGGCGCGCTTCCACGCCATCATCGGCGACCTTCCGCCGCGACGTAGTACCTGGAAGCTGCCGTCGTTGGCCAACGACGAACTGGCGCATGCCTTCGGCGACCAGCTGGAGCGGGTCAAGGCCACGCCCAAGGTGTTGGAGTGGGAGCGCATCGTGCAGGAAATGCGCCTGGTGACCGAGCGCGTGGTGCGTGGCGGTCAATCGCACGAGGCTGCGGTGCAGGAACTGGATAAACGCGTGGACGAGATTCTTGCCAAACGGCGCTGGATCTTTGCGCAGGAAGGCGGGCATGTGGGCCCGGCTGGTGAGTCGGGTGCGCCGCTCGATGCGCCTGCACCCGCCACGGTGAGCGGCAAGGGAGCGGCACAATGATGAAACGCAATTCCGTCGCTGGCTGGGTGTTCGCCGCGCCGTCGATCATGGTGCTTGGCATGTTTTTCGGCGTGCCCGTGTTCGCTGCGCTGGTGCTCAGTGTCACCGACTTCGACCTGTATGCGCTGGCCGATAGCAGCCACTTGCGCTTCGTCGGCCTGGGCAATTACATCGAGCTGCTGCAAACGCCGCTGTTCTGGAAGTCGTTGTGGAATACCACCTACTTCGTGTTGCTGGGCGTGCCGATGTCGATCGGTGTGTCGCTCGGTGCGGCCTTGCTGCTCAATGCGAAAGCCTCGCGGTTCAAGGCATTGTTCCGCACGGCACTGTTCGCACCGGTGGTGACCACGCTGGTGGCGGTGGCGGTGATCTGGCGCTACCTGTTCCATATCAAATATGGCCTGGTCAACTTCGGGCTGAGCCATCTCGGCATCGCCCCGATCGACTGGCTGGGTGACCCGCGCTGGGCGATGCCCACCATCATGCTGTTCGCGGTGTGGAAGAACTTCGGCTACAACATGGTGATCTTCCTGGCAGGCCTGCAGGCGATTCCGCAAGACCTCTACGAAGCTGCACGCATCGATGGCGCCTCACGCTGGAAGCAGTTCCTGCACATCACCCTGCCGATGCTCGGCCCGGTGCTGATGGTGGTCGGGGTGATCACCATCTCCGGCTACTTCCAGCTGTTCGCCGAACCGTACGTGATGACCCGCGGCGACCCACTGCAGAGCACTGTCAGCGTGCTGTATTTCATGTTCGAAGAAGGCTTCAAATGGTGGAACCTCGGCCGCGCGTCGGCGGTGGCGTTCCTGTTGTTCCTGATCATCCTGGCAGTGACCACCGTCATGCTGCGCTTTGGCCGCAAGAAGGACCTGATATGAGTCGTGATGTCGGCGAATCGCGGTGGAATGCCGTGCTGATCAACGGCGGTTTGCTGGTGCTGGCCTTGATCAGCCTGGCGCCGTTGCTGTGGATGCTGTCGGTGTCGTTCATGCCCACCGGCGAGGCCAGCCGCTTCCCGCCGCCGATGCTGCCGTCGGCGTTCACCCTGGCCAACTATCACGAGCTGTTCGCGCGCACCGGCATGGCGCGCAACTTCGCCAACAGCCTGCTGGTGTCCGGGCTGATCACGCTCGGTTCGTTGCTGATCAACACGATGGCCGGCTATGCCTTCGCCAAGCTGCAGTTCGTCGGCCGCGAGCGCATCTTCAAGATCCTGATGGCGGCGTTGGTGATCCCGGCGCAGGTCGCGATGCTGCCGCTATTCCTGTTGATGAAGCAGTTGCATCTGGTCAACAACATCGGCGGGGTGGTGGTGCCGGCGCTGGCCACGGTGTTTGGCATCTTCCTGGTCCGTCAGTACGCGCGCAGCATTCCCGATGAGTTGATCGAAGCCGCACGCATCGATGGCGCCAGCGAGATGCGGATCTTCTTCCAGATCGTGTTGCCGATGCTCAAGCCGGTGCTGGTCACCCTGACCATCTTCACCTTCATGGGCTCGTGGAACGACTTCATGTGGCCGCTGATCGTGCTGACCGACCAGGAGCAATACACCTTGCCGGTGGCGCTGGCGGCGCTGTCGCGCGAGCACATCATGGACGTGGAACTGATGATGGCCGGTGCGGTGGTGACAGTGATTCCGGTGCTGCTATTGTTCCTGGCGCTGCAGCGTTACTACATCCAAGGTCTTCTGCTGGGGAGTGTGAAGGGGTGAAACCGGTGTTCCTGCGACTGTGTGCCATGGCCGCTTTCGTCACGTCTGCGGGCGCGGCGCAGGCGCAGGAGCGCGTGCTCGACGGCTTCAACGATATCGGCGCCTGGCGCCTGGTGGTGTCCAACCAGGTCAGCGGCTCGCTGCGGCCGGTGGCAACGTCCTCCGGTGGACACGCGCTGTGCCTGGATTACAACTTCAATGGCGTCTCCGGTTACGTCGGCATCCGCCGTGCGCTGCCGCTTGAGTATCCCGAGAACTACCGCATCGGGTTTTCGCTGCGTGGCGAATCGCCGTCCAACGATCTGCAGCTCAAGCTGATCGATGCCAGCGGCGACAACGTATGGTGGGTCAACCGGCCGGGTTTCAATGTCCCGAAGAACTGGACCACCTTCAACTACCGCAAGCGCAACATCGAAAAGGCCTGGGGCCCCGGTGCGGACAAGCAACTGCGCAGCAGCGCGGATGTCGAGTTCACCATCTACAACAAGGTCGGCGGCAAGGGCACAGTGTGCTTCGACCGCCTGACGCTCACGCCGCTGCCGCCGGAGGACACCTCGCCGTTGAAGGCCGAGGCGATCACCGATACCGCGCCTGCACTGGAACAACGCCTGGCCGACGGCAAGCCGGAGACCTTCTGGCTCAGTGGCGCGGTCAAGCAACAGACCGTCACGCTGGATCTGGGCAAGGTGCGCGAATTTGGCGGCGCGGTGGTGCAGTGGGTGCCCGGCCTGCAGGCATCGCACTACGCGGTGCGTGCATCGGCCGATGGCCGCAGTTGGCGGGATCTGCGCACCGTCACTGCCGGTGCGGGCGGCACTGACTGGCTGGCGTTGCCCGATACCGAAGCCCGCTATTTGCGTTTCGACCTGAAAGATGGCCCGAACTGGCGCTACGGCATTAAAGAGGTACAGCTGCAAGCGCTGGCGTTTGCGGCAACGCCTAACGATTTCATCAAGTCGCTGGCCGGCCAGCTGCCGCGTGGCAGTTATCCACGGGGGTTTTCCGGCGAGCAGCCGTACTGGACCATCCTCGGCCTGGACGGCGGCACCGAGCAGGGCCTGATCGGCGAAGACGGTGCAGTGGAGGTGGGCAAGGGCGGTTTCAGCATCGAGCCGTTCGTGGTCACCGGCGGCAAGGTGCTGCACTGGTCCGATGTCAGCAGCGAGCAGAGCCTGCAGGACGATTACCTGCCCATCCCCAGCGTCGACTGGCATCACGACCTGATGAATCTGCGCGTCACCGCGTTCGTGCAGGGCACACCCGATCAGGCGCAATTGGTCGCGCGCTATCAGCTGCACAACACCGGCAAGGAGACGCGCGATTTCACCCTGGCCCTGGCGGTGCGCCCGTTCCAGGTCAACCCGCCGGCGCAGTTTCTCAATACCTTGGGCGGCGTCAGCCGTATCGAACAACTGGCGGTGGACGGCAGCCAGGTCAGCGTCAACGGCAAGCCGCGCGTGTTTGCCGCCCAGCGGCCCGACGCGGGCTTCGCCAGCGCCTTCGACAGTGGCATGGATGTCAGCCATCTCACTGCTGCCACGCCGCCCACCGTCACTCAGGTCAAGGACGAAACCGGCCTGGCTTCGGGCGTGCTGTTGTATCGCTGGAAGCTGGAGCCCGGCCAGAAACGCGAGGTGGCATTGGTGATCCCCCAGACCGGCGCGGCGCAACTGCCCGCCGGCTTCGATGCCGACAAAGCCCAGCAGCAGGTGGCCCAGCAATGGCGCGGCAAGCTCGATCGCGTGCGCATCAACGTGCCGGCCGAAGGCAAGCCGGTGGTCGATACGCTGCGCACCGCGTTGGCGCACATGCTGATCTCGCGCATCGGCCCGCGCCTGCAGCCGGGCACGCGCTCGTATTCGCGTAGCTGGATCCGCGACGGCGCGATGATTTCCGAAGGCCTGCTGCGGCTCGGCCGCGAAGACGTGGTGCGCGACTACGTGGATTGGTTCGCGCCTTATCAATTTGCCGACGGCATGGTGCCGTGCTGCGTGGATGACCGCGGCAGCGACCCGGTGCCGGAAAACGACAGCCATGGCGAGCTGATCTACAACATCGCGGAGTACTACCGCTATACCGGCGACAGGCCTTTCCTGGAAAAGATGTGGCCGCATGTCGCCGGCGCGTTCGATTACATGGAAAAGCTGCGCGCCAGCGAGCGCACCGAAGACAACTTCATGCGCAGCCCGGCCTTCTACGGAATGATGCCGGTATCGATCAGCCACGAAGGCTATTCGGCCAAGCCGGTGCATTCGTACTGGGATAACTTCTGGGCGCTGCGCGGTTACAAGGATGCCACCCTGCTGGCCGGTGCGCTCGACAAGCCGGAGGATGTCGCCCGTTTCAGCGCTGCACGCGACGAATTCAGTGGCGATCTGATCGCCTCGCTGGGTGCGGCAGTGCGCGAGCACAAGATCGATTTCCTGCCCGGCTCGGCCGAGCTCGGCGATTTCGATGCGACCTCGACCACCATCGCGCTGACGCCGGGCGGCGAGCAGCAGCGCCTGCCGCAGGACCTGCTGACCAACACCTTCGAGCGCTATTGGAAAGAGTTCTCCGACCGCCGCGACGGCAAACGCGAGTGGAAGGACTACACTCCATACGAATGGCGCAATGTCGCCGCGTTCGTGCGGTTGGGCTGGCGCGAGCGCGCCTGGGATGCGACGGCATTCTTCTTCAAGGATCGCGCACCGCAGCCCTGGAATCAGTGGGCCGAAGTGGTTTCGCGTACGCCGCGTACTCCTTTCTTCGTCGGCGACCTGCCGCATGCCTGGGTGGCGTCGGATTTCGTCCGCTCGGTGCTCGACATGTTTGCCTACACCCGTGAATTCGACCAAAGCATCGTGATCGCCGCCGGCACGCCGACACGCTGGTTCGAAGGTAAAGGCATCGGCATCGCCGAGTTGCGCACCCCGTACGGCCGCCTTAACTACACCTTGCAGCGCACCGAAAAACAGCTGTCGCTGCAGCTGCAGCCCGGCCTGCTGATGCCGCCTGGTGGTGTGGTGTTCGTCTGGCCGTATCAGGGCGAACCTGGCAAAGCCAGCGTCAACGGTGAAACCGTGGACTGGCAGAACGGTGAACTGCGGATCCAGCAGATGCCGGCCACCGTGCAGATCGATGTTCCCAGTGCAGTGCGGCGGGCCGAGCGCGCCACGCAATGATGGTGATGCCTTGGCTGGTACGGGCAGGGCAACAATGGCGGCGCGCTGGCCTGTGTGCGGCCGTTGTCGTACTGGTTCTATGCTGCGCGCAAGCGCAGGCAGGACGGCTGCGTCAGACAGAGCCAGCCGCCGCCGTGCAGTCCAAGCAAGGCGACTTCACGGCCGTCAGTGATCCAGCAGGGAAGGCAGCGCCGGCTCCGTCTGCACGCGAGCTGACGTTGGTCACGCTCAACCTGCATCATGACCGCGAAGACTGGCCGTCCCGCCGCACCTATATCGCCAAGGAGCTCAAGCAACTGGCGCCAGATGTGATTGCCCTGCAAGAGGTCATCGAACGGCGGGGCAGCGTGGAAAACCAAGCCACTTGGTTGGCGCGCAAACTGGGATACGAGGTGATCTTTGCCTCGGCAGATCCTGTCGGTGCTCCCAAGCGCTACGGCAATGCGTTACTGAGCCGGGGCAAGGTGCTGGCGCGCCATGCGCGCCTGCTGCAACCGCTGGACGACTACCGCGTTGCCGCGCACCTGCAGGTGGATGTGGACGGCCAGCCGGTCAATGTCTACGTCACCCACCTCAACGAACGCGCCGATGCGCGTGGCACTGCAACGCGCACGCGCCAGATCGGCGACCTGCTGGACTTCATCGCCTCCACCAGCGTGCAGGCGCCGGTAGTGATCGCCGGCGATTTCAATACCGCTGCCGATGCGCTGGATCTGGAGGCGCTACGCAGGGGCTATGGCGACAGCTATGGCAGCGTGCACCGCAACAGCGATGCCACCGTCAGCACCTTGAATCTGCATGTCTTCGACAAGCCGGCACGGATCGACCACGTGTTCTTCCAGCAAAACCGCCTGCTCGCCCGCGAAGCCCGCATCCTGTTCGATACGCCTTACGCCGAAGGCCGTTGGGCATCGGATCACTACGGTGTGTGGGTACGCTTGCAACTCGCGCCGGATCAGCCAGCCGCTCCGTAACACCAACCGCATAGAAACGCACCCGGGCGCGACTGGCATGACCGGTAACGCCCATCGCCCAAGGTGCACTCCTACAAGGCGTAGAGACACCGCCTTTCGTTGACGGGCTCAATCAACCATGCAGGCGATTGAAGATCTGCACGCCGGCCAGCCACACCCCGGCCATGCTGCCGAAGTTGGTCAGCAAGAACGTCAGCACCACCCGCGACACACGATTGCGGTACCAGCCGCGCAGGGTCTGCGCATCGTCGCGCAGCGACAGGAAATCTCCATAAGCCGGCTTGCGCATGTGCACCTCGACCAGCGCCGCGAAGGCGCCGGTCGGCACGCTCAGGCGGAACGGCTTGAACGGGGCCACCACCGCCGCGGTCAGAATGCTCAACGGGTGGCTGCCGGCCAGCAGACAGCCCAGTGCGGCCAGCCCGCCGGTGTACATCGCCCACTGCAGCAACAGGTCGGCGCCCATGCTCAGACCCCCGCGCCAGAAGCCGATGCCGATGCCGGTAATGATCACCGCCAGAATGCCCAACGTGATCCAGGGCACGCGCTTGCGCTGATGCACGTATTCCAGCGACTCGCGCAGCGGGCCGGGAGCCTCGGTGTCCTGTTCCAAGTGTCGCGCCAGCCCGGCCAGATGGCCGGCGCCCACAACCGCCAACACCTCGCGCTGGCCGCCGTTGGCTTCCTCGCGTAGGCGCGTGGCCATGTAGCGATCGCGCTCGGCAATCACCGTCTCGTAAAGCTCCGGGCTCTCGCTGGCAAAATCGCCGAAGCTCGCTTCCAGCATGTCGCCTTGTTTGAGCTTTTCGATCTCCTCTTCGCCCACTTCGTCGGCGGCGAACAGGCCACCCAGTAGACCACCAGCCAGTTTCATCTTGCCGAAGAATCCCAGCCGCCCGGATGCACGCTTGAAGGTCAGCCCGACCTCGCGATCGATCAGGTGCACCGGTAGACCCTGCGCCCGCGCAAGATTCACCGCTTCCTTCAACTCGGCGCCGGGCTCGATGCCGAGCTGCTTGGCCAGCCGGCGCTGATAGGCAGCCAACGCCAGATTGGCGGCAAACAGCGCCACGCGCCCCTTGCGGATCACCTGCACCAGATCCAGGCGGGCGAGGGCATCGGGGTCGCTCAGCGCCTGCAGGCGTTGCGTATCCAGCTCCACCGCCACCGCGTCGTAGCGGCCGCTGCCAATCGCTCGCTGCACAGCGGCAACGCTTGCCAGCGAGACGTGCGCGGTGCCGAGCAGGGTGTAGCGCACGCCATCGCGTTCGACGATGCGGTGCGGCTGGCCGGACAGCGCATCGTCCAGAACGTTGGGGGTCTGCTCAGTCATGAGGTCATTCATCAGAAGGAGGGGCGGTGTTACCGGAGCCGAGTTGGCGTTGCATCTGCACGCCGTCCAACCAGCGACCCTGTTTGCGGCCGATACCGGTGAACACTCCGACCGTGCGAAATCCAAAACGTTCATGCAGCCGCAGCGATGCCTGATTGCTGGCATCGCCGATCACCGCAATCATCTGCCGATCACCGCGCTGCTCGCAGCGTGCGATCAGCTCGCCCAACAGCGCCTTGCCAATCCCACGGCCCTGCATGTCGGCGGCAAGATAGATCGAATTTTCCACTGTCCAGCGGTAGCCTGCACGCGCGCGATAGGCGCTTGCATAGGCGTAGCCGACAACCGCGCCGGCATGTTCTGCCACTAGATACGGATAGCCGGCATCCACGATCGCGCGCATGCGCGCATACATTTCCGCGCTCGATGGCGCGGTGTATTCGTAAGTGTTGAACCCGGCAATCTGCTCCGCATAAATCGCGGTGATTGCCGGGATGTCCGCCTCGCGGACTGCACGCAGCTCGACAGGCATGCGTCAGTCGATGTAACGCTTGAGCAAGTCGCCATACGCATCGATGCGACGGTCGCGCAGGAACGGCCAGATGCGGCGCACGTGCTCGCTGCGCTGCAGATCGACATCGCAGATCAGCACGGTCGGGTCCTGGCCGGCTTCGGCGATGAACTCGCCCTGCGGTCCCAACACATGGCTGTTGCCCCAGAACTGGATGCCGGATGCGCCCAGCGGCGAAGGTTCATGGCCGACGCGGTTGCACGACAGCACCGGCACGCCATTGGCGACCGCATGCCCGCGATGGCTGAGAATCCACGCATCGCGCTGACGTTCCTGTTCGGGTTGCTGATCGTCCGGGTCCCAGCCGATTGCGGTGGGGTAGAGCAGCAGCTCCGCACCGGCCAGCGCCATCAACCGCGCCGCTTCCGGATACCACTGGTCCCAGCACACCAGCACGCCGAGGCGGCCAACCGAAGTATCGATCGGCGTAAAACCCAGATCGCCGGGCGTGAAATAGAACTTTTCGTAGAAGCCCGGGTCGTCGGGGATGTGCATCTTGCGGTACTTGCCGAGCAGGCGGCCGTCGGTTTCGAACACGACCGCGGTGTTGTGATACAGGCCGGCGGCGCGACGCTCGAACAACGAAGCGACCAGCACCACGCCGTGCTGCCTGGCGAGCGCACTCAGGCGTTCGGTGCTCGGGCCGGGAATCGGCTCGGCCAGATTGAATTCGTCCACCGACTCGTGCTGACAAAAATACGCGCCGTTATGCAGCTCCTGCAGCAGGACCAGCTTGGCGCCCTGTGCGGCGGCTTCGGCCACGCGCGATTCGATGATGGCCAGGTTGGCCTCGGCGTCGCCGTGGTTGCGCTCTTGAATCAGCGCGACGGAAAGAACGTGACGGGACATGGCATCTCATCCTGCAAAGGTGCGCACTAAGGTAGCGCGCCATGGCATAACACCGGCCTGCCGGCCGGAACAAGAACCGACGCGCTGCGTGCGCAGCCGCGTCGAACGCAACGTTTAGGCGGCGAGCAGGCCGGCCGGCAACTGCATGGTCAGGCAATGCAGGCTGCCGTTCTGCCAGATCAGCGCACGGCACGGAACCGGCACGATTTCGTGCTGCGGAAACGCTTCGGCCAGTACTTCCTGCGCGGTCACATCGGCCGCATCGCCGTACGCCGGCATCAGTACTGCGCCATTGACGATCAGGAAGTTGGCATACGACGCCGCGAGGCGGCGGCCCTGATCCAGGATCGGCTCGGCCCACGGCAGCACGAACAGGCGGTACGGCCGCCCGTCGGCGGTGCGCAGCGCTGCCAGTTCGTTGCCCATTGCCTGCAACTCGGCGTAATGCGAATCGCCCTGCACATCGCAGCCCTGATAGACGATTGCATCCGGCCCGGCAAAACGGGCCAACGTATCGATGTGCGCGTCGGTGTCGTCGCCTTCGAGGTAGCCATGGTCCAGCCACAGCACCCGATCCTGCGACAGCCACGCAGCAAGATCGCTGCTCAAAGACTCGCGGGTGCGCTGCGGGTGACGTTCGTGCAGGCAGGTCCAGGTTGTCAGCAAGGTGCCGGCGCCATCGGTCTCGATCGCACCGCCTTCCAATGCGAAATCCACCGTCTGCACCGAGGCGGGCACGAACACCTGCGCCGCATCCAGCGAGCTCACCAATTGGTCGTCCAGGCTGGCCTCGAACTTGCCGCCCCAGCCGGTAAAGCGGAAATCCATCAAGCGGAATTCATCATCCTGCTGGCGCAGCGTGATCGGGCCGGAATCGCGCAGCCAGGTGTCGTTGTAGGCGGCGATGACAAAACGCACGCGCGTCATGTCCACCCGCGCCGAACGTAGTCGCGCCTCGGCATAGATCTGCAGATCGTCATCGGCCGCGCAGATGACCACTGGCTCGAAGCGGCAGATCGCCGTGACCAGCGCGATGTAGGTCTCCTCCACATCGGCCAGGCGCTCGGCCCAGTCGGTACCGGCATGCGGCCAGGCAAGCAACACGGCGGATTGGGGTTCCCATTCGGCGGGAAAGCGAAGACGGTCGGTCATGCGAAGCAATACTCACCTTGGTGTCCGGGCAGCGACCCGGACGTTCATCGATACCCCGCACGCGCGTGCAGGCTCTTGCGAGCCTGGCGCATGTTGCTGTGCCAGGCGTGGATGCAGATTCGCAGCAACGCATGTCCGTGCTGACGAACCCGCGAAAGTGATGCGAACGTTGGGCTGGACGTGCGGCGAGCGATGTCTGCCCGTTTGGCCGGGATAACGCAGCGGATTACCTGATCGGCGGCTTCGGCCCGATCTCGTTGGCGTCGGCCTGATTGGCCACCACGTCGATCACTTTGCTCTTTTCGAAGTACACCGTGAATGCCGGATACACCCAGCGATGGATCGTCGGCCACTGGCGTTTTTGGCCACCGCGGGGGTCAAGCTTTTCCTGCGGCGCACCGTAGCGGCTTTCGACCTGGCTCATGCTGTCGCCGCGCAACGGCAGGGCGGCGGCAGGCTTTTGCTGCACACGATCGACCAGCAGCGTTTCGGCCGATGCGACGGCACTGATCCCCATCAGCGCGATCGTCAGCATGATCGGCGGCATCACAAACAAACGGTTGCGCATGTCATCTACTCCCCAGTGGACAAGATTCGGATGGTGATTACAGCAAAAAACCAGGACAAACGCCGGTGCCATGCATATCAGTCGGGCGGCTGCGCCAATATGTGGCTGCAGACCGCTTCTCGGCGCGCCAAGGACGGCAGCGCATCAGGCGTCGGCCAAGAAAAAACCGCCCGGAGGCGGCTTTCTCGGGTCTTGCACGCGCAACAAATGCTTAGCGCTGACGCGCCTTGAAACGCGGGTTCGACTTGCAGATCACGAAGACCTTGCCGCGGCGGCGGACCACCTTGCAGTCGCGGTGACGGGTCTTCGCAGACTTCAGGGAGGACAGGACTTTCATGGCACACCTCGGCGTAAACGGTTGGATTCGATGGAAGAGTGCCCGCAATCGAGGCTGCACCCGGAATTAAGCCGGCAATTCTAACCGGCTTTTCGTCGTGCTTTCAAGTGGTTGCATCGGAATCGCTGCGAGCGGCGCTACACTACCGATTGATGACCCTCCGGAAACCTGAATGACCGACCTTTCACCCGTCCTCACCATCGATGGTCCCTCCGGCGCCGGCAAGGGTACCGTCAGTCGCATCGTGGCTGCCCGGCTGGGCTGGCACTACCTCGATTCGGGCGCGCTGTACCGCGCGGTGGGGGTTGCGGCGAGCTGGGCCGATCTGGATGTCTCCGATCCGGCCGCGTTGGTCCGCTGCACTTTCGATACCAAGGTCGAGTTCGACGACGCTGGCGAAGCCGGCCTGCGGGTGCTGGTCAATGGGGTGGACGCCACCGGTGAGTTGCGCCTGGAAACCACTGGCGCCCTGGCCTCGGCGATTGCTGCGATTCCCGAGGTGCGCAGCGCGCTCAAGGAGCGCCAACGCGCATTCAGGCGCGCCCCGGGCCTGGTCGCCGACGGGCGCGACATGGGGACCGTGATCTTCCCGGATGCCGCATTTAAGGTTTTCCTGACCGCCAGTGCCGAAGAACGTGCGGGCCGTCGCCATAAACAGTTGATGGAAAAGGGTGTTTCGGTTATCTTTGACGACCTGCTGCGCGAGATCATGGCCCGAGATGCCAGGGATGCCCAGCGGGTGGTGGCGCCATTGCGGCCGGCCGAAGACGCCGTGCTGATCGATACCAGCGGAATCGGGATCGAGGATGTCGTCCAGCGTGTGGTTGGGGTGTTGTCCGCCCGCACGTCGTCGTAAGCGTTCCGCAAGCGGGCAGGTCCCGCCGACCGTAAGGCGTTTCAAAGCTCCGTCGCGCATCCTGCGTGGCGGTTCTACTACTTCTAAACCGACTCGTTGTTGGGGTCGACCAACAGGCTGGGCGGTCCGTCTCTGTCGCAACCGACGACCGGCGCCCGTGTGTTCAACTGAGTAAAATTCAAATGACAGAATCTTTTGCTGAACTGTTCGAAGCCAGTCAAGCCAATCTGGCGAAGCTGAAGCCGGGCTCGATCGTCACCGGTACCGTCGTGGAAGTCCGCGGCGACGTGGTGGTGATCAATGCTGGCCTGAAGTCAGAAGGCATCGTGCCGATCGAGCAGTTCCGTAACGACGCTGGCGAGATCGATGTGGGTGTGGGCGACCAGGTCAAGGTTGCGCTGGACTCCATCGAAAACGGCTTCGGCGAGACCGTGTTGTCGCGCGAGAAAGCCAAGCGCGCGATGGTGTGGGACGAGCTGGAAGAAGCGTTGGAAAAGAACGAAACCATCACCGGCCGCATCAGCGGCAAGGTCAAGGGTGGTTTCACCGTGGACATCAAGGATGTTCGCGCGTTCCTGCCTGGTTCGCTGGTGGATGTGCGCCCGGTGCGCGACCCGGCCTACCTGGAAGGCAAGGAACTCGAGTTCAAGCTGATCAAGCTGGACCGCAAGCGCAACAACGTGGTGGTCTCGCGTCGTGCCGTGGTCGAGAGCGAGCATTCGGAAGAGCGCGAGCAGCTGATGGACAAGCTGCAGGAAGGCGCGATTCTGAAGGGTGTCGTCAAGAACCTGACCGATTACGGCGCGTTCGTGGACCTGGGCGGCATCGACGGCCTGCTGCACATCACCGACATGGCCTGGAAGCGCGTGCGCCATCCGTCCGAAGTCGTGAACGTCGGCGACGAGCTGGACGTGCGTGTGCTGAAGTTCGATCGCGAGCGTAACCGCGTCAGCCTCGGCCTGAAGCAGCTGGGCGAAGATCCGTGGGACAACATCGCGCGTCGTTACCCGGCCAACAGCCGCGTGTTCGGCAAGGTCTCCAACGTCACCGATTACGGCGCATTCGTCGAAATCGAGCCGGGCGTCGAAGGTCTGGTGCACGTCTCCGAGATGGATTGGACCAACAAGAACGTCAATCCGTCCAAGGTTGTGCAGGTTGGTGACGAAGTCGAAGTGATGGTGCTGGACGTGGACGAGGAGCGTCGCCGCATCTCGTTGGGCATGAAGCAGGTCGCCGCCAATCCGTGGGAAACCTTCGCTGCCACGCACAAGAAGAACGACAAGGTGTCCGGTCAGATCAAGTCGATCACCGACTTCGGCATCTTCATCGGTCTGGACGGCGGCATCGACGGTCTGGTGCACCTGTCCGACATCAGCTGGAACACCACCGGCGAAGATGTCGTGCGCAACTACAAGAAGGGCGACACGCTGGAAGCCGTCGTGCTGGCAGTGGACCCGGAACGCGAGCGCATTAGCCTGGGCGTCAAGCAGCTGGAGCAGGACCCGTTCGGTCAGTACATGGCGTCCAACCCGAAGGGTTCGAAGGTCGAAGGCGTTGTGCGTGAAGTGGATGCCAAGGGCGCCACGATCGACCTGGCCGATGGCATCGAAGGTTATGTGGCTGCACGCGACATCGCCAACGAGCGCGTCGACGATGCGACCCAGCACCTGAAGGTCGGCGACAAGATCGAAGCCAAGTTCGTGGGCATGGACCGTAAGGGCCGCACCCTGCAGCTGTCGATCAGGGCCAAGGACGATGCCGAAATGCGCGAAACGCTGGAGGATTACCAGTCTTCCTCCGCAGCGTCGGGCGGTATGACTCAGCTGGGTGCGCTGCTGCGTGCACAGTTGAACAACAACAAGTCCGAGTAAGCGCGTAGCGCTCGCAAGAGTGTGATGGATCGGCCCGGGCTTGCCCGGGCCGGTTCCGATGTGTCAGTCGAAAAAAGCAAGTCTTCCCATGACCAAGTCCGAATTGATTGAAATCCTGGCGCGACGCCAAGCGCATCTGAAGTCGGACGACGTGGATCTGGCGGTGAAGTCACTGCTGGAAATGATGGGGCAGGCGCTCTCCGATGGTGATCGGATCGAAATCCGCGGGTTCGGCAGTTTTTCGCTGCATTACCGTCCGCCACGCCTGGGCCGTAATCCCAAGACGGGCGAATCGGTGGCGTTGCCGGGCAAGCATGTGCCGCATTTCAAGCCAGGCAAGGAATTGCGTGAGCGTGTCAGCTCCGTGGTCCCGGTCGATATGGCCGATACCGCAGACTGATCACGGCTCTACCGCTGCGTTTATGTCGGCTCGGTTAAGCTAGGCGCCTTCCCGACGGAGTCGCGCGATGAAGGTGTTTCGCTTGCTGGTGATGTTGGCTTTCCTGTTGGTCGGCCTGATTATCGGTGCGGTCAATTCCCAGGACATCACTCTCGATTTCCTGTTTTCCAGTGTGCACACGAGTTCCGGGGTGGCGATCATCGTCGCGCTGCTGGTCGGTGTGTTGATCGGTGCCGGCATGGTGCTGGTCAGTGTGGTCATTCCCCTCTATTCCAAGCTGCGTCAGGCCAACAAGGCTGCTGCGGTCAGCCGCGCCGACGCCAGGCCCATCACGCCTGCCGCAGTCGAGCCGCGCCCTCTCGATGGACTCTAAGCACGTATGGACTTCCTGACCGAGTGGTTCTGGTTTTTCCTGTTTTTACCGCTGGCGGCACTCAGTGGATGGATCGTCGGCCGCCGTGGTGGTCAGCGCCATGGCGATACCCAGGTCAGCCGACTGTCCAGCACCTATTTCCGTGGTCTGAACTACCTGCTCAACGAGCAGCCGGACAAGGCGATCGAGCTGTTTCTGCATATTGCCGAGCTGGATAAGGAAACCTTCGAGACGCAGGTCGCGCTAGGCCATTTGTTCCGCCGCCGCGGCGAAGTCGATCGTGCCATCCGCCTGCATCAAGGCCTGGTGCAGCGCGCTGACCTGACCGACCAGCAGCGGGTCCAGGCCTTGCTGGCGCTGGGCGAGGACTATATGAAGTCCGGCCTGCTGGATCGCGCCGAAACGGTCTTTACCGAGCTTGCGCAACTGGATCAGCGTGCGCCGCAGGCGTTGCGTCATTTGATCGGCATTTACCAGGCAGAGCGCGACTGGGAAAAGGCGATCGACAATGCCACCTGTTACGAAGAAGTCACCGGCGAGCCGATGGGCAAGCTGATCTCGCAATTCGAATGCGAGCTGGCCGATCGATACCGCGGCCTGGGCAAGGCTGATGAAGCCTTGCAGGCGATCGCGCGGGCGTATCAGGCCGACGGTACGTCGGTGCGCGCCGGCATTCTGGAGGGGCGCATCGAAGCCGAGCGCGGCCACGACGAAGCCGCCGTGCGCGCCTTCGAGCGCGCCGCACGTCACGACCCGGAGTACCTGCCGGAAATCATTCCTGCCTTGATGGCCGCCTATCGGCGGGTTGGCGATATTGCTGGCGCTCGTAATTTCCTGTCGGAGATGACCGAGCACTATCGCGGTATCGCACCGGTGCTGGCGCTGACCCAGTTGATGGAAGCGCAGGACGGGGTGGCGCCCGCGTTGGCCTATCTCGGTCGTCAGCTCAAGGATCGGCCATCGGTGCGCGGCGAGTCGGCGCTCATCGACCTGACGCTTGCCGAAGGCAGCGACCCGGTCGGCACCTTGAACGATCTCAAGCACATCACCGACCAGCTGTTGGTGCGTAACCCCAGCTACCGTTGCACCCGATGCGGGTTCGGCGCAAAGACCCACCATTGGCAATGCCCGAGCTGCAAGGAGTGGGGCACCGTCAAGCCGCTGTTGAACTACGCGGTGGTCTAAGGCGTGTCTGTGTCTTCTCGGCAAGCTGTAGTGAGTCCAATCGACGCCAGCATGGCGCGTCCTGGCAGGGTGTATCGGCGTCGATCACACTGCGTCGTGGGTCACAGGCCCGCAGCTGAGCAGGCACAGTCGGGATCGGTAGGCCGTGATCTCCCCACGGAGTTCGTGCTCAGCCGGGCAGGCTTGCCGCCGTGTTTCTTTTCGTTACTTGCGTCGAGCATGCGTCAATCGTGCGGTCGGGGTTTCCAGAACGGTGATCCGTGTTGATGTCTCAGATCTGGCTCTGGTGCGCCTTGCATGTGTTCGTGGCGGCGCTTGGGACGTGGCTGCTGCGACGTTACGCCTTGCATCGTCGTCTGCTCGATCAACCCGGCGAGCGACGCAGCCATGTGGTCGCCACCCCGCGCGGTGGAGGCATGGCGATTGTTGCAGCGATCTTGCTGGGGTGCAGCGCCGCTAGCCTGCTTTGGCCCGAGGCGCGCGTGGTTGTCGGCTGGTTCGCAATCGGCTTGATTCTGGTGGCGGGTGTGGGTTGGTGGGACGACCATCGACCTTTATCGGCCAGACTACGGTTTGCGATTCATCTGGCTGCCTCGGCATCACTGGGATCGTTGGTCATCTATTGCACAGGCGACGTAACAGATGGCGTTCTCAGCGCGGTCGCGTCAGTGGTGTTGATCAACGTCTGGAATTTCATGGATGGCATCAACGGCCTGGCCGCGAGTCAAGCCGCGCTGGCCGCACTGGCATTCGCTGCGGTAGTTCCGGCGGGCTGGTCCTTGGCCGGTCTAGCGGTGGCGGCAGCATGTTTGGGGTTTCTTCCGTTCAATTTTCCGCGCGCGCGAATCTTCCTTGGCGATGGCGGCAGCGGTGCGCTGGGCTACGTGCTGGCTGCGTTGCTTGCATTGAGCGTGACGGGCGGGCAGCTAAGCTGGTGGATCGCCTGGATGCCGTTGACCGCATTCCTTGTGGACGCCGGCTTCACGCTCGTGTTTCGCATGTTTGCCGGACAGCGTTGGTGGGAACCTCACGCCCAGCATGTCTACCAGCGTCTGGCACGCCAACTTGAGACGCACGTTCCGGTAACTGCTGTTTATTTCGCTTTCAGCCTCACTGCAGTCTGCTTATACGTGTTAACTCGTCATGATGTGTTGGGTCAGCAAGTCTGGGCCGGAGTGGTTTGGGGCCTGGGCGCTAGTGCCAGCTGGTATTTTCTGCGCGATGGATTGCGCAATTCCTGAGTAATGGATTCCTATGATTTCCTGGCGTGACCGTTTGACCAAGGCGCTGCCGCAAGTGGCAGTCGTGGTGCACGACCTTCTGATGGTCTGGGTGTGCTGGCAGCTGCTGCATGCGGGCCGCTACTCGATGCTGCGCGATGCGCCGGATCTGCCATTGTGGGATTGGCGCACCGCCGTGGTTCTGGTGGCGCAGGGGCTGGTGTTCTGGAAGATGGGTCTGTACCGGGGGCTATGGCGCTTCGCGTCTGTGCCTGACCTCTGGAACATCTTTAAGTCGAGCTTCCTCGGCCTAGTGGCTATCGTGCTGGCGTTGTCTTACGACCGCCTCGACGGTGTGCCGCTATCGGTCCTGGTGGTCTATCCGTTCGCGCTGTCGGCGCTGCTCGGGACCCCGCGCCTGCTGTACCGCGCCTGGAAGGATTATCAGATTGCGCACTCCGGTGACGCGGCGCAGCGCGTGCTGATCCTGGGTGCCGGCCGCGCTGCTGAAGGTCTGGTGCGCGATCTGCGCCGCTCCGGCACGTTCGTGCCGGTCGGTTTTCTGGACGATGCCAACAACCTGCATGGTGCAAAGATCCAGGGCCTCAACGTGCTCGGCAATCTGGATCAGGCCGCATCGATTGCGAAGGAGACCGCCGCGAAGCTGCTGGTGATTGCGATTCCCTCGCTCGATGCATCCGGCATGCAGCGCGTGGTGGCGATCTGCGAGAGCACCGGTCTGCCGTTCCGGATGGTGCCCAAGCTGATCAATGTGCTGGAAGGGCGCTCGCTGCCTGGCGAATTGAAAGAGGTTGCCATCGAGGATCTGCTCAATCGCAAACCGGTGACGCCGGACTGGCGATTGATCCGCGATTGGCTGACGAACAAGACCGTGATGGTGACTGGTGCCGGCGGCTCGATCGGCTCGGAAGTCTGCCGTCAGTGCGCGCGCCATGGGGCGCGTCGCATCGTCCTGCTGGAAATAGACGAGCTGGCATTGCTGACCATCGACTCGGATCTGCGCCGGCTGTTCCCGGATATCGAAGTTGTGCGGGTGCTCGGCGATTGTGGCGACCCGGCGGTGGTGGCGCATGCATTGAATACCGCCGCCCCCGATGCCGTGTTCCATGCCGCCGCGTACAAGCAGGTGCCCCTGCTGGAAGAGCAGCTGCGCGAAGCCGTACGCAACAACGTGCTGGCGACCGAGAACGTGGCGCGCGCCTGTCAGCGTGCACGCATCGAGACCTTCGTGTTTATTTCCACCGACAAGGCGGTCGAGCCGGTCAATGTGCTGGGCGCCAGCAAGCGCTACGCGGAGATGATCTGCCAGAGTCTTGACGCACGCGATGCACCGACGCGCTTCATCACCGTGCGCTTCGGCAACGTGCTGGACTCGGCTGGCAGCGTGGTGCCATTGTTCCGCGAACAGATCCGCCAGGGTGGGCCGGTCACGGTGACGCATCCGGATGTGACCCGCTATTTCATGACCATCCCCGAGGCCTGCCAGTTGGTGATCCAGGCAGCTGCCTCGGCGTCGCATGGCGCGATCTATACGTTGGACATGGGCGAGCCGGTGCCGATCCGTCTGCTTGCCGAGCAGATGATTCGTCTTGCCGGCAAGCAGCCGGGCAAGGATGTGGCGATTCTCTACACCGGTCTGCGCCCAGGTGAGAAGCTGCACGAGACGCTGTTCTATTCCGACGAAGACTATCGTCCGACTGCGCATCCCAAGATTCTGGAGGCCGGTGTGCGCGAGTTCTCGCACGAGCAGGTGCTGCAGCTGGTGACGCGTCTGCGCGAGGCAGTTAACCGATATGACATCAAGGCCATGGAGACTGTCCTGGGCAGCCTGATGCCGGATTTTGCAGCTGCTCGACGGAAAGTCGACACGCGATCTGATACGGTCGTTCCATTCCCCGCACGTGAGGTCAGAAGACTGTAATGAGTCAGCGCATTCGCAAGGCCGTATTCCCCGTCGCAGGTCTTGGGACCCGCTTTCTTCCGGCCACCAAGACGGTGCCGAAGGAAATGCTGCCAATCATCGACAAACCATTGATCCAATACGCTGTCGACGAGGCCATCCAGGCTGGCTGCGATACGCTGATCTTCGTCACCAACCGCTACAAGCACTCCATTGCCGACTACTTCGACAAGGCCTACGAACTGGAGCAGAAGCTCGAACGCGCCGGCAAGCTGGAGCAGCTGGAATTGGTGCGCCATGCGTTGCCGGAAGGCGTTCGCGCCATTTTTGTGACGCAGGCCGAGGCGCTTGGTCTGGGCCATGCCGTGCTGTGTGCCAAGGCTGTGGTCGGTGACGAGCCGTTCGCTGTGCTGCTGGCCGACGATCTGATGTGGAACCGTGGCGACGCTGCGTTGACCCAGATGGCCGATGTGGCCGAAGCATCCGGCGGCAGCGTCATTGCCGTGGAAGACGTCCCGCACGACAAGACCGCAAGCTATGGCATCGTGTCTACCGACGCATTCGACGGCCGTAAGGGCCGTATCAATGCCATCGTCGAAAAGCCCAAGCCGGAAGTGGCGCCGAGCAACCTGGCCGTGGTCGGTCGCTATGTGCTCAGCCCGAAGATTTTCGAATTGTTGGAAGCGACAGGCGCGGGTGCCGGTGGCGAAATCCAGCTGACCGATGCGATTGCCGAGCTGCTGAAAAAAGAGCAGGTCGATGCATTCCGATTCGAGGGACGCCGTTTCGATTGCGGTGCTCACATCGGTTTGATCGAAGCGACTGTCCACTTTGCGCTCGAGCACGAGAAGCATGGTGGGCCGGCGAAAGAAATTCTGCGCAATGCATTGGCCCAGGCAGACGCGCGCGGCTGATCGCGTCACCGCTGTTTCATTACGAACGACGCCATTCGGCGTCGTTCGTCGTTTGGGCATTACTGACCGTGCCGTAGACGTCGGTGGCGAGGTGGGCCTTGACCCCGCGCAACAAGCAAGCAGATGCAAGGCACCGGCATGCATGCGCCGCTAGAATCCAGGCATGAGTCAATCTGCACATTCCAGTGAACTGATCAACGTCGTGGCGCTGCTGGGCGCTGCGGTGGTTGCGATCCCGTTGTTCCGCCGGTTAGGCCTGGGCTCGGTGCTCGGCTACCTGGCCGCGGGGCTGGCGATCGGGCCATTCGGATTAGGTCTGTTCAACGATCCGCAGGCAATCCTGCACGTCGCCGAACTGGGTGTGGTGATGTTTCTTTTTGTGATCGGCCTGGAGATGCGGCCGTCGCATCTGTGGAGCCTGCGCAAGGAAATCTTTGGCCTGGGCACCGTGCAGATCTGCGTGTGCGCACTGGTACTGACCGGTATCGGCAGGTTGCTGGGCTTTTCGCCGCCGGTGGCGTTCGTGGCCGCGTCCGGGTTCGTGCTGACTTCGACGGCAGTGGTGATGCAGTTGCTTGCCGAGCGCGGCGATGTGGCCTTGCCCTCGGGGCAGAAGATCGTGGCAATCCTGTTGTTTGAGGATCTGCTGATCGTCCCGTTGCTGGCGATCGTGGCCTGGATGGGTTCCAGTGGCGACCCGCAAGCCGCATCGCAGCGTTGGCATGACGTCGGTATCGGTCTGGCCTGCATCGTCGGCTTGTTGGTGGCCGGGCGCTGGCTGCTCAATCCGCTGTTCCGGATCCTGGCTGCGTCCAAGGCGCGCGAGGTGATGACGGCCGCGGCGCTGCTGGTGGTGTTAGGCGCAGCCCTGTTGATGCAGGTCGGTGGGCTGTCGATGGCGATGGGGGCATTCCTGGCCGGGGTGCTGCTATCGGAATCCACCTTTCGCCATCAGATCGAGGCGGATATCGAGCCGTTCCGCGGCATTTTGCTGGGCTTGTTCTTTCTCGGCGTGGGCATGAGCCTTGACCTGCGTGTGGTCGCGGCCGATTGGCAACTCATTCTCGTCGGCGTGTTGGCGCTGATGGTGGGTAAGGCGGTATGCATCTATGCGGTGGCGCGGGTGATGCGCAGCGATCATCGCCAGGCCCTGGACCGTGGGGTGTTGATGGCGCAGGGCGGTGAGTTCGCTTTTGTGTTGTTTGCCGCGGCCTCGGCATCGGGTGTGATCGATGCGCAGGTCAATGCCACCCTCACCGCCATCGTGGTGCTGTCGATGGCACTGACGCCTTTATTCGTGCTGGTACAGCGGCGCTTGACGCCTGCGGCGGCGGTGTCGCTGGAGGGAGTGGAAGCGGTCAACGGGCAGACCGGCAGCGTGCTGGTCATCGGCTTCGGGCGATTTGGCCAGGTGGCGAGCCAATCGCTGCTGGCGCGCGACGTGGACGTGACCATCATCGATAACGATATCGAGATGATCCAGAGCGCGGAAGAGTTCGGTTTCAAGATCTATTACGGCGACGGGACCCGGCTGGACGTGTTGCATGCCTCCGGTGCGCATACTGCGCAGGCGATCGCGGTGTGCATCGACAATCGCGAAGCGGCCAACCGCATCGTCGAGTTGGCCACGCGCGAGTTTCCGCACGCGCGCCTGTTGGTGCGCTCGTTTGATCGTGAGCATTCGCTACAGTTGATCGCAGCCGGTGTGGATTACCAGATCCGCGAAACCTTCGAGTCAGCGGTGACCTTTGGCCAGATGGCGTTGGTCGAGCTGGGCGTGGATGAGGATGAGGCCAGCATGATTGCGCGCGAGATCCGCCGCCGCGATGCGGAGCGGCTGGAGCTGGAAATCGCTGCAGGGAATGTGCGCGCCGGAGCAGGGTTGATGTTCGGCAACATCACGCCGACGGTGCCCAAGCCCACGCCGTTGACACCGCCGCGCCGGGAGAGCCGGTCGCTCAACCGCGACGCATTACCGCAGGCTGGTGAAGAAACTGCGGCAGAGACCAAGAGCGGCTGACAACACCTCGCAATCGTCAGGTGGGTGGGGGCTGCACAGGAGCGGAGTACGGGTCATACATGCCACGCCCGGTCTTTCGACAGCGCAGCTGTTTGGTGTCCCTGTGCGTCAGCGGGGTGGCCAGGTCGCGTCTCCAAGCCCGCGGCGTCCTCATCGCTTGCGGGACACGCTGTGAGTCCATCCATGGACGCTCCGTGGCGCATCCATGCCGCCACAGGGTCCCGCAAGCGGCGAGGACAGCGTGCCAGGACGTTGGTCGGTGACCACGTAACAGCCACGTAAGCAGCTGGCCGTCTTCCACCTCATGTTGCGATGAAGCGTCAGCAGTCAGACGATGTACTCATGCTTTGTCTGCAACGGTGCACACCAATCATCTCGATTGGCTCTTGCCCGCCTACCGGCGTGGGACCTCATGCGGCATGGATGCCGCAGAAGAGCCTCCACGGATGGATTCACGGCGTGTCCCGCGGCGGCAGGTGGGCAGGGGCCCGGCAGGCAGCCCGCAGATCATGTGCTCTGCACTAGGTGGACCCATTGCGCCCGACGCTCCCGAGCAACCGAAGTCTCCAGCTCCTGAGCTGATCGACAAGATATCGCTAGCAATAAGCAGTCGCGTGAGGCCGTGCACTCAACACCACTGTGGCCCCGAGCCACCGCAGCGAAACGCATCGAAGAGCGGTGCCGCCGCCTAATGACACGCAGTCTCAAGACAGGCGCAGCGGACGCACAGCAATCACGCCAGCCACGCGTCCTGATCAACGATCAGCCGTGTCTGCGCTGGGCCGCCGCGAATGCCTCGAGTTGTTCGGGCGTGGCGTCTTTCTGATGCTGCTGCTTCCACTGGGCGAACGGCATGCCGTAGACCGCCTCCCGTGCCTGTTCCTTGCTCATCGGCTGGCCTTGCGCCTCGGCCGCCTCGCGGTACCAGTCGCCCAGGCAATTGCGGCAGAAGCCGGCCAGGATCATCAGATCGATGTTCTGCACATCGGTGCGCTGCTGGTTGAGATGCTGCAGCAGACGGCGGAATGCGGCCGCTTCGATGGCGGTGGTGGTCGAATCGGTGGGCGAGATCGTGTCGGTCATGACGGAATCGGGGACAATAGACGGCCTTCGACTCTACACCTGACGCCCCATGACCGCTTCCGCGCCAGCTGCCTCCGCTCCGGCCCGCCTTCTCGATGGTCGCCGCATTGCCGAGGACCTGCTCGACGGGCTGAAGATGCGTGTGGATGCGCGCGTGGCAGCGGGCAAGGCGCGGCCCGGGTTGGCGGTGGTGCTGGTGGGTGGCGATCCGGCATCGTCGGTGTATGTGCGCAACAAGCGGCGCGCGGCGGAAAAAGTGGGCATCGAAGCGTTCGATTACGACCTGCCGCACGGCACCAGCGAAGCCGAGCTGGCGGCGTTGATCGATGAACTCAACACCGATCCCAAGATCCACGGCATCCTGATCCAGCTGCCGCTGCCGGGAATTCCCGATGCCAACCGGCTGATCCAGCGCATCGATCCGCGCAAGGATGTGGATGGCTTCCATCCGCAGAACGTGGGCCATCTGGCGTTGCGCGAATTCGGGCTGCGCCCGTGCACGCCGCGCGGCATCGTGACCTTGCTCGGTCACACCGATCAACCGGTGCGCGGGCGCAACGCGACGATTGTAGGCGTGAGCAATCACGTCGGCCGGCCGATGGGCCTGGAACTGTTGATCGCCGGTTGCACGGTGACCAGCTGCCACAAGTTCACCCCGGCCGATGTGCTGGAGGCGAGCGTACGCAACGCCGACATTCTGGTGGTGGCGGTGGGTCGCCCGGGGCTGATCCCCGGCGAGTGGGTCAAGCCGGGTGCGGTGGTCATCGATGTCGGCATCAACCGGCTTGAGGACGGTCGCCTGGTGGGCGATGTCGGCTTCGATGCGGCGGTGAAGCGCGCGGCCTGGATCACGCCGGTGCCGGGCGGGGTGGGGCCGATGACGGTGGCCACGCTGATGCAGAACACCCTGGAAGCGGCCGACGCTGCCGGTTGAGCAACGGCGTAAAACGCAGCATTGCGGCTGCGTGGTGTCTTCGTGAAGGCTTTCAGGGTAAAATGCCGCGCTTCCCCAAACTCGGGTCCGCCGATGCTCCGCATCCAGGCTGAAGCTCTCACCTACGACGACGTCTCGCTCGTCCCCGCTCATTCGATCGTCCTGCCCAAGGATGTCAGCCTGGAAACCCGGCTGACCCGCGATCTGCGTCTGAAGTTGCCGATCCTGTCGGCCGCGATGGACACGGTGACCGAACACCGCCTGGCCGTGGCCATGGCACAGCTGGGCGGCATCGGCATCATCCACAAGAACCTGACCCCGGCGCAGCAGGCGGCCGAAGTGGCCAAGGTCAAGAAGTTCGAGTCCGGCGTGATCACCGAGCCGTTTACGGTGAGCCCGGATACCACCATCGGCGAAGTGATCGCCCTGACACGCGCGCGCAACATCTCCGGCGTGCCGGTGGTGGATGGCAGCGAACTGGTCGGTATCGTCACCAGCCGCGATATGCGCTTCGAGAAGAAGCTCGACGATCCGGTCCGCCACATCATGACCAAGAAGGATCGCCTGATCACCGTGCGCGAAGGCGCCAGCGATGAGGAAGTGCTCGAGCTGCTGCATCGCAACCGCATCGAAAAGATCCTGGTGGTCAACGACAGCTTCGAGCTGCGCGGCCTGATCACGGTCAAGGACATCCAGAAGAAGACCGACAACCCCAACGCGGCCAAGGATGCGTCCACGCGTTTGTTGGTTGGTGCAGCGGTCGGTGTTGGTGGCGATACCGAACAGCGCATCGAACTGCTCGCTGCGGCCGGTGTGGACGTGGTCATCGTCGATACCGCGCACGGCCACTCGCAGGGCGTGATCGATCGTGTGGCCTGGGTAAAGAAGACCTATCCCCATCTACAGGTGATCGGCGGCAACATCGTCACCGGCGATGCAGCGCTGGCGTTGATGGATGCCGGCGCCGACGCGGTCAAGGTCGGCGTGGGTCCGGGTTCGATCTGCACCACGCGCGTGGTGGCAGGCGTGGGCGTGCCGCAGATCACCGCGGTGGACATGGTGGCCGAAGCGTTGCAGGACCGCATTCCGTTGATCGCTGACGGCGGCATCCGCTACTCCGGCGATATCGGCAAGGCGCTGGTGGCTGGCGCCTCGACGGTGATGGTCGGTGGCCTGCTGGCAGGTACCGAAGAAGCGCCGGGCGAAGTCGAGCTGTTCCAGGGCCGCAGCTACAAGAGCTACCGCGGCATGGGCAGCCTGGGTGCGATGGAGAAGGGGTCCAAGGACCGCTATTTCCAGGACGCCTCCGACGCCGACAAGCTGGTTCCCGAGGGCATCGAAGGGCGCGTACCGTATCGCGGCCCGGTCGGCGGCATCATCCATCAGCTGATCGGTGGCCTGCGCGCGACCATGGGCTATGTTGGCTGCGCCACCATCGAAGACATGCGCACCAAGCCGAAGTTCGTCAAGATCACCGGCGCCGGCCAGCGCGAGAGCCACGTCCACGACGTGCAGATCACCAAAGAGCCGCCGAACTATCGCGCTGGATGATCGGGAGTGGGGAATCGCGAATCGGGAATCGTAAGAGCCCGCCGCTTCCTCGTCCGATAGCGGCTAGCGCCGCATTTGCTGTTGCGATTCCCCAATCCCGATTCTCGATTCCCGGCTCTCAATGACCAGCATCCATAACGACAAGATCCTCATCCTCGATTTCGGCGCGCAGTACACGCAGTTGATCGCGCGGCGTATTCGCGAAATCGGCGTGTACTGCGAGATCTGGGCCTGGGATCATGATCCGTCCGAGATTGCCGGCTTCGGTGCCAAGGGCATCATCCTGTCTGGTGGGCCGGAATCGACCACCTTGCCGGGTGCGCCGGTCGCGCCGCAGGAAGTGTTCGACAGCGGCTTGCCGGTGTTTGGTATGTGCTACGGCATGCAGACCCTGGCAGCGCAGCTGGGCGGCGCCACCGAAGCAGCCGATCAGCGTGAGTTTGGCCATGCCGAAGTGGATGTTGTGGCGGCCGATGCGTTGTTCTCCGGCCTGACCGATCACGCCGGCGCGTCGCGTTTGAACGTGTGGATGAGCCACGGCGACCATGTGTCGCAAGTGCCGCCTGGCTTCACGATTACCGCCGTGACTGACCGCATTCCGGTGGCGGCGATGTCCAACGAGGACAAGCGCTGGTACGGCGTGCAGTTCCACCCGGAAGTGACGCACACGCTGCAGGGTCAGACCTTGCTGCGCCGCTTCGTGGTCGATGTCTGCGGTTGCCAGACCCTGTGGACGGCGGCCAACATCATCGACGACCAGATCGCCCGCGTACGCGCGCAGGTCGGCGATGACGAAGTGATTCTCGGTTTGTCCGGTGGTGTGGATTCGTCGGTGGTCGCGGCGTTGCTGCACAGGGCGATCGGCGACAAGCTGAACTGCGTGTTCGTCGATACCGGCCTGCTGCGCTGGCAGGAAGGCGACCAGGTGATGGCGATGTTTGCCGAGCACATGGGCGTCAAGGTGATTCGCGTCAATGCTGCCGACCGCTATTTCGCCAAGCTTGAAGGCGTGAGCGACCCGGAAGCCAAGCGCAAGATCATCGGCAATCTGTTCGTAGACATTTTCGACGAAGAGTCCGGCAAGCTGGCCAATGCCAAGTGGCTGGCGCAGGGCACGATTTATCCGGACGTGATCGAGTCGGCCGGCAGCAAGACCGGCAAGGCGCATGTGATCAAGAGCCACCACAACGTCGGTGGCCTGCCTGAGCACATGAAGCTGGGCCTGGTGGAGCCGCTGCGCGAACTGTTCAAGGACGAGGTGCGTCGCCTCGGCGTCGAACTAGGCCTGCCGCGCACGATGGTGTATCGCCATCCGTTCCCCGGCCCGGGCCTGGGCGTACGCATCCTGGGCGAAGTGAAGCGCGAATACGCCGAACTGCTGGCCAAGGCCGATGCGATCTTCATCGACGAGCTGCGCAAGGCCGACCTGTACGACACCACCAGCCAGGCATTTGCAGTGTTCCTGCCGGTGAAGTCGGTTGGCGTGGTCGGCGATGCACGTGCCTACGAATGGGTCATCGCCCTGCGCGCGGTGGAGACCATCGACTTCATGACCGCGCATTGGGCGCACCTGCCGTACGACTTCCTCGGCACGGTTAGCAATCGCATCATCAACGAACTGCGCGGTGTTTCACGCGTGGTCTACGACATCTCCGGCAAGCCACCGGCGACGATCGAGTGGGAGTGAGTCGATTCTGATCGAGAGATCTAACGACAGGGCGCCGCGCGGCGCCCTTTTCATGTCGGGCAATTCCATCTTTGGCAATCAGGCCGCAAGATGCCGCGGTAAATAAACAAGCCGCGCACTGCGCGGCTTGTTTGCAGGCGCTGCGTTGACGCTTGCGTCAACGCACCTTGGACAAAGCCACGCGGGCATCGGCCATGAACTTCTGGGCTTCCTGGGGTGTTGCAAGATTGGCGCCGAGTTGACTAAGCACTTGCTCAATATCGCTGGACGCTTCCCAGGCTTCATCGCAGAGCATGCCGGCAATGGGGCCGAGATAGTTCAGCGCAACCTTTTCCAGTGCATCGCGTACGCGCTCGTCCGGCGCGCCGGCACTGGCATTGCCGGACGTCGCGGCTGCTGGTGCGGCCATTGCCACCGGACTTGCGGCGACCGGTGCCGGTGCCACGGCGGCGCGCGCCGGGGCAGGGGCACCGCCCAGATCCTGTTCGAAGCCGCCCATCAACCACTGGCGCGAGTCGTCGCTCAGCAACGACGGCTTGCCCATGCCGGCCCCCGGATCGACCTGGAAGCGGGCCTTTGCGGCGCCGACCATGGTGAGACGTTGCACCGCCTCATCATTACGCAGCATGCGAAAGACCACTTCTTCGATCTGTCCGGCGTTGAGCCGGACGATGCAGGAATGGTTTTCTTCGGTGACGACAAACAGAAAGCCGGACGCCTTCTTCAATGCCAACGCCCTGAGCTCGCGCAGGACATCGATCAGCGGACGGAATTCATTGGACATGGCGTCTTCCTAGCATCGTCTGATACGAAATCGGGTCGGTCGGCTCAGCGCTTGCTGAGGCGCTCCATGGCCAACCGAACACTGTTGGACAGGCGGGAAATGGCGCGCGCCAGGGTACCAATTTCATCCTTGAGGTTGACCTCTTCGATGGTGTGGTTCCACTTGCCCAGGCTCAGTTCTTCAGCCACGGTGGTCAAATGCTGGATGGGGCGCAACACGCGGCTCCAGATCAGGGCCCACTGCAGGCCGAGGAGCAGGGCGCACACCAACAGGCCGATACCGGCGATCCACAACGACTGGCGCACGATCAGACCATTGACGTCGCTCTTGGGATACGCAGACACCAGAGTGAAACCCCAGTCCGGCACTTCCTGCTTGGTGACGACCCAGTCGTCCGGGCTGTCCTTGACGATGCGCTCGATGGTGGCGGTGTCGGTGGTGGCGCCGGTGGTGGACTGGAAGCGCAGCTTGTTCTTGCTGTCGAACACGGCGATGAAGCCGGAATCGAGCACGCGACGGCTGCTGACCACGTTTTCCAGGGCCTGGGTGTCGGCCTTGTAGCCGACGTACCAGGCGCCAATGACGCGCTTGTCGCTGCCGGCAAAGATCGGCTCGTAGCCGGTGACGTACGGGTTGCCGAGGATGTCGACCACGCCATAGAAGCTTTCACCGTTGCGCAGCTTGGCGGCAGCCTGGCCGTTGGGATCGAGCACGGTGCCGATGGCGCGGCTGCCGTCTTCCTTCTTGACGTTGGTGGAGATACGCACGAAGTCGTCGCCGGTGCGCGAGAACAGCGTGGCGGTGCCTTCGTGGATGGCGGTGACGTCGTCCAGCATGGTGAAGGCGTTGGCCTGCGGGCGCTGGCCCAGCAGCAGGTCGTTGGCGTTGCGATCGGCGACGCGCGTTTCGCTACCGATGCTGGGCGCGCCCTGTGCGTTTGCTTCTTTGCGCAGCTGGCGCATCGAAGAATTGACGCGGTCCAGCATCATGGTGCGGGTGACCGCGAACAAGGTCTGCAAGGACACCGACTGGCGCTCGATGGCGTCGCCGGCTTCGAACTTGACCCGGTTCGCTTCGGTAATGGCCAGAATGACTGTCAGTGCCACCACCACGACCAGCACCAAGGCCAGCACCGGCAACAGCAGGCGCACCCGCAAAGAGTGACGAAGCATCGCAATTCCCCTGAACGCGTTTAAATGATTGAATCGAGTGCCGCCGCAGCGCAGTGCGGCGGTCGGACGTAGCCGTTATCGGCTGCCATGCGAGATGCTGAAGCGGCCCCCATGCCGCTTGGCGGTGCATAAGATAGCTCAAGCCGATCGATTTGACAGCGCGCCTCGATCGCTTGTGCGCCTTGCGTTCAAGAATGGTGGATCGGCTTACAAAAGTTGGCGCGGGTGGGACGTTGGCGCGCGACCCATGGGCAATCGAAGCAGCTCGGTGCTGTCGCTGTCATGCAGTAGCAGCGACAGGATGACGCGTTGTGAGAAGAGCCGCCGCCCGGCCTTGCCCCTTGGCTGCAGGCTGCTCAGGTTTCCAGCGACAGTATCCCGCGGCGCAAGGCCACCGTGACCGCGTGGGTACGATCACGCACGCCGAGCTTTGCCAGGATGTTCTTCATATGCGCCTTGACCGTTTCTTCGGAGATGCTCAGGGCATTGCCGATCTGCTTGTTGGAACATCCGGTAGCGACCAGGCTCAGTACCTCGGTCTCGCGGGCAGACAGCGCGTCGTCGAGCACGTGGGCGGCGATGTTTTCGGCCACCGACGCCGGAACATGCCGTCGCTGGCCACGCCGCACATCACGGATGGTGTCGACCAGCTCACGGCGCAGCGCGCTCTTGAGCAGGTAGCCGCAGGCGCCGGCCTGCAGCGCGCGCACCGCCCGCACATCGCCGGTGTAGGTAGTCAACACGATGACCTTGGCGGCGGGATCGACGCGGCGGATGCGCTGGATGGCTTCGACACCATCCACGCGTGGCATCTGCAGATCCATCAGCACCACGTCCGGGCGCAGACTGGCGTAGCAGGCCACCGCCTGTTCACCGTCTTCGGCATCGCCGACCACACGCATGTCGTGTTCGGCGGCGAGCATGGCGCTGAGGCCGTCGCGCAGCAGCGGATGATCGTCTACCACCAGCACATCAGTCGGTTTGACCATCTCAGCCATTGGGGCTCTCCGTAGATCGTGCAGGTCGAAAAAATGGCCACCACCAGCGCGATGGCGTTGCATAGGCGATGCGGGCGGGAAGCATGATCTGGATCTCGGTACCGCTGCCCGGGCGCGACCATAACTGCATCTTGGCGCCGATGCGTTTGGCGCGTTCCTGCATGCCGGTCAGTCCCCAATGCCCGGTGCGCGCGTGGCCGTGCAGCACGTCCGGATCCAGGCCGCAGCCATCGTCGCGGATGCGCAGGACGAAGTCACGTGAACCGTAACGCAGTTCCAGCGCGATGCGCGTGGCATCGGCATGGCGATCGGCATTGGCCAATGCTTCGCGGCCAAGCTGAAACAGTTCGTCGGCCACCATCGGGCGCAGCGCCACCGGGCGGCCCTCCACCGACACCTGCAGCTCGGCCGACGGTGGCGGCATGGTGGCCTCACGCGAACGCTGCAGCGCGGCCGCCAGATCCTGGCGCAGCGAGTAGCTGTCGCGTAGCCCATTGACGCGGTCGCGGCCTTCGACCAGCGCATTTTCGGCCAGGTCGACCGCCTGTTCGAGCTCCAGCCGGCGCGGGTCGTTATGCGGCAACGAGCGGCTGGCAGCATGCAGCCGCAGGATCAATCCCTGGGTACCTTGCAACAAGGTGTCGTGGAGCTCGCGTGCAATGCGTTCGCGTTCGCGGTAGCGCTCCTCCAGCCGTGCACGCACGCGTCCGGCAACGTGCCGGGTGCGCATGCGCCAGATGATCGCAAGTGTCAGCAGCAGCGCGAGCACGACACACGCCTTGAACTGCCAGGTCTGCACGAAGGCCGGTTCGATGACGAAGTCCAGCGTGTCGCCGCGTTCGTTCCAGACGCCATCGTTGTTGGCAGCGGCAATCCGGAAGCGGTAACGGCCGGGAGAGAGGTTGGTATAGAACGCCTCGTTACGATTGCCGGCGTCCTGCCATTGCGCGTCCACCCCTTCCAGCCGGTAACGGAAGCGCACGCGTTCGGGGCGGGTCAGGCTCACCGCGTCGTAGCCGATGCGCAGGCGATGGGTCCATTTGGGCAGGTGCAGCCCAGTCGTGCGCGGGTAGGGACGGTCGTTGGCAACCACTTCGGTGATGAAGACATCCGGCGCGGTGGGGTTGCGGTAGGTCTGCTCGGGATCCAGCCAGGCCAGGCCCTGGTTGGTGGTGAACCACAACAGGCCGTCGTCGGCGGCGATGGCCGTGGGTACCGGCGTAGCCTGCTGGGCGACACCGGGCAACCCGTCCATGACGTCGTACAGGCGCAGTGCCGGGCTGATCACGCCCGATTGCACGCTGCCCAGCAGCGCACGTTGGGCGATCTGCACAACGCCGCGGTTGCCGTTCAACCACAACGCGCCGTGCTGGTCCTGCACGATGCCGGTGATGCCTTGCAAAAGCGGGTTGGTCTGATCGGCTACCTGCCGGAACCTGCCATCGGCACCCAGCGCCGCAAGCCCGGCTTCGCCGGCGACGAGCGTAAGCGACGGGCTTTGCCAGATGGCGGTGATCGGCCCCACCGACAGGCCATCGTCGGCGCTGTAATGCGTCAACTGCCGGCCCTGCAACAGGCGGACGTCGCCTTTGACGGTGCCGATCCAGACGCCGCCATGCCGCGTATTGGTGAGCACCGTGCACGGGGTGTCCTGCAGATCGGCCAGCGGGTGCCAGGCGCTGCCGTCGAAGGCGGAGGGGCCGCCGGCATCCGGGCAGACCCAGGGATGGTTGCGGCTGTCCACGACGAAGGCGCGGATGGCGCCGGTCGACAGGCCAAACGGCAGCGCCACTGCCTGCGCGCGGCCGGCCTGCAGGCGCAGCAGGTCGTGCTCGCCAAGCACCCAACCATTGGCGGTCGATGGCACATCCAGGATGCGGGCCGGCGCGCCATGCTGCAGACGTTCGACGAGGTCGCGACTCAACGCCAGTAGCCGGCCATCGCGCAGGCTGGCCAGGAGCGGGCGCGCAGCGGGACCCGGGGACGGGTTGAACGTCGCTACGGCCATGGCCTGACCCGGCAGCAAGGGCGCCAATGGGAGCAAGGCGCGATGCCGGAACCGGTTGAGGCCCAGGTTAGTGCCGGCCCAGAGATTGCCTTCGCGGTCCTCGACCAAGGGGCCGGCGGTGGCCGAGGTCAGGCCCTGCACCGGTCCAAAACGCTCCAACACCGGCATGGGCGATGTAGGCAAGGCGATACGAAACAGGCCATGCGCTGCGTAGTCGCTGCCCCACAGCGCGCCATCGCGCATGAAGCGGATGCGCCGTGCGTACAAACCGGGAAATTGCGGCCGGGCACGTGCCGCCGCGGGCAGTACAGTGCCATGCACATCGGTCAACGCAAACACGCCGCGGTGCGGGTCTGCAACCCAGATCACCCCGTCCGGGCTTTCCGCCATGGTGACGTAGAGACCCACCTGCTGGCCGCTCGGTACAAAGCGTTTGGCGCCGGACCGCAACGACAGGATCTGGGCTCCATCGCTAACCCAGAGCGTGCCGCGTACATCGCGCAGCAGCCAGTGTGCACGCTCGGCCGGATACCCCCAGTCGGCACCGGCGCGTTGCCAGCGCTGCCCATCGAACCAGCACAGGCCTCCATCGATGGCGGCCCACCAGCGCCCACTGCCATCGTGCTCGATGCGGAACACCATGCCGTCGGGCACATCCTTGCGTGGTCTGAAGTGGGTGAGGTGGCCATCTGCGAGGCGATCAATGCCGGCGTTGAAGTAGCCGATCCAGGCGGTGTCGTCCGGTGCCAGGGCAAGCGCGGTCATGTTGTGCGATGCATAGGCCTCGCCATCGGGTGGCGCCTGCCGCGCGAAGCGGTCGCCATCGAACTGAAACAGGCCAAAACCGGTCGCCAGCCACAACGGGCCGGCGTCGGCTTGCTGGATATCCCAGATATCGGCCGGCGCGCCGCGCTCGGTACTCCAGGCAGTGTGGTGGAATTGCAGCAGTCCGGCACGCGTCGCGGCGATGCCTTCGGCGCGCGCGGGCGAGCATGGCCACCAGCAACTGCACATCACAGCGACCACCGCCACGCACAGGTGCCACAGCAGGTGTAATCGGAAGGCGGGCGCATGCGGCATCGCAGCATTGTCCGACGAGATCGAGGGAAGCACCACCACCTCTTTCGGGGGAGGGACCGCCGACTGGAAATCGGATAGGCGCGGGGTCGATGCGTTACGGCAGGGGCAAGTCGCCGCAACGCAGTGTGCGTCAAGTGGCCTCCGTGAAGTTGCTTGATGCAGTGATGAACTCGTGGCTGCGAACTCGGGGATCGCGTGACGGTGCATGCGTGGTTGGCCCCGCATGATCGGTGCTGACCGAAGCAGCACCGAGATGGCGATCGCGATAACGGCTTGGCGGGCATGCGTGGTGGGTGTCGGCATCGATGCGGCTGAAGTCCGACGCTGGTGCCATTGCGCTTGGCAGCTCACCCGAAAGAGTGAGCAATCCGCCTCACCATCAGGGGTGGGGCAATCGGAATGCTCGCCCCACCATGGCGCCATTCCCCCCGGAGACGCCGCATGGCAAGTCTGATTGCCGCTGGTCGCCCCGAACTGCATGCACGCGGGGCCAACGCACTGCACGCCCCACGCGCACGTGCCGTGGCAAGAGCGTTGCAGTACATCGACACGCATCTGTACGAGCCCATCGGAGTGACCCAACTGGCCGGTGCTGCCTGCATGAGCCGCTTCCATTTTGCACGCGTGTTTCGCGATGCGCTGGGCGCCAGCCCGATGGAGTACCTGCGGCGGCGCCGGCTCGAGCGTGCCCAGGCCATGCTGCGCGAAGGTCGCCACACCATCAGCCAGATCGCCACCGATCTGTGTTTCTTCGATCAAAGCCATTTTGTCCGCAGTTTCCGCAATGCCACCGGCTGCACACCGGCGCGCTTTGCCGCGCAGGTGGCCAACGATCCCTGCGCCGCGCGCACCGCATCGTGTACGCATCGGCAGCCCGCTGGTTCTTATTCATCCTCCCTGGAGCATCACGCATGACCACCGCCACCGCCGTCCCCGGTAAGTCCCTGTTGTCGCCCGGCGATCACACGCTGATCCTGATCGACCATCAATCGCAGATGGCGTTCGCCACGCACACCATCGACATCTCGGCGCTGCGCAACAACGTGTCGCTGATTGCCAAGGGCGCCAAAGGCTTCAAGGTGCCGGTGATTCTGACCACCGTTGCAGAGAAGTCGTTCTCCGGCCCGTTGTTTCCCGAGCTGCCGGAGATCTTTGCCGGCGAACCGGTGTTTGACCGCACCAGCATGAATGCCTGGGAAGACCAGGGCGTGATTGATCGCGTCAACGCCATCGGCAAGCAGCGTCTGGTGATTGCAGGGCTCTGGACCAGCGTGTGCATTGTCGGCCCGACGTTGTCGGCGATTGAGCAGGGGTTCGAGGTGTACGTCATCACTGATGCCTGCGGCGATGTGAGCGACGAAGCGCACGAGCGCGCGGTGACGCGGATGGTGCAGGCCGGTGCCGCGCCTATCACCAGCGTGCAGTACCTGCTGGAACTGCAGCGCGATTGGGCCCGCAGCGACACCTACGACCTCACCACCGGCATCGCACGTGCGCATGCCGGCGGCTATGGCATCGGCATTCAATACGCCAAGACCATGTTCGGCGCGCAGGAAGGCGGACATTGAACGCACCGGCACCACGCGGCCACGCCGGCCTTGCAGCGGCGTTATTGATGCTGCGCATTGCCGGCGGCGGCTTCCTGCTGCCGCATGGCCTGGGCAAGTTGCTGGGATGGTTCGGTGGACCGGGACTGACCGGGTTTGCCGCTGAATTACAGCAATTCGGCTTTCCGTCTGTACCGCCATTGCCGTTGCTGCTGGCGTTGGTGCAGACGCTCTCGGGGCTGGCGGTGTTACTGGGTCTGTGGACGCGCGCCAGTGCTGCGCTGGCAGCGGTGTTCATCGCCACCACCGTCGTGGTGGCCGTGCCCAAGGGCTGGTTCTGGATGCACGGTGGCATGGAATACCCGTCGATGTGGCTGCTGGTGTTGCTGGCCTTGGCCGCCGCCGGCGGTGGCGCGTGGTCGCTGGATGGGCTGCGCAGGAGTAGTGCGGCATGAGCGGCGCACCGAACGATCACGATGCCGGGCGGCGCCTGTGGATGCAGGGCGCCGCGGCCGGTCTTGCGTTGGGCGCATTGCCTAGCGCGTCGTCTGCTTCAAGGAAGTCTCCAATGGTCGATCTTGTTGTTCGCAATGCACGCATCACCACGCTCGATCCCCGTCAGCCCAGCGCCACTGCCATTGCAGTGGCCGATGGACGCATCGTGGCGGTGGGCGACGACGTGCAGATCATGGCGCTGGCAAACGGTGCCCGCAGCATCGATGCACAAGGCCGACGCCTGCTGCCCGGCCTCAATGACAGCCACACCCATTTGATTCGTGGCGGGCTCAACTACAACCTGGAGCTGCGCTGGGATGGCGTGCGCTCGCTTGCCGACGCGATGGCGATGTTGAAGGCGCAGGTTGACCGCACGCCCGCGCCGCAATGGGTGCGTGTGGTCGGTGGATTCACCGCGCATCAGTTCGTCGAGAAGCGCTTGCCGACCCTGGACGAGATCAATGCCATCGCGCCGGATACCCCGGTGTTTCTGTTGCACCTGTACGACCGCGCCTTGCTCAACCGCGCGGCCTTGCGCGCCTGTGGCTATGACAAGGCCACTGCGGACCCGCCCGGCGGGCGCATCGAGCGCGACAAGCTGGGCAATCCCACCGGCTTGCTGCTGGCCAAGCCGAATGCGCTGATTCTCTATGCCAGCCTGGCAAAGGGCCCGCGGCTACCGCTGGAATACCAAGCCAACTCCACGCGTCATTTCATGCGCGAACTCAACCGGCTGGGCATCACCTCGGTAATCGATGCCGGCGGTGGTTTCCAGAATTATCCGGAGGACTATCAGGTCATCGAACAGCTGCACGCAGCCGATCAATTGAGCGTGCGCATCGCCTACAACCTGTTCACTCAGAACAAGGGCAAGGAAGTCGACGACTTCCGCGGCTGGACCGAGATGCTGCCGGTACGTAAGGGCGACGATCTGCTGCGGCACAACGGCGCCGGCGAAATGCTGGTGTTTTCCGCTGCGGATTTCGAGCAGTTCAGCGAGCCGCGTCCGGAGCTGCCGCCGGAACTGGAGCCCGAGCTGGAGCAGGTGGTGCGCTTGCTGGTCGAAAAGCGTTGGCCATTCCGTATCCATGCCACCTACGACGAAAGCATTGGACGCATTCTCGATGTGTACGAAAAGGTCAACGCCGACATTCCGTTCGATGGCCTGCATTGGTTCATCGACCACGCCGAAACCATCACCCCGCGCAATATCGACCGCATCCGCGCATTGAACGGTGGTATCGCCGTGCAACACCGCATGGCGTATCAGGGCGAAGCGTTTGTCGAGCGCTATGGCGTGCAGGCCGCGCGGCACACGCCGCCGGTGCGCCACATGTTGGCCGCCGGCGTGCCGGTGGGCGCCGGCACCGACGCGACGCGCGTGGCCAGTTATAACCCCTGGGTGGCGCTGTCATGGTTGGTCACCGGACGCACGGTAGGCGGTCTGGCGTTGTACGGCGAAGAGAACCTGTTAGATCGTGAGCAGGCGTTGCGGTTGTGGACGCAGGGCAGTGCATGGTTCTCCGGCGACGAGAGCCGCAAGGGCACGCTGGCTACGGGGCAATTGGCCGACTTCATCGTGCTATCGGATGACTACTTCCGCGTCGACGATGCCGCCATTGCCGACATCACCAGCGTGCTGACCGTGCTGGGTGGGCGTGTGGTGCATGGCGATGGCGATTTTGCATCGCTGGCGCCGACCTTGCCGCCGGCGATGCCGGACTGGTCGCCGGTCAACCGTTTCGGCGGCTATCACGTGGGTGGTGCGGTCAGCGGGCTTGCCAGCGCCACGCAGATGCATACGCACGGCCATGGCTGTCGCGCGCACGGGCCGCATGGACACGCAGCGCAGCATGCTGCGCCCAGCGATGACCTGCGCGGCTTCTGGGGCGCATTGGGTTGCGCGTGTTTCGCGTTCTGAAATCGGCACGGTATCGATGCGCCTGCCGGCGCTTCTCATACCGCCACCTTGTTTGTTTCACCCCGTTCACTGGAGCCTTGCCGCGATGACTTCTTCTGCCGCACCCGCCGATGGTGGTGCCTGGGCGCCGCTGCGCGAGCCGATCTTTCGTGCCTTGTGGCTGGCCATTTTAGGCAGCAATATCGGTACCTGGATCAACGATGTCGCCGCGTCCTGGGTGATGGCCGAACAGACCGGCTCACCGTTGATGGTGGCGGCGGTGCAATCGGCCACCACCTTGCCGGTGGTGTTGTTCGCGCTGGTGGCCGGCACGCTGGCCGACATCGTCGACCGCCGTCGCTACCTGATGCTGACGCAAGGCTGGATGCTGCTGGTAGCCGGCGCGTTGGCCTTGCTTTCGCATCTGCAGTTGCTCACCCCGTGGGTACTGGTGGCATTGACCTTTGCGATGGGCATGGGCGCGGCGATGGCGATGCCCGCGCAGGCGGCGATCGTGTCGGAGCTTGTGCCGCGGCCAATGCTGGCCTCGGCGGTGGCGCTCAATTCGATCGGCATGAACATCGCTCGCTCGATCGGCCCGGCAGTTGGCGGTTTGATCGTGGCGCAATTCGGGCCGCCGTGGGCATTCTTGCTCAATGGCGTGACCTTCGGATTGATGCTGCTGGTGTTGTGGCGTTGGCGTCGCGATGTGCATGCGTCCGCGTTGCCGCCGGAGAGCTTCGGCGCGGGCTTGCGTGCCGGGCTTCGCTATGCCGCGCGGGCCGGGCGCCTGCAGGCGGTACTGATCAAGGCCGCCGGGTTTTTCCTGTTTGCCAGCGCCTTGACCGCATTGTTGCCGTTGGTGGTCCGTCGTGACATGCGGCTGGGCGCCGGCAGCTACGGCATCTTGCTCGGCTGCATCGGTGTCGGTGCGATCAGTGGCGCATTGTTGCTCCCACGCCTGCGTGCACGCTACGACCGCGATCTGCTGGTGTTCGTCGCCACCTTGGTCTGTGCCGCATCGCTGTTGGGGCTGGCGCTGTCGCGGCAGATCGGCGTGCTGTGCGTGGTGATGGTGGTCAACGGCCTGGCCTGGATCACCGTGCTGTCGTCCTTGCAGATCGCTGCGCAAACGGCGGTGCCGGCATGGGTGCGCGCACGTGCGTTGTCGCTCTATATCGTGGTGTTTTCCGCAGGCATGGCATCGGGTTCGTTGGTCTGGGGCGCGTTGGCGCAGCGCACCTCGATCGCGACCGCCTTGCAGATTGCTGCAGCCGGTGCGGTGCTCGCAGCACTGCTGGTCAAGCGCGCACGTATTGCCGGCACCGAGCAGCTGGACCTCGCGCCCGGCGGGCACTGGCCTACGCCGCCGCAATCGGATGCGGTCGAACACGATCGCGGCCCGGTGCTGGTGACGGTGGAATACCGCATCGCCACCGACGCGCGTGTGAGCTTCCTGCAATTGATGACGCAACTGGGTAATGCGCGGCGCCGTGATGGTGCGGTGGTCTGGGGCATCGCCGAAGACGCGGCAACGCCGGGCTTGCAACTGGAATATTTCATCGTCGCCTCGTGGCTGGAACATCTGCGCCAGCACGAGCGCGTCACCGGCGACGACCGCCAGTTGCAGGAGCAGATCCGCGCATTGCATCAAGGCGAGCGCGCGCCGGTGGTTCGCCACTTCGTCGGTGGCGGCGGTGCCGCGCTGCCGCCGCATGCCCATTCGGATATCTGATGACCATGAAGTGGATATTCTTCAGTGTTGTTGGATTGGGTGAGGTCATCGGCGAGTCGACCCTATTGGATGCTATTTCGTAGCAGCTGCAGGACTGCGTCGTGCCGGCCTATCGCAGAGTGGATGGTTTGGGTTTTTCAACAAGCAACCGGCACGCCTGGCGACGCGGTGTTCTCGTTCTTCAACAAAACTTCTAGTGAACTGTCTGGTGCGGTGTCCTTACCGCTTGCGGGACCGTGTGGCGGCATGGATGCCGCCACCGAGCCTCCATGGACGGATTCACGGCGTGTCCCGCGAGCGGTGAGGGCGCCGCGCACTCGAGGTCTTCGCGTTTGCTGCAGGGCCCTTGCCCGCCCACCCTCACGGGACACGCTGCAAGTACGTCCATGTAAGCTCCTTGGCAGCATCCATGCCGCCAAGGGTCCCGCGACGGTGAGCGGGCAAGGACCAGTCACGATGGTCGGCGCGCATAGCTTTCAATCAAACCACCAGCGAACTGTCTGGTGCGGTGTCCTTACCGCTTGCGGGACCGTGTGGCGGCATGGATGCCGCCACCGAGCCTCCATGGACGGATTCACGGCGTGTCCCGCAAGCGGTAAGGGCACCGCGCCCTCGACGCTGCACATTTCTGCAGGACCCTTGCCCGCCCACCATCGCAGAACCTGCTCCAAGTACGTCCCTGTACGCTCCGTGGCGGCATCCATGCCGCCAAGAGTCCCGCGACGGTGGGCGGGCAAGGACCAGGCGAGTTGATCGGTGCCCAGGGTTTCAGTACAGCAACCAGCAACGCCTAACCGCACAACGCGGTGGTTTCGCTCTTCAGCAAAAAACAGTAAACGATCTGGCGTGGTGAGGGGGCCGCGCCCTCGATCAACCAAGTTTCGACAGCGCCTGGCAATTGCTAACGAAGCTACGACGCTCACCGCTATGCGGCCGCGCCTCCTGTTCGAGGCGGCATGCGCCACCCGTACCCTGCGATTCCGAGCAAGCCATCTGCACTCATCTGACGGCTGCCCACGCTATTTTTTCCGCTGCTTCTAGATACAGCATCACCATCATCAAGATACAAAAAGGCCGACTCTCGCGAGCCGGCCTTTTTCCCAATCCATTCAAGCCCAATCAGGCTTTGGCAAATGCCAGCAGATCCTTGTTGAACTGATCGGCGTGGGTGATGGTCAACCCGTGCGGTGCGCCAGCGTAGATCTTCAGTTCGGCGTTCTTGATGATTTTGGCCGACAACTTGCCCGATGCGTCGATCGGCACGATCTGGTCGTCGTCGCCATGCACCACCAGCGCCGGCACGTCGATCTTCTTCAGGTCGGCGGTGTAATCGACCTCGGAGAATTCCTTGATGCAGTCGTACTGTCCCTTGTGGCCGCCCAGCATGCCCTGCAGCCAGAACGCATCGCGCATGCCCTGCGTGACCTTGTTGCCGTCGCGGTTGGCGCCGAAGAACGGCGTGGTCAGGTCTTGATAGAACTGCGAACGGTCCTTGGCAACGCCATCGCGAATGCCATCGAATACGCTCAGCGGCAGGCCGCCCGGATTGGTGGGGCTCTTGACCATCTGCGGCGGCACCGCACCCACCAGTACTACCTTGGCCACGCGCTTGCTGCCGTGGCGGCCAACGTAATGCGCCACTTCGCCGCCGCCGGTGGAATGGCCCACCAGGATCGCGTCCTTCAAATCCAGCGCGTCGAGCACTGCAGCCAGGTCGTCGGCATAGGTGTCCATGTCGTTACCGTCCCAGGTCTGCGACGAACGGCCATGGCTGCGGCGGTCGTGCGCGATCACGCGATAGCCATGTTGCCCCATGAACAGCATTTGCGGGTCCCAGGCATCGGCGCTGAGCGGCCAACCGTGTGCGAACACGACCGGCTGGCCCTTGCCCCAATCCTTGTAGAAGATATTGGCGCCGTCGGGGCGTTTGACGAAATTGGACATCGGGTTGACTCCGTGAGTGGAAGAGTGGGGTGGGTTAACTGAGGGGACACGTGCGGGAGATGCGGCGGAGGCGAACGCAGGCAACGAGAACGCTGCCACGGCGACCGTGCCGCCGATGAGAAAATTGCGGCGTCCGGCATCGGCCGGAGACGCCTCGAACGGATCCATAAACACTCCTGGGGCGAGAGGCATGCAGCCCGGCGGTTGCCCGACGCATGCACATCCTGCCTGCGCAGACCCGCGCCACGCTGAGTGATGCAAGCTACCGAGGTGCCGGTGCATGCGCGCAGTAAACCGTCTGCATGGCATCGCAGATTGCATCTGCGTGCGCTCTACAGGATTCTCCCGCAACACTGCGGATCAGATCGCTTGCTGTAAGCGATGCCGCGTCGTGGATCGGCCACAAATGCAGAGGCAATAGACAACCTGCGGCGCTGTGCGATCGCTACGCCGTGCACAGATGCCGGGCTCTGCAACACCGACGATGCCGCATCTCACCGACCTGGCACATTGCCCGATGCTCAGTGCAGTGCGGTGTCCCATAGCAGCTTGGCGTTCAAGACAACGATCACCGCCGCAATCACCCAGGCCAGGCGAACCAGCCAGGCCGGTGCCACCAGCGCACCCATCAGGGTGCGGTCCGAGACGAAGCGTACTAACGGAATCACCGCAAACGGCAATTGCATCGACAGCACCACCTGGCTCAGCACCAAGAGCCGCGCGGTGCCGGCCTCGCCGTACAACCAGGTCACCACGACGACGGGCACGATGGCAATGCCACGGGTGAGCAGGCGGCGCAGCCACGGCGGCAGGCGCAATTGCAGGAAGCCTTCCATCACGATCTGCCCGGCCAGCGTCGCGGTGACCGTCGAGTTGACGCCGGAGGCGAGCAGGGCGATCGCAAACAAGGTCGAGGCCAACCCCACACCCAGCATCGGCGCAAGCAGGGCATGCGCCTGTTCGATCTCCTGCACGTCGGTACGGCCCTGCGCATGGAACACCGCCGCCGCCAGGATCAGGATCGACGCGTTGATGAACAACGCGAACATCAGCGCCACGGTGCTGTCGGTCACTGCCCAGCGCAGCGCAGAGCGACGTCCATCGTCAGTGCGCGGGTAGGCGCGCGTCTGCACGATCGACGAATGCAGATACAGGTTATGCGGCATCACGGTGGCGCCGATGATGCCGATGGCCAGATACAGTACCTGTGGATCGGTGACCACTTGCGCACGCGGGATGAACCCACCCAGCACAGCGGCGATCGGCGGTGCCGCCAGGGCGATCTGGATGCCGAAGCAGACGAAGATGATCAGCAGCAACGCCATTACAAATGCTTCCAGTGCACGGAAGCCGCGATTCATCAGCAACAGCACTAGCACCACATCGATCGCGGTGATGATCGCGCCCACGGTCAGCGGAATGCCGAGCAACAACTTCAATGCGATCGCGGTGCCGATCACTTCGGCAAGATCGCAGGCGATGATCGCCAACTCGCACAGTCCCCACAGCGCCAGGTTCACGCCTCGTGGATAACGCGCCCGGCAGGCCTGCGCCAAATCCAGGCCGGTGGCGATGCCCAGCCGCGCCGACAGGCTCTGCAACACGATCGCCATGACATTGGACAGCAGGATCACCGACAGCAGCAGGTAGCCGAACTGCGAGCCGCCGGCCAGATCGGTCGCCCAGTTGCCTGGGTCCATGTAGCCCACCGAGACCATGTAGCCCGGGCCAAGGAAAGCCAGCAACCGGAACCACCAATGGCCGGTCTTGGGCACGGCTACGCTGGCGTGATGGTCGCCCAGCCCTCCGTTCGTAGGGGCGGGAGAACGCGCAGGGGGAAGAGTGTCGGCGGACATGCAAGGCAGGCAGCGAGGGTGGTTATCCGGATGATATAGCAAGTGCTATGCTATTGAGCATTGGCAAACTCAATCGTATTGATCGGCCGCGTGCTTCACACTACGCACCCCGGCACCGACGCCGGACGCGACGAAGAGGATGCGGGTGGGCAAGAGCGAAAAGCTGGAGGCGGCGACACCGTCCCTGATCGATGCACAGGTGCATATGGAGAGCTTCCGCCAGGTGCGCGAAGCGCGTCGCGCAGAGCTGGTCGAGGACTATGTGGAGCTGATCTCCGATCTATTGGTCGATGGCGGCGAAGCGCGCCAGGTCGATATCGCCGCGCGCCTGGGCGTGGCCCAGCCCACCGTAGCCAAGATGCTCAAGCGCCTGGTGCGCGACGGCTGGGTGGTGCAGCGCCCCTACCGCGGGGTGTTCCTGACTCCGGCCGGGGAAGCGTTGGCGGCCTCCAGTCGCCAGCGGCATCAGATCGTGGAGCGCTTCCTGCTTGCGCTGGGCATCGACGAAGCCACCGCACGCCGCGATGCGGAGGGCATCGAACACCATGTCAGCGAGGCCACCGTTGCCGCGTTCGCCGCGTTTCTCGATCGCCAGGGCGGCCTGGCGAAGTGAGTGTGCCGGCCGCACCGCTGGTCGATGCGCCGCAGGCGGCCATCGATACGCATTGGATGCAACACGCCCTGCAACTGGCCGAACGTGCCGAGCGCGACTATGACGAAATCCCGGTCGGGGCAGTGCTGATCGATGCCGAGGGCCAGGTACTGGGCGAGGGCTGGAACTACAACATTGCCAGTCACGACCCCAGCGCACATGCCGAGATCATGGCCATGCGCGAGGGCGGACGTCGTCTCGCCAATCACCGCCTGATCGGCTGCACCCTGTACGTCACGCTGGAGCCTTGCGCGATGTGCGCCATGGCGATGATTCATGCACGCATTGCACGCGTGGTGTTCGCCGCCAGCGACCCCAAGACCGGTGCCTGCGGCAGTGTCTTCGACCTGCTGGCCGACCCGCGGCACAACCATCGCGTGCACGTGGCAGGCGGCGTGCTGGCGGCAGAGGCAAGCCTGCGGCTGACCAATTACTTTCGCGCCAAGCGCGGCAAGCCGCCGCTCGTGCCCTGAGCGGCACGGCCGCGGTATGATGCGCGCCCTTTCAGCACCCCGGCCGGTAACGGCCTCCACAGGACGGTGATATGGCAGACAACGTTGCGGGCAACGACCGACTGATCTGGATCGATCTGGAAATGACCGGCCTGGATACCGATCGCGATTCGATCATCGAGATCGCCACCATCGTGACCGATGCCCAGTTGAACGTGCTTGCCGAAGGGCCGGAACTGGCCATCGCCCATCCGCTGGCCACGCTGGAAGCCATGGACGAATGGAACCGCAACCAGCACCGGCGTTCGGGCCTGTGGCAGCGCGTGCTCGACAGCCAGGTCACCCACGCCCAGGCCGAGGCGCAGACGGTGGCGTTTTTGGGCGAATGGATCCGCGCCGGTGCTTCGCCGATGTGTGGCAACTCGATCTGCCAGGATCGCCGCTTCCTGCACCGCCAGATGTCGCGCCTGGAGCGTTATTTCCACTACCGCAATCTCGATGTGTCCACCATCAAGGAGCTGGCGCGGCGCTGGGCACCGACGGTCGCCAACGGGTTTGCCAAGAGCTCGGCGCACACGGCGCTCAGCGATGTACGCGATTCCATCGACGAGCTGCGCCATTACCGCCAGTTCATGGGTGCGCTGGGCGGCGATACCGAGGCCGGCGCGCAGGGGTGATCCTGCAGAACGGCGATGCGTCTGGCGCGCTGCGAATCGCCGCGCCAACGCCAAGGCAGCCGTCGCACTCGCAGGAACATCGCAGCACGCAGTGAGTAAACATAAAAGGCCGCATCTTTCGATGCGGCCTTTTGCGTTTTACAGGTGACGCAGACCTTCAACGTGCCAACGGCGGCCCTTTGCTCAGGTCGCCATCGTCGGCGATGCCTTTGCGCAATAGATCAGAGATCGGCTTGCCATCCGCATCGTGGTGATACACATGCAGGTCGCGCTGCGGATACGGAATGTTGAGCCCGTTTTCCAGCAGCTGGTTGCGGATCTGCTCCAGCGTGGTGCTCTTGGCTGCGCCAAAATTGCCATTGGTGGCATAAGCGAACAACATCAGATCGACCGTGCTTTCGCCCAGGTTGGTCACCTGCACGAACGGTGCGGGCGAATCCAGGATGTTCGGATTGTCCTTGGCGATCTGCAACAGCAACTGCTGGGCTTTTTTCAGATCGTCCTGGTAACCCACGCCCACGGTTACTTCCAGGCGACGGTTGGGCAGGGTGCTGTAGTTGACGATCGGCGAAGTGGTGATGGTGCTATTGGGCAGGGTGATCATGCGTTCGTCGAAGGTACGCAGGCGGGTCTGGAAGATGCGGATTTCGTCCACGATGCCTTCCTGGCCTGCGATCACGACATGGTCGCCATCGCGCATCGGCCGCAGCACGATCAGCATCACGCCTGCAGCGATATTGGACAGCGAGTCCTTCAAGGCCAGGCCGACGGCCAGGCCGGCCGCACCCAGTACCGCGATCAGCGAGGTCGGCGGCACGCCGATCTTGCTCAACGCAGTGACGAAGACCAGCACCAACAACAACGCATACAACACATTGCGCAGGAAGTTGGTCAGCGTGATCTCGACGCGCGCGCGGGTCAGCGCACGGTGCAGCCACTGACTGAGTTGCTTGGCCAGCCACATGCCGACCACCACGATCAGCAGGGCCAATCCCCAGTTGAGCGCGTATTGCGCCCACGGGATGTTGGCCCAGTTGAACGCCGGCTCGGCCGCCTTGGCGGCCACCGGTTTTGCGGCAACCGCTCCCGCAGCCGCCGCCAACATCGCACCCAGCATCCCCATCAACTCTCGCTCTTCAACTTGGCCAGACGCAGCCAGGTATCGACCACGGTGTCAGGATTCAGCGACACCGACTCGATGCCTTCCTGCATCAACCACTCGGCCAGTTCCGGGTGATCCGACGGCCCCTGGCCGCAGATGCCCACGTACTTGCCCTTGGCGCGCGCGGACTTGATCGCCATCGACAGCAGCTTCTTGACCGCCGGATTCCGCTCGTCAAACAGGTGCGCCACGATCGACGAATCGCGGTCCAGGCCCAGGGTCAGCTGGGTCAGGTCGTTGGAGCCGATCGAGAAGCCGTCGAAGATTTCCAGGAATTCGTCGGCCAGCAGCGCGTTGGACGGCAGCTCGCACATCATGATGATCTTCAGGCCGTTCTCGCCTTGCTTGAGCCCATTCTGCTCCAGCACCTCGATCACCTTGCGGCCTTCTTCCAGCGTGCGCACGAACGGGATCATCACCCAGAGGTTGTCCAGGCCCATCTCGTTACGCACCTTCAGCACCGCCTTGCACTCCAGCGAGAACGCCTTGGTGAAGGACGGGTCGACGTAACGGCTAGCGCCGCGGAAGCCGATCATCGGGTTCTCTTCATGCGGCTCGTAACGCGAGCCACCGATCAGGTTGGCGTACTCGTTGGACTTGAAGTCCGACAAGCGCACGATCACGGTGTTCGGTGCCACCGACGCGGTCAGCGTGGCAATGCCTTCGGCCAGACGGTTCACATAGAAGCTGACCGGGTCGCCGTAGCCGGCAATCTTGGCGTCGATCTTCTTGCGGACGTCGGCGTCCTGCTTGTCGTATTCCAGCAGCGCGTTCGGATGGATGCCGATATGCGCGGCGATGATCATCTCGAGGCGCGCCAGGCCGATACCCGCATTGGGCAGCTGGCCGAAGTCGAAGGCGCGTTCCGGGTTGGCCACGTTCATCATGATCTTGAGCGGGGCAGGCGGCATGTTGCCCAGATCGGTGGTGGTGCGCTCGAACGGCAGCAGGCCGTCGTAGATGAAGCCGGTATCGCCTTCGGCGCAGCTCACCGTCACTTCCTGCCCGTCGCTGATCATGTCGGTGGCGTTGCCCGACCCGACCACGGCCGGCACGCCGAGTTCGCGCGCGATGATCGCCGCGTGGCAGGTACGGCCGCCACGGTTGGTGACGATCGCCGATGCACGCTTCATCACCGGCTCCCAATCGGGGTCGGTCATGTCCGCAATCAACACGTCGCCGGCCTGTACGCGGTTCATGTCGTCCAGGGAGCGCACCACGCGTGCCACGCCGCTGCCGATCTTGGCGCCGACCGCGCGGCCTTCGACCAGGATCTTGGCGTCCTTGGCCTCCAGCGAGAAGCGCTCGATCTGGGTGGCGTGGCTGCGCGACTTCACCGTTTCCGGGCGCGCCTGCACGATGAACAACTTGCCGCTCACACCGTCCTTGGCCCACTCGATATCCATCGGGCGGCCGTAATGCTTTTCGATCACCAGCGCCTGCTTGGAAAGCTCCTGCACATCTTCATCGCTGATCGAGAACGTGTTGCGCAGTTCCACCGGGGTGTCTTCGGTGCGCACGCGCTCGCCGGGCACATCCGAATACACCATGCGGATCGCCTTGCTGCCGAGCGAGCGACGCAGGATCGCCGGCTTGCCTGCGTTGAGGGTGGGCTTGTAGACGTAGAACTCGTCCGGGTTGACCGCGCCCTGCACGACCATCTCGCCCAGGCCGAAGCTGGAGGTGACGAACACCACATCGCGGAAGCCCGATTCGGTGTCCAGCGTGAACAGCACGCCGGCCGCACCGACGCCCGAGCGCACCATCAACTGCACGCCGGCCGACAGGAACACGTCTTCGTGCTTGAAGCCATGGTGCACGCGGTAGGCGATCGCGCGGTCGTTGTAGAGGCTGGCAAATACTTCCTTGACCTTGTGCACGACATCGTCGGCGCCGGTCACGTTGAGGAAGGTTTCCTGCTGGCCCGCAAACGAGGCATCCGGGAGGTCTTCCGCAGTGGCAGAAGAACGCACAGCCACGGCGACTTCGCCGCCGCCATTCTCCGCGCACAACTGCTCATAGGCAGTACGGATATCGCGGTCCAGTTCCGGCTGCAGCGGAGCATCGATCACCCAGCCACGAATTTCCTTGCCGGCCGCGGTGAGTGCGGTGACGTCCTCGACGTCCAGCGTTGCGAGCTTGTCGAAAATGCGCTTGGACAGATCGTTGTGCGCGATGAAGTCCTTGAAAGCTTCGGCAGTGGTCGCATATCCACCGGGAACCGAAACGCCCAGCCCGGCCAAGTTGCCGATCATCTCGCCGAGCGAGGAATTTTTACCGCCTACGCGGGCCAGATCGACCAGGCGTAGCTCATGCAACCACAGGATATTCTCGTTCAAGCGCGATGCTCCGTAAGGCCATCGCCCGAGCGGGCTGAATGGCCGCGACCGTAGGAAGAAGCCGCTATGATGCAGTGCACAGCGGAACCTGCACAAGCATGAACCCGTAACTTTTGGACACCAGTTCAAAGAGGTGGTCTTGATGTCAACAATCCGGCCGGTGTTTTACGTCTCCGATGGAACCGGTATCACCGCTGAAACGATTGGGCATAGCCTGCTCACCCAGTTCAGTGGATTCAACTTCGTCACCGACCGCATGTCGTTCATTGATGATGCAGAAAAAGCGCGCGATGCCGCGATGCGGGTGCGCGCTGCCGGTGAGCGGTACCAGGTGCGCCCGGTGGTGGTCAATTCCTGCGTCGATCCGCAGTTGAGCATGATCCTGGCTGAAAGCGGCGCGCTGATGCTGGATGTGTTTGCGCCCTTCATCGAGCCGCTGGAGCGCGAGCTCAATGCGCCGCGCCACTCACGTGTGGGTCGCGCGCACGGCATGGTCGACTTCGAGACCTATCACCGCCGCATCAATGCGATGAATTTCGCGCTGAGCCACGACGATGGCATTGCGCTCAACTATGACGAGGCCGACGTGATCCTGGTGGCGGTGTCGCGGGCGGGCAAGACGCCCACGTGCATCTATCTGGCCTTGCATTACGGCATCCGCGCCGCCAACTATCCGCTGACCGAAGAAGATCTGGAGAACGAACGGCTGCCGCCGCGTTTGCGCAACTACCGCAACAAATTGTTCGGCCTGACCATCGACCCGGAGCGTCTGCAGCAGATTCGTCAGGAGCGGCGTGCCAATTCGCGCTACAGCGCGGCAGAGACCTGCCGACGCGAGGTGGCAACCGCCGAGCGCATGTTCCAGATGGAGCGCATCCCAACGCTCAGTACCACCAACACCTCGATCGAAGAAATTTCCAGCAAGGTGTTGTCGACCCTGGGGCTGCAGCGGGAAATGTTCTGAGGCGGGGATCGGGATGGGGGGGATGCGGGATTGGGAAAGCGCGTTGCGGATTCACGACGCTGGACCGTCTTATGCACTGGGATGTGCTGGCAAGCTTCGGGGGAAACAAGCGGGCGGGGCAGTGCTCCGTCAAGGTTGGCCTGCTACTGGGCCCTCGTCAATGCTGCCCGTGCGGCAGCGCAGCGTGTAGGATCGGTGCATGGCCCAAGCATTGAGCAAACTCGAAATCATCCCCCGTCTGAGCCGGTTCGGCTGGCTGATGGGGTTGTATGCAGAAAACTTCCAGCATCTCACCCGGCTGTTCGCGCCGGCCGATCTGGCGCCTGGGTCGTATGTGTCGTCGATCGGCGACGGGCTGAACCTGCGGCTGGACGTGATCGAATGCCATCGTTACACCGTCGAACTGCGCCTGACCTACGACCTGTGCGACCCGGTGACCGGTGAGCCGGATCCATCTGCGTATGTGCGTCTGTACCGCGATGCCCGCCAGGCAGAGACCACGCATTGCTACGTGGGCCGCCGCTGGCAGGATGTGATGGGGATGTTTCCGCCGCCGGCCGAGCTGATCAGCCACCGCATGCGCATGAACACGTTCCTGGGCAAGTGGCTGGAATACCTGGCCGAACGCGGCCATGGTGTTGCCACGTTGCGGCTGGATACCGACTACGTTGCGCCGCCGCGGCCCAGCTCGCAGGCAGTTGTGGGTTAAGCACAATCAACCGAAGACACGTGCTCGCCATCAGCGAGCGCGGCTGTTGGCTGGAAACGGACGGGTCATCGAAGCGGGTCGAGACTGGCTCACGCCCTGGCGCACCGCGCAGCCAATGCACCCGCGCCGCTGTGCCATCGCACCTGTGCGACGCTTGCGTGACGCGGGAGACATGGCATCGGTCATACTGATGCGCTTCGCTGCGGATCGCGCACCATGCCCTATACCCCGATTGTCGCCACGCTTGGCTATCTGCTGTCGCCGGACGGCACGCAGGTGCTGATGATCCACCGCAATGCGCGCCCCGGCGATCAGCACCTGGGCAAGTACAACGGACTCGGCGGCAAGGTGGAGCCGGACGAAGATGTGTTGGCCTGCATGCGCCGCGAGATCCGCGAAGAAGCCGGCGTCGAGTGTGGCGACATGCAATTGCGCGGCACCATCAGCTGGCCCGGGTTCGGCAAGCAGGGCGAGGATTGGCTGGGTTTCGTCTTCCTGATCTGCAGCTTCGACGGCACGCCGCAGGCCTCCAACCCCGAAGGCACGCTGGAGTGGGTGCCCCTGGCGCAGATGGATCAGGTGCCGATGTGGGAGGGCGACCGCAATTTTCTGCCGCTGGTGTTCGATGGCGACCCGCGCCCGTTCCATGGCGTGATGCCGTATCGCGACGGGCGCATGCAATCGTGGAGCTATTCGCGCGTCTGATCGGCTGCGTGTTGGCTGTTTGCACCGCGGCCGCCGCATTCCGATCGAGTGGCGCACGCGCTCGCACATACCGGGTTCACCGATGCCGCCGGTGATCGTCGCCTCTACCAGGCCGCGACTCGCCGCACAGTTTTCCACATGCCCTGTGGATGGACGCTGCGCAAGTCTGTGGACAAGTGCGCAGGCGCCTTGGGGGCAACGCGTTTGCGCCGCCTGGTCAAAATTTCGCCAGTGCGTTTATTGGGCGGTCCAGCCGCCATCGATGGCGATGGATTGCCCGGTGATATTGCGTGCCGCATGCGACATCAGGAACGCCACCGTGCCGGCCAGCTCGTCGTACTCGATGAAGGCGCCCTTGGGCATCGGCTTGAGCATCACATCGCGGATCACCGCCTCTTCCGCAATGCCACGCGTGCGCGCCTGATCGGCGATCTGGCGCTCCACCAGCGGCGTGCGCACATAGCTGGGGCAGAGCGTGTTGACGGTGATGTCGCAGTCGGCGGTTTCCAGCGCGATCACCTTGGCCAGCCCCACCAGGCCATGCTTGGCGGCCACATACGCGCTCTTGTAGGGGCTGGCGACCAGCGAATGGATGCTGCCGATATTGACGATGCGCCCATAGCCTGCCGCGCGCATGCCCGGCAGCACGGCACGGCTGAGTCGCGCCGCGCCGGTCAGCATGACCTCGACCAGCAGCGCCCAACGCGGTATCGGGAAGTCTTCCAACGCGGCGACCTGTTGCAAGCCGGCGTTGTTCACCAGCACCTGCGGCGGGCGCGAGACGCTGGCCAACGCGTGCGTAATGCTGTGGTCGTCAGTGACATCCAGCACCAGAGCCTCGGCCGAGCCACCGGCGTTGCGTATGCGCTGTGCCGTGTGCGCTGCAGCGGCCTGGTCCAGGTCGCTGACCAGCAGATGGTGGCCGTCGCTTGCCAGATGGGTGGCGATGCCGGCGCCAATGCCGCTGCCCGCGCCGGTGATCAGGATGCTGCGCATCGGGTGTCCCTCACTATGATGCGCGGCCGGGAGCGGCCACGCTGATCGCCAGCCTAGCGGAGGACGGTGAAACGGTCGCCTGCGTGACGCGCGCGCGTTACCCTTTGCGCCTCGCTCTGATCAGGTTCCGCATGAAACGCCATTTTTCGATGCTGCGCGATTTCCAACTTGCGGACTGGTTCACGCTGGCCAACGCCTTCTGCGGGACCGGGGCGGTGTTCGCGGCAATGCGGTTCCTGCAGGAAGGGCACCGTGGCGATCTCCTGCTGGGCATGGCGCTGATTCCGCTGGCGTTCGTCTTCGACGCATTGGACGGCCATGTCGCGCGTTGGCGCAAGGCATCCTCCACCCTGGGCCGCGAGTTGGATTCGCTGGCGGACGTGATCTCCTTCGGCGTGGCGCCGGCGGCGCTGGGCTACGCCTGCGGCATGCGTGGCGGTTGGGACTGGCTGGTGCTGAGCTACTTCGTCTGCTGCGGCGTGAGCCGGCTGGCCCGCTACAACGTGACTGCCGAAGAGATCGCCGGCGAGGCCGACAAGGTGCCGTACTTCGAAGGCACGCCGATTCCGACCAGCCTGGTGCTGGTGATCCTGCTCGCGGTTGCCGCCAGCAGCGGCCATATCGGGCAAGCCCTATGGTGGGGGCAGTGGCAGCTGGGACCGTGGCAGTTCCACCCGTTGGTGCTGCTGTTCGCCTTCTCCGGCTCACTGATGATCAGCAAGACCTTGCGGATCCCCAAACCCTGAGCGGCACACCTGGTCACACGCGGTAGGATGGCTCGGTGGATCGTCACAGGAGGGCATGATGGCAAGCAGTGGTTCGGACAACGGCAGTGTCGACGACAAGGCGCGCCAGTATTGGGCCGCCTGGGGAGACGCCATGCGCCACGGCCAGTCTGGACCCGGCCGGCAGCCTCCGCCAGCAGCCGGCAGCGACGCTCCGCAGGACTGGCGCAAGGCGGTGGACTGGTGGTCGCAGCTGCTGCCCACTCAGGCCGCACCGCAGGCGCAGGAAGCCATCGACCGCTTCCGCACCCAGGCTGGAGGCTGGTTCGGCACCATGCAGCAGGTGGCCGGGCAGTTCGCCGGCCGCGATACCTCCGCCAGCGAAGTCTGCGATGCCTGGCGGCGCGCCGTGCAGGGGCAGGGCGAACAGCTGATGCAGTGGACGCTGGGCTCGCTGCGCGGCGGCAGCCCGGGCGGCTTCGACCCCTGGCTGCAGGAGGCGGCGCAGACGCTCGGCAAATGGCGCGAAGAAAACGCGCCGTGGCTGGACATGCCGGCCTTCGGCCTGAATCGCAATCATCAGGCGCGCCTACAGAAGTTGGCGCGCGCGCAACAAGACTATCAAGCGCAGTCGCAGGCCTACGGCGAGCAACTCAAGGCAGCGATCGAGCAGGCCTTTACCCGCTTCACCACCAAGTTGAGCGAGCACGAAAGCAGCGGCAGCCAGTTGACCAGCGCGCGCGCTTTGTTCGATCTGTGGATCGAGGCGGCCGAAGAATCCTATGCCGATGTGGCGTTGTCGGATCGGTTTCGTGACGTATACGGCGGCTTTGCCAACGCACATATGCGCTTGCGCGCGGCCTTGCAGGAAGAGGTGGAACAGCTCAGCGAGCGCTTCGGGATGCCGACACGCTCGGAGATGGATGCCGCGCATCGCCGTATCGCAGAACTGGAACGCGCGGTGCGACGGATGCTGCGCACCGCCGCCGGCACCAGCACCAGCACCAAGGCGGCTGGCACGCCCGCCGAAGACACCACAGCTGATCCGCAGGCCGCGCCCCAGCGTGCGGCGGCGCCTGCCGCTGCGCGCAAGCCGGCTGTTGCAGCCGGTGCAGTAAAAAAGACCGCGGCCCAAAACTCTGCGAACAAGAAAACCGCGCCTGCACCATCCGCGGTGAAAAAGCCCGCCACAGCGAAAGCTGCATCCAAACCCTCGTCCAGCAAGGCGTCCGGCGGTAAGCCGGCTGCACGCACACCACGTGGAGCCAAGGCATGAAAGGGCCATTGGGATTCAGCGCCGAAGACCTGATGCAGGAAACCCTCTCGCTGCAACGCAAGCTGCGCGAAGGCCTGAAGCTGTTGCCGGGTGTGGAGGACGTCGACTACGGCGTGACCGAACGCGAAGAAATCTGGCGCGATGGCAAGGTGGTGTTGTATCGCTTTGTCGGCGAGCAGGCGCCGGTGGCCAAGACGCCGCTGTTGATCGTGTATGCGCTGGTCAATCGTCCGTACATGGTGGACTTGCAGGCCGATCGATCGCTGGTCAAGGGCCTGCTGAGTCACGGCCAGGATGTCTACGTGTTGGACTGGGGTTACCCGGATCGCTCCGAGCGCTATCTCACGCTCGAGGATTATCTGCTGCGCTATATCGACGGCGCAGTGGATCACCTGCGTGCGCAATCGGGGTTGGATGCGGTGGACGTGCTCGGCATTTGCCAGGGCGGCACTTTCTCCCTATGCTACGCCGCGCTGCAACGGCACAAGGTGCGCAATCTGATCACCATGGTCACACCGGTGGATTTCCACACCCCAGACAACATGCTGTCTAACTGGGCGCGCATGGTCGATGTGGATCTGTTCGTGGACACCATGGGCAACGTGCCGGCGGATCTGATGAATGCCAGTTACCTGATGCTCAAGCCGTTCCGGCTCAACCTGCAGAAGTACGTCGGCTTGCTGGACATCCTCGACGACAAGCAGGCGCTGGAAGACTTCTTGCGGATGGAAAAGTGGATCTTCGATTCGCCGGATCTGGCGGGCGAAGCGTTCCGCGAATTCGTGACGTTGTTCTACCAGCGCAATGGGCTGGTCACCGGTCAGGTGAGCATCGGCGGGCAAGCGGTGGACTTGCAGGACGTCGACATGCCGGTGCTCAACATCTATGCCGAACACGATCATCTGGTGCCGCCGGATGCCTCGCGCGCGTTGCGTGAGCTGGTTGGCAGCGACGATTACAGCGAACTGAGTTTCCGCGGTGGGCATATCGGGATCTACGTATCCGGACGTGCCCAGCGCGAGGTGCCGGGGGCAATCCATCGCTGGTTGCAAGAGCGCGACCGCAGCGCCTGATGCGTTGCCCGCAACCGCGCAGATCTGCATGCGGTCGCACGCCGTCGTCCATCACGGCCCGCTGCCAAACGGCTTTTTAGACTGCTTGCTACGTTTCAAGGAGCCTTCTCATGGCCACCACTGCACTGTCCCGTTCCCTCAACGACCGCATGATCGCCGGTGTGGTCGGAGGCATCGCGCGCCGTTTCGCCTGGAGCTCCACGCTGCTGCGCATCTTGTTTGTGATTGTCTCGATCGCCTCGGCCGCGTTCCCCGGCATCCTGGTCTATCTGATTCTGTGGCTGCTGATCCCCAATCAGGCCGACTGAGCCCGTCGCGGCACGCGCGATCGGCATTGGTGGTGCTGGGTGCGTTGTGGACGCTGCCCAATACTGCGCTTGGCCTGTTGATCGGCGCTATCGGCAGTTGTTTCGGGGCGCGACCGTGCTGGTCGGCACAGGAGCTTGCGCTTGTCTTTCATGCCTGGCCCTGGGGGCCGGGCGGGGCGATGACACTGGGCAATGTGATCCTGCTCAAGGGAACGTCGCTGGATCTGCAATGCAGCACCTATGCGCACGCCGCCGGCCGTTGCGAGCATCCGCCGGTGCGTCTGGGCGATCACGAGCGCGCCCATGTCTATCAATACATGCTGCTAGGTCCGTTATTCCTGCCGGTGTATCTAGCGTGCGGTGGCATCCATGTGCGCAATCCGCTGGAACGGGCGGCCGACACCTACGCGATGCACGGCCGTGGTTGGTGGCCATGGTCGTTCTAGCCACTCCATCGGCGAACGATTAGTAAGCCACTGCGCAGCTGCCATGCCAGCGCGGTCGGTGCTCGATGCATGGAAACCGCACGCTCCGGAGGCGGCGTGTTGTCCACCACAGCCTGACAACTGCTGGTTATGGCGGTCGTGCATGGCTGCGAGCAGCGCGCTCGGCGCCTGCGTCGCAGCAAGGCGGGCCTCAACCCAATCGCGAAAACCCGAACAGCTCGGACAACGGATGCGGCTTGCCTTCCAGTTGCGCACGCAGCAGGCCGGCACCGATGGCGCTGTAGGTGATGCCGTTGCCGCCGTAGGCCATCGCAAACGCGACGCGCGGCCCTAGCTCGGTATGCGTGCCGAAGAACGGCAGGCCGTCGGCGGTTTCGGCGAACGTGCCGCCCCACGAAAACACCGGGCGCAGACGCACGTCCGGCATGGTCTCGCCGATCTTTTTCAGCAAAATCTTCATTTTGCTTTGCACGCGTGCGTCGCGGCGCGCGGGGATGTCCATGCTGTCGTCTTCGCCGCCCGCTATCACGCGTCCGTCGGGCGTGCTGCGCACGTACAGATAGGGGCGTGCGCTCTCCCACATCATGGTGTGCTTAAGCGCGCCCATTTCGTTGTCGTGCAGCGGGTCGGTCACGAAGGCGTAGCTGCTGCGGTTGCGTGCTACACGCTGCGACAGCCATTGCCGGTTTCCATAGCCTGCCGCCATGATCACGTGTTTGGCGCGCAGGATGACTCCTTCCTGCGTGCGTAGTTCGACATGTTGATCGTGCGGGACGATGGAGGCGATGGTGGTGCGATCGAAGATGCGTGCGCCGTATTGCTCGCATTCGGCAAACAGCCGATAGCACAGCCTGTACGGGTCGACGCTGGCGGCCAGGCGGCTGAGGATCGCGCCGTGGGAGCGTACGCCATAGTGATGCCACAACGGTTCGCGGTCGATCCATTCCACCGGGAGTCCATGTTGCTGACGTGCATCGAGCTCCTGACGTAGTCCTTTGAGGTCGCGCGCACGGCTGGCGTAGTACAGGCTGTCCTGGCGGGTGAAGTCGCAGCCGCCCAAGCTCTCGCACAGTTCCTGTAGATCGACGATGGCCCGCGCACAAGCGTTGTAAGCGAGCGCGGCAGACCGCATGCCATATTGCTTGGCAAGGTCGATCATCAGCGTATCGATTTCGTACTGAAGCAATGCCGTGCTGGCAGATGTGCTCCCCCATCCGATTTCGCGTTGTTCGATCACCACCACCTCGTGGCCATTGCGCAGCAGCTCGTGGGCGATCAACGCTGCAGTCACGCCACCGCCCACAATCACCACCTCGCTCCGGGTGTCTTGCTCCAGCCGTGGATAGGTACGCGTCAATCCGTTACGGATCGACCAGAACGGGTAGCCACTTTTGAGGTCCATGCGATGTCGTGCAAACGGGTGAGCTCGCATTGGGCGGTCAAGCGGGGTGAAGCGTTGGTGAGGCGAGCTCGGCTTTTAGGCCGTCACTAAACCGCAAACAGCCAGCGTTAACGTGCGTGGAAAGCTCCTCACAGCGCGCTGGTTATGCTCGCGCCCCAAATGCAGCAACTGCAACAAAAGGGTGTGGTATGTCGATTGTCCTGTACGTCGGTGGCAGCAAAGATGGCGACAAGGGTGTAGTGCCTTACGGATTCAGCAAGTCGCGGGCAATGACCGCCGCCGGGCCTGAGATCTATGTGGAACGGATGGTGCCGCTGAAGGACGTGGGCAAGATCCGCGTGATGGCATTGGAATCGCTGCACGAGAGCATTTTGGTCGAGCGCGCAGCCACCCATTACGCGCACCGCGCCAGCTGAGCGGCGGCATAGATTTACGGGGGCGCTGTCAACGGGTTTCCGTGGCGGGCTTGCACTGCGAAAATGCATTTTTTCAGTGAAGCGGTTTATTCCGCGCCGTCATGCACGATAGCCAGCTTGCCCAGCAGATTGCTCGCACCATTGCCGACGAGATCGGTGCCCAACCCGCCCAGGCGCGCGCCGCCATCGCTCTTCTCGACGAAGGCGCCAGCGTTCCGTTCATCGCCCGCTACCGAAAAGAGGTTACCGGCGGCCTGGACGATACCCAGCTGCGTAACCTGGAAACGCGCCTGACCTATCTGCGCGAACTGGAAGACCGCCGCGCGGCGATCCTGTCCAGCATTGGCGAGCAGGGCAAGCTCAGCGATGAACTGCGCGACGAGATCGCCGCTGCCGACACCAAGTCGCGGCTGGAAGATCTGTATCTGCCCTACAAGCCCAAGCGCCGCACGCGTGCGCAGATCGCGCGCGAAGCCGGGCTGGAGCCGCTGGCCGATGGCTTGCTGGCCGACCCGACGCAGGCGCCGGAGGTTGCCGCCGCCGCATTCATCGACGCCGACAAGGGCGTTGCCGACATCAAGGCCGCGCTGGAAGGCGCCCGCGCGATCCTGATGGAGCGCTGGGGCGAAGATGCTGCGCTGGTAGGCGAATTGCGCAGCTGGCTCAACGACAACGGCGTGATTCGCGCGCGCGTGGCCGAGGGCAAGGAAGAGGCCGGTGCCAAGTACCGCGACTATTTCGACCACGCCGAGTCGCTGGCAAAAATTCCGTCACACCGCCTGCTGGCGCTGTTTCGCGCGCGCCGCGAGGAGTTTCTGTATCTGGACCTGGACCCGGGCAGTGATGCCGAAGCCGGGCATCAGTACGCCGAAGGCCGCGTGGCGCGCAGTGCCGGCATTTCCAACCAGGGCCGTCCGGCCGATCGCTGGTTGCTGGACGCCTGCCGGCTGACCTGGCGCGCCAAGCTGCACATGCACCTGCTGCTGGACCTGTTCAACCAGGCCCGCGAAAAGGCCGAGGCCGAAGCAATCGCCGTGTTCGGCGACAACCTCAAGGACCTGATGCTGGCGGCGCCTGCCGGCCCGCGCGTGGTGCTGGGGCTGGACCCGGGCATCCGCACCGGCTGCAAGATCGCCGTGGTCGATGCTACCGGCAAGCTGGTGGCCACCGAGACGATTTATCCGCACGAACCCAAGCGGCAATGGGACCAGTCGCTGCAGACCATCAAAAAGCTGTGCATGCAGCACAATGTGGAGCTGATCGCGATCGGCAACGGCACCGCCAGCCGCGAGACCGACAAGCTGGCCGGTGAAGCGATTGCGTTGTGCGGGGCGGCCAAATTGCAGAAGGTCGTGGTCAGCGAAGCGGGGGCGTCGGTGTATTCGGCGTCCGAGTTTGCCGCCAAGGAATTTCCGGAGCTGGATGTCTCGCTGCGCGGCGCGGTGTCGATCGCCCGGCGCCTGCAGGACCCGCTGGCCGAGCTGGTCAAGATCGAGCCCAAGGCGATCGGCGTGGGCCAGTACCAGCATGACGTCGACCAGTATCGTCTGGCCAAGGCGCTGGAGGCGCGCGTGGAAGACTGCGTCAACGCCGTTGGCGTCTACGTCAACACCGCATCGGCGGCGCTGCTGTCGCGGGTCTCAGGCCTGTCCAGCACGGTGGCGGAAAACATCGTGCGCCATCGCGACGACAACGGGCCGTTCAAGCGCCGCAAGGATCTGCTCAAGGTGCCGCGCCTGGGCGACAAGACCTTCGAACAATGCGCCGGGTTTTTGCGTATCGCCGATGGCGACGAGCCGCTGGATGTGTCGGCAGTGCATCCGGAAGCCTATCCGGTGGTCGAGCGGATCGTGAGCAACACCGGCAAGCCGATCAAGGCGTTGCTGGGCGATGGCAGTTTCCTGCGTGGCCTGAAGCCCGAGCTGTTCACCGATGCGCAGTTCGGTGTGCCGACCGTGCGCGACATCCTGAAAGAGCTGGAAAAACCAGGCCGCGACCCGCGCCCGGAGTTCAAGGCCGCGCAGTTCGCCGAGGGCATCGAGGACATCAAGCACCTTAAGCCGGGCATGGTGCTGGAAGGTGTGGTCAGCAACGTGGCCGCGTTCGGTGCCTTCGTCGATATCGGCGTGCACCAGGATGGCTTGGTGCATATCTCGGCGTTGTCGGACACCTTCGTCAAGGATCCGCGCGATGTGGTCAAAGCTGGCGATATCGTCAAGGTCAAGGTACTGGAAGTGGACGTCGCCCGTAAGCGCATCGCACTGACCTGCCGCCTGTCCGACACGCCGCCAGCGGCCGATGGTGCGGCGCAGTCGCGCGATGCGCGTGGCAACGGGGGGCCGGGGCAGGGCCGTCGCGACGGTGGTGGACGCGGGGCGGCGCCCGGCAACAGCAAGCCGCGGATCACGGCGCCGCCGGCCGATAACGCACTGGCGGCGGCGTTCGCGCGCGCCAAGCGCAGCTGAGTCATGCCGCCTGGCGTGGCGACTGGCTTGAAGTGATTGGATTGGACAGCAACGTTGCAGATCGGGTGTAGAGCGGCTGATGTGCAACGTGACTGCATGACCCTTGCCCGCCCGCCATCGCGGGACACGACCTAAAGTGCCTCCCTGCAGGCTCCTCTTATGCGGCATCGGTGCCGCATAAGTCCGGCGATGGCGGGCGGGCAAGGACCGGTTCGATGGTCGGTGGGCACGGTTTTCAATAACGCGACCAGCCAACTCCCTGGTGCGGTGTCCTCGTCGCTTGCGGGACCCTGTGACGGCATGGATGCAGCACGGAGTCTCCACGGATGGATTCACGGCGTGTCCTGCAAGCGGCGAGGGCTGCGCCCTCGACGATCTGAGCTTTTGACTGCATCCAATAAGCGACGCTACGACTCGAATCCCATGGTGCAGATGCAGCCTGGAAAGCAGTCGGGTGGCAGTTGAAGCGTGCCGGCGTGTCGGACGGCGCGCCCCTGCAAGCACTTCTGCATTCGCGATCGGGGCCTTGGCATTCGTCCTGCTCCTTGCCTGCATTCTTTTTATCTGCCGCCGTCAGGCGATCTCACGCCATTCCCGGCACCCGGCGCGTCGGCACCACTAGGCCTTCGATCAGATCAACCAATCCCGGCGGCTCCACCGGTTTACCCATATGCGCATCGAAACCGGCCGTCACTGCACGGTCGCGGTCTTCTTCGCGCACGTAGGCAGTCAGCGCGATTGCCGGGATATGCCGCGGCAGATCGGCACGACCGGCGCGCACGGTGCGGATCAGATCGTAACCATCGCGCAGCGGCATCGCGATATCGCTGACCAGCACGTCGAATGTCGCAGAAGCCAGACACTGTTCGGCCGCATCCACCGAGCCGGCCGCCTGTACCTGTGCGCCGGCAAGTAGCAGAAACTGCAACACCGCCTCGCGCGAATCCTGATCGTCGTCGACCAGCAGCACCCGCACGCCGTCCAGCCGCCCATGGCAATCGGTCGGAAGTGGCCCAGGCTGGCTCGACTCTGCCGAAGGTGGGCGCAGACCACTGACCCCATGCTCGAACGGCAGTACGATCGTGAACAACGCGCCCTTTCCCTCGCCAGCGCTGGAGGCCCCAAGGCTGCCACCATGCAGGTCCACCAACTGCCGCGAGATCGACAAGCCCAGCCCCAGCCCGCCAACCCGACGTGTGGTGCCGGCATCTGCCTGCCGAAAGCGATCGAACACATGCGGCAGGAACTCGGGCGCGATGCCGATCCCGCTGTCCTGCACGCATAGCCGCAGACGTCCGTCCTCGACGTCCAGTCCCACGCGCACGTTGCCGCCCGACGCAGTGAACTTGAGCGCATTGCTGAGCAGATTAGTGAGCACTTGCTGCAAGCGCCCGGCATCGCCAAAAAACCACAGTTCGCTGCCGGCCGGCGCATCCAGCTCCAGCGCGATCTCGCGTGCCAGTGCGGCCGGCTGCATCAGTTCCACCGTGCTGCGCGCCAGCCCGGCAATGTCGAAATGTTCGGGCTGCAGACGGATCTTGCCGGACAGGATCGCGCTCATGTCCAGCAGGTCGTCGATGATCTGCGTCTGCGCACGCGCGCTACGCTCGATGATGACCAGGCCATTTGCCAGGTTCTCTGGCGCGAAATTCTGCGACTGCATCAGTCGCGACCAGCCCAGGATTGCGTTCAACGGCGTGCGCAGTTCATGGCTGAGCGTGGCCAAGAATTCGTCCTTGACCCGGCTGGCGTGTTCGGCCTGACCACGCGCAGCGGTTTCCGCCTGCAGCGACAACGCGAGCTTGGCATCCACACGGGTACGTTCGATCACGATGCCGGCCAGGTGCGATGCTGAGCGCGCCATCGCCTGCTCGCGCAACGACGGCGAATGTGGGCGATCGTAGTAGATGTTGAGCGTGCCCAGCACCTGGCCATCGCTGGACAAGATCGGCGTCACGCAGCACGCCACGATGCCAAGCGTCGCCGAGATCGCATGATGGCGGCTGAAACTTGGATCGGCCTGGATATCGGCACAGATGATTTGCCGACCAAGATGTGCAGCGCGTGCGCAAGGTGGCCCATCCAGACCGATCGGTGACGGCTCGAAGTCGCCTCGGTAAGCGCTCGGAAAGTGTGGTGCCGAGCCGAAGCTCAAGGTATGCCGTACCTCGTCCAGCACCATCACAGAGCAATACAACGCAATCTCACCACGCGCCTCCACGCTCAACGCAATCGCATCGAGCACCAGCGGCAACGGTGCGCCGGTAGTGATCAGGCTCAGGATCGCGCGATCGGACGCAGTGGCATCTTCGATGTGCTTGCGTTCGGAGATATCGGTGAGCGAGCCGATATGCCCGAGAAAGCGCCCATCGCTGGCGAAATGCGGCGACGCGGTGTCGATGCACCAGCGGTACTGTCCGTCGTGGCGGCGTACCCTGTACTCGGCCAAGAATTCGCCGCGCCGTTCCAGTGCCTGCTCGAACGCCAGTCGCACGCGTCCGGCATCGTCCGGGTGGATCACATCCCACCAGCCTTGATCCAGCGCCTGATCTTCGGCCTGTCCGGTGAAGTGGTACCAGCGCGGGTTCCAGTACATGCAGGCGCCTTGTGCGTCGGCCATCCAGATCATCGCCGGCACCGTCTCGCACAGCGCACGGAAACGGATTTCGCTCTCGCGCAGTTGCTGCTCGAAAGTGCGGCGATCATGGATGTCTGTATAGGTGCCGATCCATTCGCTGATGCAGCCGTCGTCGCCGCGCACGGGCAAAGCGCGGGCCAAGTGCCAACGCGCCTGGCCGTCATGCCGCAGCAATTCGCATTCGATCTCGTAGGCGCGTGCGTCAACCAGCGCGTCCTGCCACGCCTGCACGGACAGCTTCAGGCCCTCAGCGGTGTGGGCCCGATGCCAGGCCGCGTTCTCATGGCTAGTCGGGTCAAGCCCGGTGTATTCGTACCAGCGTTGATTGAAATACTGTGGCTGGCCATCCGGCCCGGCAATGAAGATGATCTGCGGCAAGGTATCGGCAAGGCGACGCAGGCGCGCTTCGCTGGCAGCCAGTTGCTGCTGCGCCTTGGCCCGCTGCATCGATTCCCAACAGCGTGCCGCCACCAGCCGCACCAGCTCGACCTCAGTCGACAGCCAGCGCCGCGGCGCGCGTTGATGCACTCCGATTGCCGCAACCAGCTGGCCATGTTTATGCAGCGGTATCGCCAGCGAAGCGCGCAGGCCGGAGTGGCGATACTGCTCGGCCACATAGTCCGGCGCACCCGGCGCCATCGCATCGGTGGTGAACCAGGGGCGGTTTGCCAGTAGTGCATCGCGCAAGCCTTGGGCCGCTTCCATCGGGAAGTCGCCTTGCAGGCTCGGCATGTCCTGCACATGGTCGCTGATCACGTGCATGGTGCTTCCGTCGGCGGCTGCCAATCCGAACGCACAGCGGTTGGCCCGTAAATGTTCGCCCAGCAGGCGCACACTGGTGTCGATGATGTGCCGCGGCTCAGAGACATGTTGCAAGGCGTCTTCAAGCATCAACAGAAAACTGTCGCGCCGCTCTACGCGCCGATGCTCGGTGACATCGAACCCATGCACCAGAATCGCATCGACGCGACCGGCGTTGTCGCGCATCGGCTGGTACAGAAAGTCCACGAACGTTTCATCGAGCGCGCTGCCAGGCGTGCGCTGCAGATGGGCCGTCATCGATTCGCCGATAAAGGGCTGGCCACTACGACGGACCTCGTCGAGCAGGCCGAGATACCCTTGATCGACGATCTCAGGCATCGCCTCCACCAAGGGGCGGCCAAGCAACGGACGCTCCCCGACAAGAGCGTGGAAGCGTTGATTGACGCTTTCGATGATGTAGTCCGGGCCACGTAGCACTGCCATGAAGGCAGGGGATTGATCGAGCGCTGGCGGTGCTGCAGGTGCCACCACGTTGCTACGCCACGCGTGCGCACCCAGTGCAGGCGATGTCGCTACATACAACGCACCGACCTGCTTGCCGGCCTCCAGGATCGGGCTGCACGACCATGTCGACAGATTCAATGCAGTATGTGCGACATCGGCGCCCAAGTCGGTGGCCGACAGTTCGGCAAGTGGCTGGCCGAATGCAGCAGGGTGCCGTGGGCCGAACGAAACGATGCAGGCGTCGTTATAGATGCAGTGCGCGCGCTCGCCCCAGACCAGCAACATCGGGTGATGCGCGTGCAGGCACACCGACAGCGCGGTGCGCAGTGCCTGGCTGCGGCAGAGCAGTGGGTCGGCGGCGCATGCGGACGCCACGACCAATGCTGCAGTTTCGCTCGTCTCCGGTAACAGGCCGGCAAACGGCGCCGCGGCACTCTCCATCCAGCAACCACCTGCGAATCTTCGATGCCTGATTCTAGTGACAACCGCTCGGCTGGCAACTAGAGCGCCGGCCCGCGGTCAGGGTGCGGCGCGGAATCAGCTATTGGTGCGGCTCAACTGCCGCGCACGCGACAGGGCGCCGACCAGTTCTTCGGACAGATAGGGCTTGGTCAGGATGACGCCACGCTCGAAGCCGGTGGGAATGCTGCCACTGGCAACGCCGGTGGCCAGCACAAAGGGAATGCCGCGTTCCGACAGCAGGCGGGCAACCGGCTCGCTGGTCTGGCCGTTGCCCAGACGATAGTCCAGCACGGCGATATCCGGGGCATCGGCCCGAATCAATTGCAGCGCATCCTGCACCTCGCCGACGGGGCCGACCACGGCTGCACCTGCGTGAACAAGCTGCAACTCGAGCAGCATGGCATTCATGTCATCGTTTTCGACCACGAGTACCCGAACTCCACGCAACACCGACATTGCTTACTCCTTCACCAAGTCGGCCAGTATATCGGGGCCGGCCGGCCTCAGTGCTGCCGACACCGCTTGCACCTGAATTCGTCAGGAGTGTCCTGACACTGTTCGTTTCATTCGCAAGCCGCTATACTGCGCGGCCACGCCGAAGTGGCGGAATCGGTAGACGCAGCGGACTCAAAATCCGCCGCCCTTAAAAGCGTGTGGGTTCGAGTCCCACCTTCGGCACCAAGATGTTGCAGTAACAGCGAAAGCCCTTCCGGAGCAATCCGGAGGGGCTTTTTGCTATCTATCGTTTTGCTATGCGTGGCGATCGCTTCCTCCTGCGCTTTGTACGGCCGGGGCGATCGTGAGGCGTTCGTCCGCAGCGGGCGGCATCAATCTTGCCCGCTCGTAGCTCGTGGCCTGCGTCTTTGCGCTGTATCTCGTCGGCCTCAATCCGTCACTTGATGGCAGTCATTGCGCGTGACTGACGTGAACGTTTGCGCGCGCAACAGCGGTACCTGATGATGTTGCAGGCACGCAGCCATCACGCCAGGTCCGTACTGTGGTGGTCTCTCTTCAAGCGGGTGGCCACCATGGATTTCGATTCCTCTCAGCAGTTGCGCATTCTTCGCGACATCCACGACACCAAGCCAGTATCCGATGAGGAAGGCAGCTGGGCGGTGCGTGCGGGCTATGCCACGCAAGCAGAAGACGGCGACATCGATCTGACCCATGAGGGTCGCAAGGCGTTGGACGACGGTCAGACCTGATCTTGCCATGCAAGTGCTACGTGGCAATGCGTGTGTGCATGAGACGAGTCGGCCGGCACCGCAAGCTCATGGCATGAGTCGTTACGCGCGTGCTGACTTGCGTGGTGATCAACGCCTGCAGCGGTTGGACGCTTCTGTCCAAGCAAGTTGTACCCGGGCACCACTGCTGAGCACGGCAAGATAAGCAAAAAAAAGCCCCGGCATCACCGGGGCTTTTGGATGATTGGCGTCCCCACGGGGATTCGAACCCCGGTGTCCACCGTGAAAGGGTGGTGTCCTAGGCCTCTAGACGATGGGGACGCGTATCAAAACCTCGTTGTCCATTCCAGACGGCCTAATGTCTGAAGTGGTGGAGCCAGGCGGGATCGAACCGCCGACCTCCTGCATGCCATGCAGGCGCTCTCCCAGCTGAGCTATGGCCCCGCGTTGCTGCGAGCCGGCAATCATAACGAAGTCTTGGTGGTTTGCAAAGCGATGCGGAAACTTTTTGCCTCTCGCCGGAAGGCGCAGTGGCGCCGGCTTTTTGAAAGTCTGCGGCTGCAGCGTGAAGGCCGCGGTGCCTCTTTGCCGCGTGCGAGCAACGCAGCGGGTGGGCATGCCATTGCATGCGCGGCAACTGATACGTGGGCGACACTTTTTTCGTGTCGCTGCAAACCAAGAAAGACGTGAATGACGAGAACGCGCGGGGCTCGAGGGAGCGCAATAATGCATGTGCGAGCTGCGTTCAATCGGTGCAATGACGAGAAGCGACCTGGGGTATCCGCCGCGCTTCGAGGCAAAACTGCGTCCTAATTTTTCCACCTTTCCCAAGTGCACATATCGAACTCGGTGATTGCGAACGCGCTGCGATGCTGCAAAGAAAAAGCCCCGGCGTAACCGGGGCTTTTTGGATGATTGGCGTCCCCACGGGGATTCGAACCCCGGTGTCCACCGTGAAAGGGTGGTGTCCTAGGCCTCTAGACGATGGGGACGCGTATCAAAACCTGAGTTGTCATTTCAGACGGCCTAATGTCTGAAGTGGTGGAGCCAGGCGGGATCGAACCGCCGACCTCCTGCATGCCATGCAGGCGCTCTCCCAGCTGAGCTATGGCCCCACGAAACTGAGAACGAAATGATAGCGACCTGTTAATGTTCGCGCAAGCGCTTTTTCATTCCGATTGAGACGGCGCGTGCGCCCGGCTGCATGCAACTCACTTGACGCCGTGCAGATCGCGTAGCTGCGTCGGACGAGCCCCAAAATATGCGGCTAGGTCGGCGATGTCCTGATCGCTCAATGCAGTGGCCTGTGCGGTCATCAGCGGGTGCTGGCGATCGCCACTGCGATACGCCTGCAGCGCATGTGCAAGATAGTCGCCGTACTGGCCACCGAGCTTGGGATAGCTTGGGTCGATCGGCGCATTGCCATCGGCACCATGGCAATCCACGCAGCTCTGGCCAGTCGCCTTACCCTTGGCATGCGCGAGCTTGTCGCCGGCGTCGGCGCGACCAGTGGGCAGCCCGGCCGAGGAGCCCGAGCCGTGTTCGCCGCTGGCATGGCCAGCATCGCCGGCGGAGTGATCGGTGGATTCGACCTGGGATTGGGAGCAGGCCGCCATCATCAGGGCAGCGACCAGGACGATGGCTAGACGCGGAGCGTGCAGGGCGTTCGGCATGTGGGCGCTTACTTGAGGGTGGACAGGAAGGCGGAGATGTCGGCGATGTCCTGCTCGGAGAAACTCTGCGCCTGCGCCTGCATGGTCGGGTGTTTACGCTTGCCCTGGCGGTATTCGGTCAGCGCCTGGGTCAAGTACTGACTGGACTGGCCGCCGATCTTGGGCACGCGGTAACTGGGATAGGCGTTCTTGTAGCCGGTCACGCCGTGACAGCCTTGGCAGGTATATGCCAGCAAACGGCCATTGGAAGGATTACCGGTCGGGGCTGCGGGCGCGGCAGCAGCAGGTGCGGCGGCGGGCGCCGGCGTGGCCGGTACTGCTGGCGTGACTGACGGTGTCGCTGATGCGCCCCCAAACGGCAGGAAGACGACCAGAGCGAGACAAGCGGCGAGCGGCTGCGGGCGCATGGTTTCGTATCCGGAAGACTGATTGAGCGTCCGCACGTGGGGGCGTGACGGAACCGGACCGAGTATGCCTGCGATTTGGCGTGGCGCAAACGGGGTGAATACGCCAAGTTGAACAGACCATGACCTTTGGCGCATTGGCGACATGCATGGCGGGGTGGTTTACTTGCCTACAACACCTGTTCACGCATCCACTAGGACACGACGATGTCGCCACTTTCCTTCTTGCCCGGCCGCAGCGGAATCTGCGCCGCAGTATTGATCTCCACCAGCCTATTGTTGGGCGGCTGCAAGACCGGCGATGGAGAGGCCAAGGCCGCAGAAGAAAAAAAGGCCGTGGATGCGGTACCGGTGGAAACCGCCAAGGCAGCGCGTCGCGCAGTGGCTGCCAGCTATACCGGCACCGCAGCGCTGGAGCCGCGTGCCGAAGCGCAGGTCGTGGCCAAGACGTCCGGCGTGGCACTGGCGGTGATGGTGGAAGAAGGCCAGAAGGTGTCGGCCGGCCAGGCGCTGGTGCGCCTGGACCCGGACCGCGCGCATCTGGCGGTGGCACAGAGCGAAGCGCAGCTGCGGAAGCTGGAAAATAGCTACCGCCGTGCGACACAACTGGTGGGGCAGCAGCTGGTGAGCGCGGCCGATGTGGATCAGCTCAAGTTCGACGTGGAAGACAGCCGCGCACAGCATCGCCTGGCATCGCTGGAACTGTCCTACACCACTGTGCAGGCGCCGATTTCCGGCGTAATCGCCTCGCGTTCGATCAAGACCGGCAACTTCGTGCAGATCAATACGCCGATCTTTCGCATCGTCGACGACTCGCAGCTGGAAGCCACGCTCAATGTGCCCGAGCGCGAACTGGCAACCTTGAAATCCGGCCAGCCGGTGACCTTGCTGGCCGATGCGCTGCCGGGCCAGCAGTTCGTGGGCAAGGTGGATCGCATTGCGCCGGTAGTGGATTCGGGAAGCGGAACGTTCCGCGTGGTGTGTGCCTTCGGCAAGGGCGCCGAGTCGCTGCAACCGGGCATGTTTGGGCGTATCCGCATCGATTACGACCAACGCAAGGACGCCCTGGTGATTCCGCGCCTGGCGTTGCTGGACGATGGCGAGCCGGCGGTGTTCGTGGTGCGCAACGGCAAGGCCAGCCGGGTACCGGTGAAGCTAGGCTACGCCGAAGGCCCGTGGCTGGAAGTGCGGCAGGGCCTGAAGGAAGGCGACCAGGTGGTGACGGCCGGCAAGGTGGCCCTGCGCGATGGCACTGCGGTGCAGGTGATCGGCCAGCCGGACCGCAAGCCGGTGGCGGCGACGGCGCCAGCCACTGCACGTGATGGGTCGCACTCATGAGCGACCACGGAAACCCGCACGGTCCCGTGCACGACCCGCATGCACCATCGCCCGGTGGCGGGCTGGTCGCTTTCGCTACGCGGCGACGGGTGACCATTGCGATGATCACCGTGACCATGCTGCTGTTCGGCCTGATCGCGCTACGTAGCCTCAAGGTCAATCTGCTGCCCGATCTGAGCTACCCCACGCTCACCGTGCGCACCGAATACACCGGCGCGGCACCGGCGGAAATCGAGACGCTGGTGACCGAGCCGGTAGAAGAAGCCGTGGGCGTGGTCAAGAACCTGCGCAAGCTCAAGTCCATCTCGCGCACCGGGCAGAGCGATGTGGTGCTGGAATTCGCCTGGGGCACCAACATGGACCAGGCCAGCCTGGAAGTCCGCGACAAGATGGAAGCGCTGTCGCTGCCGCTGGAAACCAAGCCGCCGGTGCTGCTGCGCTTCAATCCATCCACCGAGCCGATCATGCGGCTGGCGTTGTCGCCCAAGCAGGCGCCGGGGTCGGACACCGATGCGATCCGTCAGCTCACCGGGCTGCGCCGCTATGCCGACGAAGACCTGAAAAAGAAGCTCGAACCGGTGGCCGGGGTGGCCGCGGTCAAGGTCGGCGGCGGTCTGGAAGACGAGATCCAGGTCGATATCGATCAGCAGAAACTGGCGCAGCTCAACCTGCCCATCGACAACGTGATCACCCGGCTCAAGGAGGAGAACGTCAATATTTCCGGCGGCCGGTTGGAAGAAGGCTCGCAGCGGTATCTGGTGCGCACGGTGAATCAGTTCGTGGATCTGGACGAGATCCGCAACATGCTGGTCACCACGCAGAGCAGCAGTAGCAGCGCCGCTGATGCAGCGATGCAGCAGATGTATGCAATCGCTGCGTCCACCGGCTCGCAGGCGGCGCTCGCCGCGGCGGCGGAAGTGCAGAGCACCTCGTCCGCATCCAGCAGCAGCATCGCTGGCGGCATGCCGGTGCGGCTGAAGGATGTGGCCGACGTGCGCCAGGGCTACAAGGAACGCGAGGCGATCATTCGGCTGGGCGGCAAGGAAGCGGTGGAGTTGGCGATCTACAAGGAAGGCGACGCCAATACCGTTTCTACGGCCGCTGCACTGCGCGCGCGATTGGAGCAGCTCAAGGCAACCGTGCCGGGCGATGTGCAGATCACCACCATCGAGGACCAGTCGCACTTCATCGAACACGCGATCAGTGATGTCAAAAAAGATGCGGTGATCGGCGGTGTGCTGGCGATCCTGATCATCTTCCTGTTCCTGCGCGATGGCTGGAGCACCTTTGTGATCAGCCTGTCGTTGCCGGTGTCGATCATCACCACGTTCTTCTTCATGGGCCAGCTAGGACTGAGCCTCAACGTGATGTCGTTGGGCGGGCTGGCGCTGGCCACTGGCCTGGTGGTGGACGATTCGATCGTGGTGCTGGAGAGCATCGCCAAGGCGCGCGAGCGCGGGTTGAGCGTGCTGGATGCGGCCATCGCGGGCACCCGTGAGGTCAGTATGGCGGTGATGGCGTCCACCTTGACCACCATTGCGGTGTTCCTGCCGCTGGTGTTTGTCGAAGGCATTGCCGGGCAATTGTTCCGCGATCAGGCGCTGACGGTGGCGATTGCCATTGCGATCTCGCTGGTGGTGTCGATGACGCTGATTCCGATGCTGAGTTCGCTCAAGGGCGCGCCGCCGATGGCGTTTCCGGATGAACCCGGCCACCCGCAATGGCAGCCCGATCAGCGCTGGCTCAAGCCGGTGGCGGCCGGCCGCCGCGGTGCGGGCGCCAGTGTGCGCTACGCGTTCTTCGGCGCGGCGTGGGCAGTGGTCAAACTGTGGCGCGGCGTCGCGCGGGTGGTGTCGCCGGTGATGCGCAAGGCCAGCGACATTGCGATGGCGCCATACGGCCGTGCCGAGCGTGGCTATCTGGCGATGTTGCCGGCGGCGCTGCGGCGGCCCGGGTTGGTGCTGGGACTGGCTGCGGCGGCGTTTGTCGGAACCGTGCTGTTGGTGCCGATGCTGGGCGCGGACCTGATCCCGCAGCTGGCGCAGGACCGCTTCGAAATGACGGTGAAACTGCCATCTGGCACGCCGCTTGCGCAGACCGATGCACTGGTGCGCGAGCTGCAGCTGGCCCACGACAAGGATCCGGGCGTGGCGTCGTTATATGGCGTGAGTGGCAGTGGGACGCGGCTGGATGCCAACCCCACCGAAAGCGGCGAAAATATCGGCAAGCTCACCGTCGTGATGGCCGGCGGCGGCAGCCCGGAAGTGGAAGCGGCGGCGACCCAGCGGCTGCGCAGCAGCATGGTCGGGCATCCGGGCGCGCAGGTGGATTTCGCGCGGCCGGCGCTGTTCAGTTTCTCGACTCCGCTGGAAGTGGAATTGCGTGGGCAGGACCTGGGTGAGCTGGAACGTGCCGGGCAAAAACTGGCCGCGATGCTGCGCGCCAATAGTCACTACGCTGACGTCAAATCGACGGTGGAAGAGGGCTTCCCGGAAATCCAGATCCGCTTCGATCAGGAGCGCGCTGGTGCGCTGGGGCTGACTACGCGGCAGATCGCCGATGTCATTGTCAAAAAGGTGCGCGGCGATGTAGCCACGCGCTACAGCTTCCGTGATCGCAAGATCGATGTGCTGGTGCGTGCGCAGCAGAGCGACCGTGCCAGCGTGGAGGCGATTCGCCAGCTGATCGTCAATCCGGGCAGCAATCGCCCCGTGCGTCTTGCCGCGGTGGCCGAGGTGCTGGCGACAACCGGCCCCAGCGAGATCCATCGTGCCGATCAGACTCGCGTGGCCATTGTGTCGGCCAGCCTGAAGGACATCGACCTGGGCGGTGCGGTACGCGAAGTGGAGACGCTGGTGCGCAAGGACCCGTTGGCTGCCGGGGTCGGCATGCATATCGGCGGGCAGGGCGAGGAACTGGCGCAGTCGGTCAAGTCGCTGCTGTTTGCGTTCGGGCTGGCGATCTTCCTGGTCTACCTGGTGATGGCGTCGCAGTTCGAATCGCTGCTGCATCCGTTCGTCATCCTGTTCACCATTCCGCTGGCGATGGTGGGCGCGGTGCTGGCACTGCTGATGACCGGCAAGCCGGTGTCGGTGGTGGTGTTCATCGGCCTGATCCTGCTGGTCGGCCTGGTGACCAAGAACGCGATCATCCTGATCGACAAGGTCAACCAGTTGCGCGAAGAAGGCGTGCCCAAGCGCGAGGCCTTGATCGAAGGCGCGCGCTCGCGTCTGCGACCGATCATCATGACCACGCTGTGCACCTTGTTCGGCTTTCTGCCGCTGGCGGTGGCGATGGGCGAGGGCGCGGAAGTGCGCGCACCGATGGCAATCACCGTGATCGGCGGCCTGCTGGTGTCCACGCTGCTGACGCTGCTGGTGATTCCAGTGGTGTACGACCTGCTGGACCGCCGCGCGGATGCGTACTACCTGGAGCGCGGCCGGCGCATGGCGCGTCAGCAGGCGCAGACGCGTGAAAACACCGACGGACTGGAGGCGCTATGAGCGTCGCGGCCTTCAGCATTCGTCGTCCGGTCACGACCATCATGTGCTTCGTGTCGCTGGTGGTGGTGGGTTTGATCGCCGCCTTCCGGTTGCCGCTGGAGGCATTGCCGGATATCTCGGCGCCGTTCCTGTTCGTGCAATTGCCATACACCGGCTCCACCCCGGATGAAGTGGAGCGCAACCTGGTGCGGCCGGCCGAAGAAGCCCTGGCCACGATGACCGGCATCAAGCGCATGCGCTCCACCGCCACCGCCGATGGCGCCAACATCTTTATCGAGTTCTCCGATTGGGACCGCGATATCGCCATCGCCGCATCGGACGCGCGCGAGCGGCTGGATGCCATTCGCGACGACTTTCCGGACGATCTGCAGCGCTTCCATATCTTCAAGTGGTCCAGCAGCGACGAGCCGGTGCTCAAGGTGAGGCTGGCCAGCCAGACCGATCTGACTGGCGCTTACGACATGCTCGACCGCGAATTCAAGCGGCGCATCGAGCGCATTCCTGGCGTGGCGAAGGTCGAGATTTCAGGCGCCCCGCCCAACGAGGTGGAGATCGCCATTGCGCCGGATCGCCTCACCGCACACGACCTCAGCCTCAACGACCTGAGCGAACGGCTGGGCAAGCTCAATTTCTCGGTGTCTGCCGGGCAAATCGACGACAACGGGCAGCGCATCCGCGTCCAGCCGATCGGCGAGTTACGCGATCTGCAGGAGCTGCGTGAGCTGGTCCTCAACGCGAAGGGCTTGCGGCTGGGCGATATCGCCGAGGTGCGCCTCAAACCCACGCGCATGAACTACGGACGGCGCCTGGATGGGCGCCCGGCAATTGGTCTGGATGTCTACAAGGAGCGCAGCGCCAATCTGGTGGAGGTGTCCAAGGCTGCGCTGAAAGAGGTGGAAGACATTCGCGCCGAGCCCGCGATGCGCGATGTGCAGATCAAGGTCATCGACAACCAGGGTAAGGCCGTGACTTCGTCGCTGGCCGAGCTCGCAGAAGCCGGCGCGGTGGGCCTGCTGTTGTCGATCACCGTGCTGTTCTTCTTCCTGCGGCATTGGCCATCGACGTTGATGGTGACGCTGGCGATCCCGATCTGCTTTGCGATCACGTTGGGCTTCATGTATTTCGTCGGTGTCACGCTCAATATCCTGACCATGATGGGATTGTTGCTTGCGGTCGGCATGCTGGTGGATAACGCGGTGGTGGTGGTGGAAAGCATCTACCAGGAGCGTGAGCGCATGCCCGGGCAGCCGCAGCTGGCGGCGCTGCTCGGCACTCGTAGCGTGGCCATTGCGCTTAGCGCAGGCACCTTGTGCCATTGCATCGTGTTCGTGCCGAATCTGTTCGGCGAGACCAACAACATCTCCATCTTCATGGCGCAGATCGCGATCACCATTTCGGTGTCGCTGTTGGCGTCCTGGTTGGTGGCGATCAGTCTGATCCCGATGTTGTCCGCGCGCATGAAGACGCCGCCGATGGTGACCTCCGACCATGGCGTGATCGCCAGGCTGCAACGGCGCTATGCGCGGGTGCTGGCCTGGACCCTGGCACATCGCGGCTGGAGCGTGGCCGGCATCATCCTGGTCAGTGCCATCAGCCTAGTGCCGATGAAACTGACGAAGATCGACATGTTCGGCGGCGAAGGCGGCAATGAGGCCTTCATCCAATATCAGTGGAAGGGCTCGTATACGCGTGAGCAGCTGGGTGAAGAGATCGGCCGGGTGGAGAACTATCTCGAGGCCAATCGGGCCAAATACCACATCACCCAGATATATTCCTGGTTCAGTGAAGTGGAAGGCAGCAACACCGTGGTGACCTTCGACGCGAACAAGGTGAAGGATCTGCCGCTGCTATTGGAAAAGATCCGCAAGGAGCTACCGCGTTCTGCGCGCGCCGACTACAGCATCGGCAACCAGGGCGATGGCGGTAACGGCAACCAGGGCGTACAGGTGCAGTTGGTTGGCGACTCCACCGAGGCGCTCAAATCGCTGGCCGACGACGTGATCCCGCTGTTGGCACAACGCAAGGAATTGCGCGACGTGCATGTGGACACCGGCGATCGCACCAGCGAACTGGCGATCCGCGTGGACCGCGAGCGTGCTGCTGCATTTGGTTTCAGTGCAGAGCAGGTGGCCAGTTTCGTCGGGCTGGCACTGCGCGGCACGCCGCTGCGTGAATTTCGCCGTGGCGACAATGAAGTGCCGGTGTGGGTGCGTTTTGCGGGCGCCGAGCAAAGCAAGCCCGAAGACCTGGCCGGTTTTACCGTGCGCACCAAGGATGGCCGCAGCGTGCCGTTGCTGAGCCTGGTAGATGTGCAGATTCGCCCGGCCGCCACCCAGATCGGGCGGACCAATCGCCAGACCACACTGACCATCAAGGCCAATCTGGCCGAGAAAGTCACCGTGCCGGAAGCGCGCGCAGCGATGGAAAAGCCGCTCAAAGCCATGAGCTTCCCCGCCGGTTACAGCTACACCTTCGACGGCGGCGACTACCAGGACGACGGCGAGGCGATGGGCCAGATGGTGTTCAATTTGGTGATCGCGTTGGTGATGATCTACGTGGTGATGGCGGCGGTGTTCGAATCGTTGCTGTTCCCGGCGGCGATCATGAGCGGGGTGCTGTTTTCGATCTTCGGGGTGTTTTGGCTGTTCTGGATCACCGGTACCTCGTTCGGCATCATGTCCTTCATCGGCATCCTGGTGCTGATGGGCGTGGTGGTGAACAACGGCATCGTCATGATCGAGCACATCAACAATTTGCGCCGCCGCGGCATGGGCCGGACGCAAGCGCTGGTAGAAGGCTCACGCGAGCGCTTGCGCCCGATCATGATGACGATGGGCACCGCCATCCTGGCGATGGTGCCGATCTCGCTGACCAGCACCACGATGTTCAGCGATGGCCCGCCGTACTTCCCGATGGCGCGCGCCATCGCCGGTGGGCTGGCGTTTTCGACGGTAGTGAGTCTGCTGTTTCTGCCGACGATCTACGCGATTCTCGACGACATGAGCAGCGGTGCAGCGGCATTGGTGCGGCGGGCGCGCGGCGTACCGAAGACGCCGCCGGCAAGCGTTGCGCTGGAGTCGGGAGCCTGAAGTTTTCCCGGAGTAAGGCATCCACCAGCGTGCTTGGGCCTTGACTAACATAAGGCGCAAAGCCCCCCCGTCGGGCGAGGAGGCACGGCTTGCGCGCCATGGGGCGCGCGTGCCTTGGAGAGCCCGCGCCGCAACCCCGGGGCCGGGGCGCGGAGCGAGGGGTTGCGGTGAGACGACGGGTTCTCCACGTACAACCCGCGTGTTAGTTGCGGGCTTCGGTGAGGGCGACAACGCGTCCGCGGACTGGCTCCTCGGCTCGGTTAGATATCCTGTCTGACTCGCCGCCGCGGCATATCCCGGTCCTGCGCTCCGTCAATCCCCGGCCACGCTGCCGCGTCGGCGAGTCTTTGAGTGAGAAAAAACGGCAGCTGATTCAGTGTTCGACTTTGGTACTGCCAATCATCCGCCAAGTTCGCTGCACGTCTTCTGGCCCTTCGACTTCGCAGCTCTCAGACAAACGGCCTGACGCCAACTACGTAGAAGCGCGCGGTTTTTTTCGCCGCTCCTATCCGCCGCCTTCAAGCGGGACGCGAAGAGGCTTCTGCCTCAACCGCCGAGGCAACGATCAAAACCCAGGTCGAGCACGCCCCGCGGCAATCTCTGCTCCCGTTCCGCCAACACGGGAACATTCGAAGAGTGGTCCGCGGGCGCCTGGGCAGGCGCCGGGGCAGGACCTTACACGACAAGGATGTCGTGTAAGAGCCCCATGTATAGGTTCACGGCGTGTCCTGCCCCGGCACCCGCGGGCCGCTCCCATGCATGAAACAAAGGCGCCCACCAGCAATCCTTCCTCGACCAAAAGCAAAGCGCCGGCAGACCCGGCGTTCCCCATTCAAACCAAAGCGCCAGCTGATCAGCTTTCCTCGGCTCTCCAGCTTTCACAGCAACCTGGGTTCCAAGCCACTGGATGCGCCGGCCGGAGAATCAGCCCGCACGCACCTGCCGCACGATCGCCGCCGCCTTCGCCGAGCTTTCCTTGACCTTGTCCCATTGCCCCTGGGCCAGCCAATCCTTGGGCACCATCCACGAGCCGCCGATGCAGACCACATTCGGCTGCGACAGGAACTCGGCCGCATTGGCTTCGCTGATGCCGCCGGTGGGGCAGAGCTTGAGCTCGGACAGCGGGCCGGCGAGCCCCTTGAGCATTTGCAGGCCGCCCACGGCCGTGGCCGGGAACAGCTTGCAGACGCGGAAGCCCAGGCCCATCAGGGTCAGCAGTTCGGTCGGTGTGGCTGCACCCGGAACGGCCGGGATCGGCGCATCGGCCAACAGGCGCGCGAGCGGGGCAGGCGTACCCGGGGTCACCAGGAAATCCGCGCCGGCATCCACTGACTGACGTAACTGCAGTTCGCTCAGCACGGTGCCGGCGCCGATCACGATATTGGGGAGTTCGCGCTTGAGCATGGCCAGCGCGTCGATCGCGACCGGCGTACGCAGGGTGAGCTCGATCGCGGGCAAGCCGCCTTCGAGCAGCGCATCGGCGACGCGGCGCGCCTGGTCCAGCGTATCGACCGTGACCACCGGCAGGATGCCGGCGTCGCGCAACAGCTTTTCGGCGGTGTTCTGGGTCTGGGCAATCGTCATTGCAACTCCGGGTGACGGCGACCGCGGGAGCGGCCGCAGAGAGGGAAGGGGATCAGGCGTCCTTGGACTCGTGCGGTGCGGCGGCAGCGGCCGCATCGGCACCGAGTTCGTACTCGGCGTCGTAGCTCCACAGCGCACCGTCCGGATGGGTCGGGCCGCAGGAAATCGAAATCGCGCCCTGGTCGGCCGGGCCGACGACCTGGCGATTGATCGCAAACAGGTTGCGGCCCAGGTCGTTGCCGGCCACGGCGGTATTGGGCGCCACGTCGCGCGATGCCCATTCTTCGGCCGAGACCAGTACTTCCAGCGTGCCGGCTTCGCCGTCCAGGCGCACCATGTCGCCTTCGCGGACGCGTCCGATCGGGCCGCCACGCGCGGCTTCCGGCGTCATGTGGATCGCGGCGGGGAACTTGCCCGAAGCACCGGACAAGCGGCCGTCGGTAACCAGCGCCACGCGGCGGCCCTGGTTCTGCAGCAAGCCGAGCAACGGCGCCATCGAATGCAACTCCGGCATGCCGTTGGCACGCGGGCCCTGGTACCGCAGCACGACCACAAAATCGTGTGGCAACACGCCGGCCGCATGCAGCTTGTTGAGCACCTGCGGGGTGTCGATCACCACCGCAGGCGCCTCGATCTTGCGATGCTGCGGTTTGACCGCCGACAGCTTGATCAGCGAGCGGCCCAGGTTGCCGCGGAGCAGACGCAGGCCACCTTGGGATTCGAATGCATCACTGACCGGGCGCGCGACGCTGTCATCGGCGGTGGTCGCGGTGCCGGGCACGTAGGTGACTTTGCCCTCCTGCAAACGCGGTTCGTTGACATAGGCGCGCATCCCGCCTTCGACCACGGTGGGCAGGTCGTCGTGCATGTAGCCGGCATCCATCAGCTCGCGGAACACGAACGCCGTGCCGCCTGCAGCCTGGAAGCGGTTCACGTCGGCCTCGCCATTGGGGTAGATGCGGGTCAGCAACGGCACGGTCTGCGAAATCAGATCCATGTCGTCCCAGGTCAGCACGATGCCAGCCGCCCGTGCCACGGCGATCCAGTGGATGGTGTGGTTGGTCGAGCCGCCGGTAGCCATCAGTGCGACCACCGCGTTGACGATGGCGCGCTCGTCGATCAGGCGGCCGAACGGACGGAAGTCATCGCCCAATGCGGAGATCGCCAAGGCTCGCGCGGTGCCTTCACGGGTCAGTGCATCGCGCAGCGGCAATTCCGGGTTGACGAACGAGGCGCCCGGCAACTGCACGCCCATCGCTTCGAGCAACACCTGGTTGGAATTGGCAGTGCCGTAAAAGGTGCAGGTGCCAGGCGAGTGGTAGGACGACGACTCGGCTTCGAGCAATTCGGCGCGGGTGGCTTCGCCGGCGGCATAGCGCTCGCGCACTTCGGCTTTCTGCTTGTTCGGAATGCCCGGCGTCATCGGGCCGGCCGGCATAAAGATCGCAGGCAGATGGCCAAACGCCAACGCGCCGATCAACAGGCCCGGCACGATCTTGTCGCACACGCCCAGATACACCACGCTGTCGAACATGTCGTGGCTCAGGCCGATCGCTGTGGCCTGGGCGATGTTGTCGCGCGAAAACAGCGACAGTTCCATGCCCGCGCGGCCCTGGGTGACGCCATCGCACATCGCCGGCACGCCGCCGGCGACCTGCGCGGTGGCGCCGAGCGCACGTGCGGCATCGCGAATCAATTGCGGGTAATGCTCGAACGGCTGATGCGCCGACAGCATGTCGTTGTAGGCGGTGATGATGCCCAGGTTCGGCGTGGCTGCGCCGCGCAGACGCGACTTGTCGGTCGGCTCGGAGGCGGCAAAGCCATGCGCAAGATTGCCGCAGCTCAGACGGCTACGGAACGGACCCTCACGCAGGGCGGCATCGAGGCCGGCCAGATACGCCGCGCGCGACGGCGCGCTGCGCTTGCGGATACGGTCGGTGACAGCTTGGATGTTCGGATGCAGGCTCATTGGCTACCGGCTATGAGAAACGGGGGAAGAAAGCACGCGGTCCTGATTTTAAATACCCGCGCACGGATGTGCAGGCTATTGCGAGGGATTCGCATTGAATCGGTTGCTGCGAGGGACGCGCATCAACCGCCTGTCGCGATGAGCTCGCATCGAATCCACTGCTGCAGCGCAATCGGATGCGAAGCGTTCACAAGCAATCCGCTCGCGCAAAGCGCCCGCAGCCACTGGCACTCAACTGCACCAATGCACCCGCAGACGCGGACCGGGCTGCTGGAGCGCGACACGAATCGGGTACTCGCTGATGTCCTCGCCAGCAAGCGCAGCTTGCAGCACATCGAGCTTCTGCTTGCCGCGCAACAGCAGCAGGCGCGTGGGAATCGCCGCGAGCCCGGCAGGCGTCAGCGTGATCCGCAGCGGCCACTGGTTTGCGCCCGGGCAACCGGTAGCGTCCAGCGATGCATAGGGCTGTGGACTGGCTAGCGCCTTGGGCAGATCGGTCGAACCGGGGAATAACGAGGCGGTGTGCCCGTCGCCGCCCATTCCCAGCACCGCCAGGCAGGCCGGTTCGGCATGAGTGGCCTGCAGGTTGGCGGTATGCACGCACTCGGGCAATTGCTTGCCGGGGCGTACCAACGGGATGAAGGTCGCGGCCGGCGCATGGGTCAGGAAGCTGTGATTGACCAACCACGCATTACTGTCCTGATCCTGCGGCGAGAGCCAGCGCTCATCGACCAGGCCTACTTCGACCCGAGACCAATCCAGCGGACGGTGCGCCAGCGATTCGTAGACCGGCGCCGGCGTGGTGCCGCCGGAGAGCAGCATGCGTGCCTGCCCGCGGCGCGAAATCTCCTGTTCCAGCAGATCGGCCATTTCGCCGGCCACTGCTTCGGTCCACTCGGCCGGGTCTTCGTAGCGCATCAGGACGATGCGCGGGTTGTCCTGCAGGTTCATCGCTGCTCTCCCGGATGCTGACGCTGCGCATCCACCGCATACGCGGCGGCGCCCAGCAGGCCGGCATGCGGATGCATGACCGCCAGGGAAGGCACGCGCGACATGATCGCGGAGAACCGGCCCTTGTGCTCGAAGCGCTGGCGAAACCCCGAATGCTGCAGCGAATCCAGCACCTTGGGCACCAGCCCGCCAGTGAGGAACACGCCATCCCACGCGCCCTGCATCAACACCATGTCGCCGGCGATCGCACCGAAGATGGCGCAGAACAGGTCGATGGTGCGTGCCGAGCGCGGGTCGCCGGCCGCAGCGCGTGCGGTGATGTCTTTGGGTTCCAGCGGGCCCGGATCGACGCCGGCAATCTCACTCAATGCGCGATGGATGTTGACCAGGCCGGGGCCACAGATCAGCCGCTCGTTGGACACACGGCCGAACTGCTCGGAGAGGATTTCCAGCACGCGGATTTCTTCCGGCGTGCCGGGCGGAAAGCTGACGTGGCCACCTTCGGTTTCCAATGGAAAACAGCGCCCGTTACGGATGATCAGCCCACCCACGCCCAGCCCGGTGCCCGGGCCGATCACGCCGTAGTTGCGCGGCTGATCGATCGGCGCCGGGCGCCAGCTGGCCCCGCCGACCTGCACGACGTCCTGCGGACGCAGCAAGCTGATCGCCATGGCCTGCGCGGCAAAATCGTTGATCAGATGCAGGGTGCTGAAGCCGAGCATGCTGGCGGTGCGCGTGCGCGAGATCACCCATGGATGATTGGTGATGCGCGCTTCGTCGCCGTCAACCCGGCCGGCCACTGCGAACACGCCCTGAGTGGCCTGCACACCGATCTGGTCGAGGTAATACCGCGCGGCTTCGCCGAGCGAAGCGAACTCCACCACCGCGAACTCGCGCGAGGTGTCATCCAGCAGCGGCACCGAGGCGTCGACATCGGCCAGCGCGAATCGCGCGTTGGTTCCGCCGATATCGGCAACCAGCACCGGCTTGGAAGGAGCGGTCATGCGTTGTTTCCCTGTGCGTCGGTGGCAGGAGGCAGGAACGGTGCGGCGCTGTCCGGACCCCAACTCCCGGCGGGGTAGGGTTGCAACGGCAATTGCGACGCGGCCCAGGCATCGCTGACGCTGTCGATCCAGGACCAGGCTGCCTTGACCTCGTCGTCGCGTACGAACAGCGCCGGGTTGCCGTTGAAGGCATCCACGAACAGTCGCTCATAAGCGATGCGACGGTGCAGGCCGGTCGGCACCGACAATTCCAGTTCCAGCGGCTGCAGCTCGATCGCGCCCCATTCCGGGCCGGCCAGGCTGCTCATCAGGCCGAGTTCGATGTTTTCCTGCGGCTGCAGCTGGAAGGTCAGGCGGTTGGGCACCGCGTTCTGGCGATCAGGGCGCTCGAACAACCAATGCGTTACCGGCTTGAGCGTCACCACGATGCGGGTGGAGCGCTCGGCCAGGCGCTTGCCGGTGCATAGATGGAACGGCACGCCGGCCCAGCGCCAGTTGTCGATATGCGCGGTCACCGCGACGAAGGTTTCCACGTCGCTGCCTTCCGGCGGGTGGTAGGCCTGCGCCGGCTGGCCGTTGATGGTGCCGGCGGTATAGCGGCCGCGCACGCTGTCATGCGCGGCATGTTCGGCGGTCATCGGACGCAGCGCACGCAGCACCTTGACCTTCTCATCGCGGATGCGGTCGGCTTCCAGCGACGCCGGCGGCTCCATCGCCACCAGGCACAGCAGCTGCAGGATATGGCTCTGCACCATGTCGCGCAGCGCGCCGGAGCGGGCGTAGTAGGCATCGCGCCCATCCACGCCTTCGCTTTCGGCGACCAGGATCTGCACCGACTCGATGTAGGTACGGTTCCAGACCGCCTCGAGCAGGGTGTTGCCGAAGCGCAACGCGATCAGGTTCTGCACCGCTGCCTTGCCAAGGTAATGGTCCAGGCGGAACACGCGGTCTTCGTCGATCAGCGCGCCGATTGACTGCAGGATCTCGCGAGCACTGTCCGAGTCGTGGCCGATCGGCTTTTCCAGCATCAGCCGGTGTGGCGCGGCCAGGGCGCCGCCCAGGGCCAGACCCTGGCAGGTGCTGATGTACAGCCCCGGCGGAATCGCCAAGTAGCTGACAATCTGGCGGCTCGCAAGCTCGCGGACCGCATCGGCCACCGACTCGGCATTGCGCAGGTCCACCGAGCGGTAGTCCACGCGCTGCAGCAGCGTCTGGATCTGCTCCGGGGTGGCAATCGGCAGTGCTTCGGTCAGACGCGGTCGCAGCACTTCACGGAAGGCCTCGGTATCGTGCGGTGACAGGGCCAACGCACGGATACGGAAGTCCTCCGGCAGCAGGCCGTCGACGAACAGGCGCAACAAGGAGGGAAACAGATAGCGCTGGGCGAGGTCGCCGGTGGCGCCGAACAGGATCAGGGTGTTGTGCATGGACCGAGTTTCAGATTCAGGGGACATCGTTATCAGCGGCTTCGCGGAAAGGCGCCGGACACCCGGCGGTCGGTACGGCTGTTCCTGAGCGACACTTGCGTGCGCGCAGCGGTGCATGGACGCTGACGCCCAATCCCCGATTGTTGCAGCAACTGGTGGCCAGCGGTTAGCGCCTGGGCGGCATACCTGCACATGCGTGGCGGCATGGCCACCGGCGCGATACAGGTAACGTTGCCGGAAACAGCGGCGTGGGTTGGTAGCGGCATGGTCCCTCCCGAGATCGATGTTGCCATGTGAAAACGATTACATGTCAGAATAAACCAATGCATTCGTTTGCAGGGAATTTCCTCGCAAACGGGTCGGTCGTCATTGCCGTCGGGAGGGCCGAAGGCAGGGCGCATACAAAATGTTGAGGCCGAACGATGGCGAAAGTGCAGTTGGAAGGTGTCCGCAAGGTCTATGAAAATGGCCAGGTGGCGGTGCAGGGCGCAAGTTTCGAGGTGGCCGATGGCGAACTGATGGTGCTGGTCGGGCCGTCTGGTTGCGGCAAGTCGACCTTGCTACGCATGATCGCCGGTCTCGAAGACATCAGCGCCGGCACGCTCAAGATCGGCGAGCGCGTGGTCAACGACGTGGCGCCGAAGGATCGCGACATCGCCATGGTGTTCCAGAGCTACGCGCTGTACCCGCATATGACCGTGGCAGAAAATCTGGCGTTTGGGCTCAAGTTGCGCGGTCACCCGAAGCAGGTCATCGCCGAGCGCGTCAACAACGCCGCCGAGTTGCTGGGCCTGACCCCGATGCTCGACAAGTTGCCCAAGGCGATGTCCGGCGGCCAGCGTCAGCGTGTGGCGCTCGGGCGGGCGATGGTGCGCGAATCGTCGGTGTTCCTGCTCGACGAACCACTGTCTAACCTGGATGCCAAGTTGCGCCACAGCGTGCGTACCGAGATCGCACAGCTGCATCGCAAGCTCGGTACCACCATGATCTATGTCACCCACGATCAGGTCGAGGCGATGACCCTCGGTCAGCGCATCGTGGTGCTCAAGGATGGCGTGATCCAGCAGATCGACAGCCCGATGGCGCTATACGACCGTCCGGCCAATCTGTTCGTGGCTGGCTTCCTGGGCAGCCCGGCGATGAATGTGTTGCAGGGGCGGCTGGACGAGCAGGACGGCCTGCATCTGGTGATGGCCGATGGGTGGCGGGTACCGTTGGGCGCCGCACGGGTCGATCGCCGCTGGTTCGGCCAGGACGTGATCGTCGGCGTGCGCCCGGAGCATCTGCAGCCGTCCGGCGATGCGCGGCTGGGCTTCGATGCGCAGGTGGAGGTCATCGAGCCGGTCGGCAACGAGATCTTCCTCAACCTTGATCGCGGTGACCAGCCGCTGGTGATCCGCGTGGCCCCGCAGGCACTGCCGGCGGTGGGCCAGCCGTTACGCCTGGCATTGCGCAGCGATGCCTTGCATTTCTTCGACCCGGCAACCGGGCAGCGCCTGGAACCGGCTTAACGCTCCAACCCGGGAGCGATGGCAAGCCGGCGTGCGGCGTGCGTGCCGGCTTGCAGTTTGCTGGCGTCCACCGTCAGTTCCAATGGCAACACCGCTAGCGCCAGATCGCCGGCAACGCTGACCACCGTGCCGATGGCGGCGCCATCCAGTTCGACGCTATCGCCAGCCTGGACCGCAGCTTCGGTCTCCAGCAGCTGCAATGCGCGCTTGGCCTTGCCCAGGAAGTGCGTGCGCGCCACGATTTCCTGGCCCGGGTAGCAGCCCTTTTTGACGCTGAAAGCTTGCAAGCGGTCCAGCGCTAGTTGCTGCGGGGTCCACTGCTCGCGCTGCGCATCCGGCAGGCGGACCAGGCCGAGGTGCAGATCCGCACGGCGCCATTGCGCGTCCATGTTGGGCAATTCGATAGGCGCTGCCAATGCGTCTGCGCTGAAGATTAAGAGAGTGCGCGGTACAGCAGCACTTCCCATATCCAGCGCAATACGCTGCGTTCCGATATCGGCATGCGCCCCCTTCGCAAGATCAGGCGCCTGGAAGCCGCCATACGCGGAAAGCCTGGTAGCGTTGATTTTCAGCTTGCGCCGGAACACAAACCGGCCGAGCTGTGCGGCGATCTCATCAGCCTTGCCATCCGGCAACAGCATCAGCACCTGGGTGTCGTCCTCACGCAGGAGTGCGAAGATGGCGATCACGCGCCCCTTCGCCGTCAGCCACGCATTCCACTGCCACTGCCCGATCTCCAGCGCCTGAACGTCGTTGGCAAATTGTGCATGCGCGAACGCCACTGCATCCGTGCCGACCAATCGGACGTACTGCATGTCGTGCAGGGATCCAAAACCCTGTGGAATAAGATTCAGGTTGTCAGCCATGGAAGGGGAGGACTAAAATCGCAATGTTGTGAGACCACTATGATAGGCCATCCAACCCCCACGCCATCGCAGGATTCCGAGACGCAGTCTTCCCCTCAGGAGCACATTCCCGAGAAGAAGCCACTGCCCAAAGAGATCGGTGGGCGCGACGGCCCTGAGCCAACGCGCTACGGCGACTGGGAAAAAAATGGACGCTGCATCGATTTTTGAGCAGCTTTTAGCCACAGCGGCCTAGTGCCGCCCAGCCGAGATAACGAGCCCAGCGAATGGCGATCCGCGAACGTCCTCTTTCCCCGCATCTGCAGGTCTACCGCTGGCAGATCCAGATGGTGACCTCGATTCTCAATCGAGCCACCGGCATTGTTTTGTCGTTCGGCGCCCTGGCAATTGCTGCCGCCTTGCTGACCTTGATGCTTGGCCCCGAGCATTGGGACTGCCTCCGCCAACATGCCGCCGCCTGGTACGGACAGGTGTTTCTGTTCGGCTGGACCTGGTGTTTTGCCTTCCACCTGTTCGGCGGTTTGCGCCACATCATGCAGGACTTCGGCCAAGGATACGCCGTGCGCTCGTTCGTCAGTCTGGGCTGGCTGTCGGTCGTGCTGAGCCTGGTATTGACGGCTGCCATCTGGGCCTACGTCTTGTTGTCTGGAGGTGCCGTATGAGCCGCTACCGTACCCCTCTGAAAAATGTGCGTGGTTTGGGTGCCGCTAAAACCGGCACGGAACATTTCGTGGTTCAGCGCCTGACCGCCACCGCATTGGTGCCCCTGTCGATCTGGTTCCTGATCTTCGTGCTGAGCTTGATCGGTGCAGATCACGCTGCCGCAAGCGCGGCAGTGGCCAAACCATGGAACGCGATTCTGCTGGTCGGCTTCCTCATCGCATCTTTCTGGCATGCGCAGCTCGGCATGCAGGTGGTGCTAGAAGATTACGTGCACAACTCGCTGCTCGCACTTGCGGCGCAGACCATCGTGCGCTTTGTCGCCGTACTGGGCGCCATCGTCAGCGTCTTTGCCGTGGCGCGTATCGCGCTGGGCATGAGCTGAGCCGTCAGCGACCAAACAGGAATCCATAATTCGATGTCCGCTTACAAAATTACAGAACACAAGTACGACATGGTCGTGGTGGGTGCCGGCGGCGCCGGCCTGCGTGCCACGTTCGGCTTGGCCCAGAAAGGCCTGCAGACGGTGTGCCTGACCAAGGTCTTCCCGACCCGGTCGCACACCGTGGCGGCGCAGGGCGGCATTTCCGCCGCGCTCGGCAACATGGGCGAAGACGATTGGCGTTATCACTTCTACGACACCATCAAGGGCTCGGATTGGCTGGGCGACCAGGACGCGATCGAGTACATGTGTCGCGAAGCGATTCCGGCCATCATCGAGCTGGAACACTACGGCGTGCCGTTCTCGCGTACCGAAGAGGGCAAGATCTATCAGCGCCCGTTCGGTGGCATGACCACCAAGTACGGCGAAGGCCCGTCGGCGCAGCGCACCTGCGCGGCAGCCGACCGTACCGGCCACGCCATGCTGCATACGCTGTATCAGCAGTCGCTGGCGCATAACGCGCGCTTCATGATCGAGTACTTCGCGCTGGACCTGATCTTCGACGAAGAAGGTGTCTGCCGTGGCGTGCTTGCGCTGGACATGGCTGAAGGCTCGTTGCATCTGTTCCGCGCCCACGGCGTAGTGCTGGCCACCGGCGGCTACGGCCGCGCCTACTTCAGTGCTACCTCCGCTCATACATGTACCGGTGACGGCGGCGGCCTGGTGATGCGTGCCGGCTTGCCGGTGCAGGACATGGAGTTCGTGCAGTTCCACCCGACCGGTATCTACGGTGCGGGCTGCCTGATCACCGAAGGCGTGCGCGGCGAAGGTGGCATTCTGCGCAACAGCAACGGCGAGCGCTTCATGGAGCGCTATGCACCGCATTACAAGGATCTGGCCTCGCGCGACGTTGTCTCGCGTTCGATGACCGTGGAAATTCGCGAAGGCCGCGGCGTCGGCGAGCACAAGGATCACATCCTGCTCGACCTGACCCACCTCGGCCCGGAAGTCATCAATGAAAAGCTTCCCGGCATCGCCGAAAGCGCCCACATCTTTGCCGGTGTGGACGTGACCAAGCAGCCGATTCCGGTACTGCCGACCGTGCACTACAACATGGGCGGCATTCCGACCAATTTCTACGGCGAAGTCGTGCGCAAGCAGGGCGACGACCCGGATGCGGTTGTTCCCGGTCTGTACGCGATCGGCGAAGCCGCCTGCGTGTCGGTGCATGGTGCCAACCGTCTGGGTTCCAACTCGTTGCTGGATCTGGTGGTGTTCGGCCGTGCGGTGGCAAACCGCTGCGCCGAAACGGTCAAGCCGAACCAGCCGCACAAGACGTTGCCGTCGGATGCCTGCGACAAGGCGCTCGGTCTGCTGGACAAGTTACGCTACGCCAACAGCTCTACGCCGACCTCGGTGATTCGCGACAACATGCAGCGCACCATGCAGTCCGACGCTGCGGTGTTCCGTACCAGCAAGACGCTCAAGGAAGGCGTGGACAAGATGGCCGAGATCTTCGCTACTTTCGAAGACGTCAAGGTGTCCGACCGCTCGCTGGTCTGGAACTCGGATCTGATCGAGACGTACGAATTGAACAACCTGCTGCTCAACGCGGTGGCGACGATCAATTCGGCCGAGCAGCGAAAGGAAAGCCGTGGCGCGCATTCGCACGAAGACTTCCCGGACCGCGACGACGTCAATTGGCAGAAACACACGCTAGTCACCGTCGACGACAAGGGCAAGTGCGAGTTCGAATATCGTCCGGTGCACATGTACACGCTGAGCAAGGACGTGGACGTCGTCCCGCCGAAGCCGCGCGTTTACTGATCGATGCGGATGCAACGCGCCCTCGCTGCATTGAGCCCGGTCGCCGGGTTGTCCCGGCACAGCGGCAATCGCTTGCAGCGGTTGGGGCGTTTCATCACGCAGGGGCAGCACCGGCACCACGCCGGTCGCCGCACCGCCGCTTCGGTGGCGGGATCCATCGTCTTTACCTTCATGCGCACGGTGCGGCTGTCGTTCGCACCGCGCATCGCCTGAGCCAACGAGAGCAGCTATGGCAGAGTTCACCCTCCCCAAGAATTCAAAGATCGGCAAGGGTAAGCATTACCCTGCGCAGGGCGCCAAGAACACGCGCACCTTCAAGGTCTACCGCTGGGATCCGGATGGCGACGCCAACCCGCGCACCGACAGCTATGAGATCGATCTCGACAAGTGCGGCCCGATGGTCTTGGACGCGCTGATCAAGATCAAGAACGAGATCGACCCGACGTTGGCGTTCCGTCGTTCGTGCCGTGAGGGCATCTGCGGCTCGTGCGCGATGAATATCGACGGCACCAATACCCTGGCCTGCACCAAAGCGATCGATGCCTGCGGCAAGTCCGAGGTGCCGATCTATCCGTTGCCGCACATGGATGTGATCAAGGATCTGGTCCCCGATCTGACCCACTTCTATGCGCAGTACGCGTCGATCAAGCCGTGGATCCGCACCCAGACGCCGCCGCCGCCGGATCGCGAACGCCTGCAGTCGCCGGAAGACCGCCGCAAGCTCGATGGGTTGTACGAATGCATCCTGTGCGCGTGCTGCTCGACCAGCTGCCCGAGCTACTGGTGGAATGGCGAGCGTTATCTGGGTCCGGCCATCCTGCTGCAGGCGTACCGCTGGATCATCGACTCGCGCGATGAGGACACCGGTGCGCGCCTGGACGATCTGGAAGACCCGTTCAAGTTGTATCGCTGCCACACCATCATGAACTGCGCACGGACCTGCCCGAAGGGCCTGAATCCGGCGCTGGCGATCGCCGAGATCAAGAAGTTGATGATGGCGCGTCGCGCCTGATCGCAAGGCACTGAGGTCTCGCCTTGGCGGGATGTGGTTCGCAGCGGCACCGGCCTGATGGTCAGGTGCCGCTGTCGTTTTCGCTCCCGCCGCAGGGCGGGGTGGAGAAAGGGATGGACGAAGAAACCTTGTTGAAAAAGCTGCGCTGGCGTTGCCGGCGCGGCATGCGCGAACTGGATCAGCTGTTCGGGCGCTTCCTGGACCAACGCTGGGCGCACGCTTCCGAGGGAGAGCGCGCGGTTTTCCTACAGCTGCTGGATTGCGAAGACGATAAGTTGTGGCGCTGGTTTATGGGTTACGAGGCTTGCCCGGATGTCGCCAACGCTGCACTCATCGCCGATATCCGCGCCTTGCCGGCTTGAGTGGCGACCTTCGCGCTGGCTTGTTTGCGCACTGAGCGTTCTCGCGGTGCTGGCGCTGTGTGCCATCTGGGGCAGCGGCGTACCGGCTTGGTTGGCGGTCATGCTGTCTGTCGTTGTGCCGGCCTCGCTCGGGAGAGCGCTCTGGCTGTTGTTGCGTTCGCCGCCGCGACAACTGGTTGTGTCCTGGGGCGATAGCCCCGCCAGCATTGACGGCGCGCAGGTGCAAAATCTGCAGGTTGTCTGGCGCGGGCCGATTGCGGTGGTGTCGTGGACGAGGCTGGATGCACGTCGCGAACGCCTGCATTTCTGGCCGGATACCCTGCCTGCAATGCAACGACGTGAACTGCGTCTGGCCGCTCAGGCACACGCGATTTCGTCCGGGCGCCCGCAAGTGGCACCATAGCGTCCCTTTCCTGGTTGAACCGCATGTTCAAACCTATCCCGGTTGCCATCGGCTTGCGCTACCTGCGTGCCAAGCGGCGCAATGGCTTCATCTCCTTTATCTCGATGGCATCGATCCTCGGCATCGCCCTGGGCGTCACCGTGTTGATCACCACGCTGGCGGTCATGAGCGGTTTTCAGAAGGAAATCCGCGACCGTCTATTGCAGATGGCCGCGCACGCCACCGTCAGCGCCGAAGGTGCGCCGATGCGCGACTGGCAGCATGCGGTCGAGGTCGCCATGGCGGACCCGCGTGTTGCCGGCGCTGCACCCTATATCGAAACCGAATCGCTGCTGCAGGGCCCGCGCAAGCAGCCGGCCATCGTGCGTGGCATCGTTCCGGCCGAAGAGAACAAGGTGTCGGTACTGGCCAAAAAGATGCAGCAGGGCTCGGTCGACAGCCTGACGCCGGGCTCCTACAACATCGTCATCGGCAAGGAGCTGGCGCTCTGGCTGGGCGTGGATGTAGGCGACAGCGTCGTCGTGTTGCTCAGCGATACCCAGGCCACGCCGTTGGGCGCGATGCCGCGGCTCAAGCGCTTCACCGTCAGCGGGATTTTCGAAGCCGGCTACAACGAGATCGATCGCGGCCTGGCTGTGGTCAACATGCAGGACCTTGCGCGGGTCTTGCGGATGGATGGCGTGACCGGCGTGCGTCTGCGGCTGCACGACATGGATCAAGCCTGGAACGTCGCGCGCGATCTGGCGCTGAAGTTGCACGGCCCGTATCGGGTGAGCGACTGGACCCAGGAGAACGCCAATCTCTATCACTCGCTGAAGATGGAAAAGACCGTGATGGGCATCCTGCTATCGCTGATCGTGGCGATGGGCGCGTTCAATCTGGTGTCTTCGCAGGTGATGCTGGTCACCGACAAGCAGGCCGACATCGCGATCCTGCGCACGCTGGGCTTGTCGCCTGGCGGAGTGATGCAGGTCTTCATGGTGCAGGGCTCGCTGATCGGCTTCATGGGCACGATCATGGGGGTGATCGGCGGCATCGTGCTGACGCTCAACCTGGAGCGCATCCTCGGCCTGATTGAGACGATTTTCAGCGTCAAACTGCTTCCGGAAGACGTGTACTACATCACCGGCCTGCCCACCGACATGCAGACCCAGGATGTGGTGGTGATCACCGTGGTGGCATTGGTGATGAGTTTTCTGGCGACCTTGTACCCGGCGTGGCGCGCCTCGCGTACCCAGCCGGCGGAGGCGCTGCGTTATGAATGAGACCCTGAAATCGGGACACGGGCATCGGGAATCGGTCGTGCAAAAGCCAAACCAAGCAGAGACAGTGATTCGGGCCGAGGGTCTGGGCAAGACCTATGCCGAAGGCAAGATGCGCACGCCGGTATTCGATGGTCTGGACCTGTCGGTGGCAACCGGCGAAACCGTGGCGATCGTCGGCGCATCGGGCGCAGGCAAAAGCACGTTGTTGCATCTGCTGGGCGGCCTGGATATTCCGACCGCGGGTGAGGTGTATGTAGCCGGTGAGCGGATGTCGGCGCTTTCCGATGGTCAGCGCGGCAAGTTGCGCAACCAGGCGCTCGGCTTCGTTTATCAGTTTCATCACCTGCTGCCGGAGTTCACCGCGCTTGAGAACGTGATGATGCCTGTGTTGTTGTCGGGCAAAGATGTCTCGGTAGCGCGCGGGCAGGCGTTGCAGCTGCTGGAATCGGTTGGCCTTGGACACCGCATCGAGCACAAGCCCAGCGAGTTGTCGGGCGGCGAGCGTCAGCGCTGTGCGGTGGCGCGTGCGTTGGTGAACAAGCCGGGATGCGTGCTGGGCGATGAGCCCACCGGTAATCTCGACGACAAGACCGCTGGCACCGTGTTCGAGCTGATGCTGGAACTCAACCGCGCGCAGCGCACCAGCCTGGTGTTGGTCACCCATGACCGTAGCCTGGCGCGTCGCCTGGATCGCGTACTGGAGCTGCATCAAGGCAAGCTGCGCGAACTGGCACCTTCGGCAGTGTAAGTGCTGGCGACGCGATCGGGTTTCGGTCGCGTCGCAGACTACAGGCGGACGCGTCTTTCACGACAGATCGCTACGTGCGGGTTCCGCAGCACGGCCGTCTGGGTGCGTCAGAGCGTAGCTCCAGGAGCGGCTAGCAACCCGTAGCGAGCAATTTTCAGCTGGTGTAGACGGCGCGCGCTTTGAACCGGGGTGCGCGAGTAGTACATGCCGCACCGAGAGGGTGCGCCCACTTGGTGGTGAGATCGGCGGGTTATTCGCTGACCTAAAGTCCTGGGTTCCATGATATTCACACCGCTGCAGGCCATTGCGACCTGCAGCGATGCCGTGGCATCGATCAGGGGATGATGCGTAGTGCCCGCAAGCGGGTAAACAGCTCGAAGAACGAGGCGCGGCTGTCGTAGAAGTCCAAAAAGCCCAACTCACGGCTCTTGGTCATGTCGTTCACGCACTCGATCTCGCGGCCCAGGTCGGCATCGGTGTGCCACCACGAGGCCAGACGATTGACGTCCGATTCGACCAGATTGTGCTGCGCAGCCAGCTCGGCCCACAGCGCCGGTGCGGTCTCGGTCAAGCGCGCTTCCAATGGCTGCGGCGTGTCGGGGCAGGGCGCTGGATCGAGTTCGAAGAACTTCGCGATCTCGCCCCACATCCAGCGCCAGCGAAATACATCGCCATTGACGGTGTTGAAGGCCTGGTTGCGCGCTGCCGGGCTGAGACCTGCCCAGGCCAGCTGGCGGCCAAGCAGGCCGGCGTCGGTCAGGTCGGTAAGGCTGTTCCACTGCGCCTGCGAGCCCGGGAACACGAAAGGCTGCCCGGTGTGTTTGCACAGCGAGGCGTAGATGGCCAGCGTCACGCCCATGTTCATTGCATTGCTGCCATTGGCCATGCCGATCATGGTGTGCGAGCGATGCACGCTCCACCCGAAGCCATGCCGCTCGGCGTGTGCGAACAGCAGGTCTTCGAGCGTGTAGTAAAAGTTTTCGCCCGGCTGGCGCGGTTCGCTTTCGCGGAACGGCGTTTCGGCCTTGCCGCTACCGTAGTTTTCGAACGCGCCCAGATAATGCTTGGTGCCGGTCACCAATGCCATGTGCTGCAGCGGTGCGTCGCTCAACGCATCGCACAGGTGCCGCATCATTGCGCCATTGGCCTCGACGTTCTCGCGTTCGGTGTCGCGACGCGTCCAGGTGCAGAAAAATACGTGGGTGATCGGCAGACCGCGCAGCGCGTTGTCGGTGCTGGCGGCGTCCAGCAGATCGGCGGCGACAGGAATGACGCCGTCGTGTTGCAGCGGGCGGCGCGCCAGGCCGTAAACGGTCCAGCCGTCGGCCACCAGCACGTTGGCCAGGTTGTAGCCGGAGATGCCGGTCACGCCGACAATCAGTGCAATGCCTTTACGCATGTGGGGGAACTCCTAAAAAACAGCTTCGAACATAGCCCGTTGCTAATGAAATCGAGGCGAATGCAAGGTCATATGACCTGCCGGGCGCCTTAGGAGCTTCGCGTCGACCATGCTCACGGAGCTACGCGCTCTTACTTTGCTCGCTCAGCTGAACGTATGCGCGGCGTCGGTCGGTCAGACCGTGAAATTCATCCCTGCCGGTCTCTGCCGTGTACACGCCTCACCGTTTTTTTACCTGCGCACGAATAGCGCCATGTCGGCAGCGCGCTACAGCAGATCCGGTCTCTTCTGACTGTCTGGCGCGCAGATCGCCGCTGTTGCCAACGCACCTGTTGGCTTAGCGTTGCTTCTGGATCAGGATGATCAGAAGTGAGCTGCACCATGGAAGTGTCAGACCACGCAACGCCATTGCCGCGCCTTTCGTCGGCAGTGCCGGTCGCCGTCGCGTTGCTGCTGGGCGTGGTCGTGTGTGCATGGTCGCCGGTACTCCTGCCGCCAGCGCTGTATGCCGCCTGCCTGTTCGCGGGCGTGATGGGCATCGCGCTTACCCTGTGGCTGCGTCCGTGGCGCGCCGTGTGGATGCTGGGGCTTGCAACCACCGCGGTGGGCTTTGGGATGACTGGCTGGCAGGTGGCGGGCACATTGCAGTCGCAATTGCTGCCGCGTGACGAAGCGGGCGAGATCAGCGTGCGTGGCCGCATTGTCGGGCTGCCAGTGTCCGAGCAACGACGTACGCGTTTTCAGTTACGCGTCGATCTAGACCGGACGCAGCCGGCAGCTCTGCGCGGCAAACTGCTGCAATTGGCGTGGTACGACCCGTTTGGCGCCGAGCAGATCGGGCCGCGTGCCACGCTGCGGGCCGGGGCACATTGGCAATTGCCGCTCAAGCTGCGCGCACCGCGGGGTCTCCGTAACCCGGGTGGGTTCGATGCAGAACGTCAGGCGCTGGCGCAGCGTATTGCGGCAACCGGCTATGTGCGTGACCTTGGTGCTACCCGCGAGGTTGCTGCGCCGCGTGGCGTAGATGCCTGGCGCGACCGGATGTCGCTGCGGATTGCCGAACAGGTCACCGGCGCTTCGGCACCTTACCTGCGCGCGCTTGCATTGGGCGACACGCGCGGGCCGGACGATGCGGCTTGGGCGACCCTGCGCGCGACCGGGCTGAGCCATCTGATTGCCATCTCCGGATTTCATGTCGGTCTGGTTGCCGCGTTCTTTGCGTTGGCGGTGGCCGGCGTGTGGCGATGGCAGCCGGGTCTGGGCCTGGTGATGCCGCGCCTACACGCCGCGGCCATTGCCGCGCTGCTTGGTGCAGCTGCGTACGCGGTGTTGGCAGGATTAGCGCTTCCCACGGTACGCACCGTGCTGATGATTGCCGTCGTCGCGCTGGCACGGGTCGCGCGGCGACGTGCCACAACCGCGCAAGTGCTCGCGCTGGCATTGCTTGCAGTGCTGGCGTGGGATCCGTTGAGCGTGCTGGTGGCAGGCTTCTGGCTCAGTTTTGCCGGCGTCGCCTGGCTGGTGTGGTGCCTGCCCACGGATGACCGGAGCATTCTGCGTGGGTTCCTGTCCGCACAGATGGTTGCCACCGTGGGCTTGCTGCCGCTGACCGTCAGTTTGTTCGGGCAGGCATCGCTGGTGGGGCCGCTGGCCAATCTTGTTGCCATTCCCTGGTGGACTTTCGTCGTCGTGCCGCTCTGTCTGCTAGGGACGGCGCTTGAAGCGCTGCATGCCGGGGCAGGCGTCTGGGCATGGCAACTGGCCGGCTGGTGCTTCGAGCTGACCTGGCCAGTGTTCGTCTGGCTTGGGCAGACCACGGTGGCCTTGTGGTGGGTTCCCGAATCCGACGGGATTGCACTGATTGCAGCATTGCTGGGCGCGTTCTGGCTACTGCTACCGCGAGGCACCCCAGGCAAGGCCGTGGCGATGCTGCTCTGGCTGCCGCTTTTGTGGCCGGATCGCACCTTGCCCGGCGCTGGCGAAGCCGACCTGCAGGTACTGGATGTGGGCCAGGGTCTGGCCGTGCTGGTGCGCACGCAACGGCACGCGCTGCTGTTCGATACCGGCCCCGCAGTGCGCGATGGCTTCGATGCCGGTGAACGCGTGGTGCTGCCCGCTCTGCGCGCGCTCGGAGTACGTCATCTAGATGCACTGGTGCTCAGTCATGCCGATGCCGACCATGCCGGCGGCTACGCGGCAGTGCGTGAAGGACTGCCGGTCGCTATGACGGCTGCCCCACCGGGCGCGCCCCTGGACGTGAGCACGCGGTGCCAGGCCGGGCAACAATGGGAGTGGGACGGCGTACGCTTCCGCTTTCTGCATCCAGGTGCGGATTTTCCATACCTGCGCAATCAATCCAGTTGTGTGCTGCGGGTCGAGACACGGCATGCCAGCGCGTTATTGCCAGGCGATATCGACGAACTCATCGAGCATCGCTTGATGCGCGAGCAGTTGGCAGGGCTGCGCGCCGAGGTCGTCGTGGTGCCCCACCACGGCAGCGCAGATGGCTCGCACGTGGGCTTCATTGCCGCGACGGGCGCGCGGCTGGCACTGGTGTCTTCCGGGCATGGCAACCGATTTGGCCATCCCCGCGCGCAGGTGGTCCAGCGCTGGCAGGGCAGTGGCGCCGAACTGCTCGACACTGCACGATCCGGTGCGATCAGGGTATGGCTGGGCGCGGATGGCCTGCAGGTCCGCGAGCGACGACGTTGGCAGCCGCGTCTGTGGGATGCTGCGGAACGACGGCGGTCGACTGCTATCCTATCGGCCAGCGAATAGGCGGCCGCGTTGCCGGAGGAATCGAATCGTGTTGGAGCTGGTCAAGGCGGGCGGTTGGCCGATGGTGCCGTTGCTGTTGCTGGGTGTGATCGCCCTGGCGATCGTGCTGGAACGTCTGTGGACCCTGCGCCGCAACGAGGTGACGCCCCCGGGGCTGGGCGAGGAAGTCCGTAACTGGGCTGCACGCGGCAAGCTGGATCCCACTCATATCGAGTCGCTGCGGCGTAATTCGCCACTGGGTGCGCTGCTGGCGGCGGCACTGGATGTGCGCGGCCGTCCGCGCGATCTGATCCGCGAACGCATCGAGGACACCGGTCGCCACGTGGTGCATCGCATGGAGCGCTATCTGAACGCGCTGGGCACCATTGCGTCGGCCGGCCCGCTGTTGGGGCTGCTCGGTACGGTCGTCGGCATGATTCAGATGTTCCTGGGCATCCTCGATCACGGCGTGGGCGATGTGAACCAGCTGGCCGGTGGCATCGGCAAGGCGCTAGTGTGTACCGCTACCGGCATGATCATCGCCGTGCCTGCGCTGATGGCGCATCGCTTCTTCAAGGGGCGCATCGCCGGCTACATCATCGAGATGGAGCAGGAAGCCACGCTGTTGCTGGACACCATGGATGGCCGCGGAACTCCTGTGGCCGCAGCGCCTGCGGTGGCGGGCAGCAAGCCTGTCATGGCAAAGGGCTGACGGATGCGCATCGGCAGCGACCGAAGCCAGGACGAGCCGCATATCGACCTGGTGCCATTGATTGACGTCATTCTCGTCCTCATCATCTTCTTCGTGGTGACCACGACCTTCGACGCACGCTCCACGTTGCAGCTGCAATTGCCGACCGCCAGCGACCAGAACACCAGCGCGCCGCCGCGCTCGCTCAGCGTCCTGGTCAATGCCGATGGGCATTACTTCATCAACGACCAGGAAGTGCTGCGCGCGGACGTGGAGTCGCTGAAGCAGACCATCGCCCAGATCGCCGGCGGCGACCGCGAGCAGACGGTACTGATGCGCGCAGATGCGCGCACGCCGTATCAGGCCGTTGTCACCGCGCAGGATGCGCTGGGCCAACTCGGCTTCCGGCGCATCGCCATCGCGACGGCGCCCCAGACCGGCACTGCCGGCAAGACAAGCAAGAACGGAACCCGCCAGTGACCACCACCAACGACCGCCCGGCGCCAGTGTCGTCCTGGCGCACGTACCGTCGCCTGCTGGCCTTCGCCAAGCCCTATCGGCTGTTGTTGATCGCCGCGCTGATTGCCGCGTTGGTCGAAGCGGCAGGCACTACCGGTTTTCTGGCATTGATGAAGCCGATCACCGACGAAACCTTCATCTACAAGAACCCGGAGGTCAGCCGCTGGCTGCCGGTGCAGATCATCCTGCTGTTCGTGGTGCGCGGCGTTGCCGGCTATATCACCGACATGGCGATGGGCAAATCCGCACGCAGCATTGCGCGCGATTTGCGCGTCAAGGTGATGTCCAAGTATCTGCGTCTGCCGGGTTCGCGCTTCGATTCCGAGCCGGTGCCGTCAATGCTGATCCGCCTGGGCTCGGACTCCGACCAGGTCGCACAGGCGGCGGTGGATGCGGTCAAGGTGATGATCCAGCAGTCGCTGCAGGTCATCGGCGCCCTGGCGCTGATGCTGTGGCATAGCTGGCAGGTCACGCTCACCATCGTGGTGCTGGCGCCGGTGCTGGCCTGGGTGATGGACAAGGTGGCGCGGCGGTATCGGCGCATCAGTCACAGCATCCAGGAGAGCGGCGCGCATCTGTTGCAGGCCGCCGACCAGACCTTGTCCAGCCACCAGGAGGTCAAGATCTACGGTGCCCAACAGACCGAGATGGAGCGCTATGGCGCGCTGGCCGATCGCAATCTGCGGCTGGCGATGAAGGTGGAATCCACCCGCGGCATTTCCACAGCCACCGTGCAGATGATCGGTGCGATCGGGCTGTCGGCACTGCTGTTCGTGGCAGGTGCGCAGGCCTTGGCCGGGCGCCTGACTGCTGGCGACTTCGTGGTGTTGATGACCTCGATGCTGACGATCATCCCGGGCCTCAAGCAGCTCACCAATGTGCAGAACATGGTGCAGCGCGGCCTGGCGTCGGCCGAGCGCCTGTTCTCGGTGCTCGATAGCCCGGACGAGCCGGATCAGGGCGCATTGCCGTTGACGCGTGCGAAGGGTTTGATCGAGTTCCGCGATGTCACCGCGCGCTACCCGGGGCAGATGAATCCGGCGCTGGCCGATGTCAGCTTTGTCGCGCAGCCCGGTACGGTGACAGCGATCGTTGGCCGCTCCGGTAGCGGTAAATCCAGCCTGATCAAGCTGATTCCGCGTTTTTACGAAGCCGAGGCCGGCGAGATCCTGCTGGACGGGCACCCGGTGCAGGCGTACTCGTTGGCCGACCTGCGTCGTCAGATCGCGCTGGTCGGCCAGCAGGTGATGCTGTTCGACGGCAGCATCGCCGACAACGTGGCCTACGGCGAAATGCGCACTGCAGATGCTGGGCAACTGGAGCGTGCGATCCTTGGCGCCAACGCCATGGAGTTCGTGGCGCAGCTGCCGGAAGGCCTGCAATCGCATGTCGGTACCAAGGGCGGGCGGTTGTCCGGCGGGCAGCGGCAGCGCCTGGCGATTGCACGTGCAATGCTCAAGGATGCGCCGATCCTGATCCTGGACGAAGCCACCGCAGCGCTGGACAACGAGTCGGAGCGACTGGTGCAGGACGCCCTGCACAAACTGATGCCTGACCGCACCACGCTGGTGATCGCACACCGGCTGTCCACCATCGAGCATGCCGATCAGGTGCTGGTGATGGATCAGGGCCGCATCGTCGAGCGCGGCACACATCGCGAGTTGCTGGAGCAGGGCGGGCTGTATTCGCATCTGCACGGCATGCAATTTCGCGAACGGCAGGCATGAGCAAGCGCGGCACCCGCACCCCGGGCTACTGGTACGACAATGCGCCGATCCCGCTACCGGCGCGCCTGCTGGCACCCATCTACGGCGCTGCAATCGCGCTGCGGCGCGATCTCTACCGCCGCGGCTGGCGTAAGCGGCATGGCGTGCCGGTGCCGGTGATCGTGGTCGGCAACGTCACGGCCGGTGGCACCGGTAAGACACCGCTGACCATTGCGTTGGTCTCCAAGCTGCAGGAAGCCGGCTGGACCCCTGGCGTCGCCAGCCGCGGCTATGGCCGCGATGACTCCGGCACCGCGCGGTGGGTCGATGCAGACACGGCGGTGGCACTCGGCGGCGACGAGCCGGTGTTAATCGCCTGGAAGACTGGTGCTCGCGTGCGCGTTGATCGCGATCGCGTCGCGGCTGCGCGAGCACTGGTCGAGGCGGGTTGCGACATCATCGTCTGCGATGACGGGTTGCAGCATTACCGGCTGGCACGCGATGTGGAAATCGAAGTGGTCGACGGACAGCGCCGCTATGGCAATGGCCGCCTGCTGCCTGCCGGACCGCTACGCGAACCGGCCGCGCGCGCGCGCGATTGCGATTTCCGTGTGGTCAACCTCGGGCAGGCCAGCGCTACTGCCGCTCCGCCGCAGGCAACGGACGATGCCGGCTTCGGCGAATGGCAGATGCGCCTGAGCATCGACAGTGTGCAGCCGATGGACGGAAAGCGGGCGCAACCGCTAAGCATGCTTGCCGGGCAGCGCGTGCATGCGGTGGCAGGTATCGCGCACCCGGAGCGTTTTTTTGCCATGTTGCGCGCGCGTGGCATCGGCGTCGTGCCGCATGCCTTCCCCGATCATCACGTGTATCGCGCCGCCGATTTCAGTTTCGGCAGCCGCCTGCCGGTGCTGATGACCGAAAAGGACGCGGTGAAGTGCCGGCCGTTCGCCGATGAGTGGCTGTACAGCGTGCCGCTCAAGGCGGAGTTGCCGGCTGCATTCTGGGTGAGCCTGCTGGATCGGCTGGATAAATTGGCCAGCCGGCAGGGCGTTTGATCGTGGCGGTTTGTCGCGAATGCATGCGCTGATCATGCATGCGCGGGTTGCACGTCGTGTTTGAGGCTAGCTCAATGCCGGTCGGGGCTGGGGCCGCGATCAGCTTGCTGAGACACTCCGCAGGCCCGCTTCGCGCGGATGCCTCCACGACCGCAGCGTCCTCTTGCAACCGCGCCAGCGACAGCCGCTACACGACACAGGCGCCATGCTGTGCCGCTGCAGCCGTAGCGATCCGTCGCAGTGTCGCGATCGGCACGCGACGCCGCCGATGCAGGAGCGCGATACACGCTCGACCATCCCGCCGCTCCAATACCCTTGCTGCAGAGAACGCGACTACATGACCAACACACAGTCTGCCGATTTCGTCGTCGCCATTCCGGCGCGTTACGCATCCACCCGCCTGCCGGGCAAGCCGCTGCAATTGATCGGCGACCGTCCGATGATTCAGCACGTGGCCGAGCGGGCATTGTCGGCCGGCGCGCGCGAGGTGTGGGTGGCAACCGATGACGTGCGGATTGCCGACGCAATCGATGGCTTGCCTGGCGTGCACGTGGCGATGACCGGCAGCGAACACGTCTCCGGCACCGATCGGCTGGCCGAATGTGCGCGTATCGCCGGTTGGGACACCGACACCTGCGTGGTAAATCTGCAAGGCGACGAACCGTTTGCGCCGGCGGCCGGTATTCGCGCGGTCGCCGAGTTACTGCTGCACTCCGGCGCGGAAATGGCCACGCTGGCCGCGCTGGTGGAAAGCGCACATGACCTGTTCGATCCCAATGTGGTCAAGCTGGTGCGCAGCGCAGGCGGGCAGGCGCTGTATTTCAGCCGCGCGCCGATTCCCTGGCACCGCGACAGCTTCGCCAGCCAGCGCGACCGTTTACCCGAGGATGGCCAATGGCTGCGCCATATCGGCATCTATGCCTATCGCGCCGGGTTTCTGCAGCAATTCGCGGCGATGCCGCCCGGCTTGCTGGAGCGCATCGAATCGCTGGAGCAGCTGCGCGCGATGGAAGCCGGTCATCGCATAGCCGTTGCGCTGACGCCCGAACAGTTTCCGCCGGGAATCGATACGCCGGACGATCTGGCGCGTGCGCAAGCGCGCGTGGCAGCGGCATGAAGGTCTTGATCGTGTGCCTGGGCAATATCTGCCGCTCACCGATGGGCGAAGGCGCCCTGCGGGCACGGCTGGACGAGGCACGCTTGTCGCGCCGCATCGAGGTCGATTCGGCCGGTACCGGCGACTGGCACGCAGGCGATCCGCCCGACCCGCGTGCCATCCGTTGCGCGCGCGGCCACGGCGTGGATATCTCCGGCCTGCGCGCGCGGCAGGTGCACGACGAGGATTTCGAACACTTCGACTGGTTGCTGTGCGCCGACGGCAACAACCTGCGCGATCTGCAGCGCCTGGCGCCGGCAGCGGCACGCGACAAGCTCGCGCTGTGGCTGCCCTGGGCCGGTGTGGATGCGCGCGACGACATCCCGGATCCGTACACCGGCGGCAGCAAGGATTTCGAGGACGTCTGGCAACTGGTCGATACCGCGGCGCGACAGACGGTCGCCAGACTCACCCGCGGCGAATCACGCTTGGGCATAATTACCCGATGACCGCCCAGCTCACCCAGGAATTGCCGGAATTTCCCACCTGGCTCAATGCCAGGCCATCCACCTTGCAGGAGCATCGCGGCCGCGCGTTGGTGCTGGCATTCGTCAATGCCAGCTCGGTGTGGTGCGCTGAGCGTCTTGCCGAGCTTGCGCAGTGGCAGGCACGCAGCCCCGGGCGGCTGCAGGTGATCGTGGTGCAGGTGCCGCGGTTCGATAGCGAGCGCCTGCCACAACGCTCGCTCAAGCAGCTGCGCGGGCACGGCGTCAGCGCGCCGATCCTGCTCGACAAGGACTGGGAAACCTGGCGGCGCTTCGGTATCGAATCCTGGCCCACGCTGGTCTTGCTAGATGCCTATGGCCGCGAGCGCCAGCGCCTGGTGGGCGTCACCGGTGACCTGGACAAGGCCCTGGCCGCGTTGTGCGAAGGCCAGCAGCCGCCCTCCGATGCCGACCTGCAAGGCATCGCAGAACGCGAACCCGAGCCGCGCCTGGCGCTGCGCTTTCCGACCGGTCTGGCCGCGACCGAAGACCGTCTGTACATCGCCGATACCGGGCACCACCGAGTGCTCGAATGCACGCATGGCGGTCGGGTACTGCGGCAATTCGGCCACGGCAACGCCGACCTCATTGATGGCGGTACCGGCGAGGCGGCCTTCCGTCGCCCGCAGGGTTTGGCGCTGGAGCGCGATCAGCTGTACGTCGCCGACACCGGCAATCACGCATTGCGTCGCATCAACCTGCGCAACGGGCAGGTGGACACCTTGTGCGGCACCGGTCGCTCCGGCGAGCCAGTCGAGGGGCCGCTGGCGTTCGCTGGTGCGTCTGCCTTGAACTATCCGCAAGGTCTGGCCATTGCCGACAACCAGGTGTTGATCGCCATGGCCGGCGACAACCGTATCTGGAGTTACGACCTGGGCCGCGCCGCACTGAGCGCACGTGCCGGTACCGGCTCCCTCGAACTCCGCGACGGCAGCGGCCACCTCGCGGCATTCGCCCAGCCCGCTGGGTTGGCAGCCGTGCAGCAGGTCGCCTATGTCTGCGATGGGTTGGGTTCCTCGATCCGTACCATGCAGCTACGCGGCGATCTGGTGCAGACCTTGGTAGGCGGGCAGGGCATCTGGCAGTTCGGTGAGGAAGACGGGCCACGCGGCACCGCACGCCTGCAGTTCCCGCAGGCCATCGCGCTGGCCGCCGATTCGCCGATGCTGTGGATTGCCGATACCGGCAATGGTCGGCTGCGTTGCCTGCGTCTGGGTGGCGGCGAACTCACCACGGTCGAGCTGCCGCGCCGGTTGCACGGCCCGGCCGGGTTGGCGGTGGCTGCCGGCGCAGTCTGGATTGCCGAAACCGATGCCCACGCCGTCTTGCGTTACGACCTTGCAAGCGGCGCACTGAGCGATGTTGCGATAGACGAATGAGCGCAAGGCCCCAAGCCGACTTCGATGGAAAAGCGTTTGCTGCGCAACTGAGCACCGCACCCGGCGTTTACCGCATGTATGCGGCCGACGACACGTTGCTCTACGTCGGCAAGGCCGGCGCATTGCGCAAGCGCGTGGGCAGCTATTTCAACGGCACGCCGAAGAATGCGCGGCTGACCTCGATGCTGTCGCAGGTCGCGCGGATGGACGTCACAGTGACCCGCAGCGAGGCCGAGGCGTTGCTGCTGGAAAACCAGCTGATCAAATCCCTGTCGCCCCGCTACAACGTGTCGCTGCGCGACGACAAGAGTTACCCGTATGTACTGCTCACGCGCGAAGACTGGCCGCGCATCGCGTTGCACCGCGGCCCGCGCGCGGTGCAGGGGCGCTATTTCGGCCCGTACACCGGCGTGACCGGCGTGCGCGAAACGCTGAGCCTGATGCACAAGCTGTTCAAGCTGCGCAGTTGCGAAGACAGCGTGTTCCGCAACCGCTCGCGGCCGTGCCTGCAATACCAGATCGGCCGATGCAGCGGCCCGTGCGTGGATCTGGTGGCCGCCCCCGATTACGCCGAATCGGTACGCCGCGCGACCATGTTTCTGGAAGGCAAGAGCGATCAGCTCGGCGAAGAGATCATGCAGTCGATGCAGCAGGCCAGCGAAGCACTCGAATTCGAGCGTGCCGCGCGTCTGCGCGATCTGCTGTCGTCGCTGCGCGGTATGCAGAACCGCCAGTACGTCGATGGCCGTGCCGCCGACCTGGATGTGCTGGCCTGCGCCACGCAGGCCACCCAGGCCTGCGTGTTGCTGCTCAGTTTCCGAGACGGCCGCAATCTGGGCACGCGCTCGTTCTTTCCCAAGACCAACGGCGAAGACAGTGCCGACGAAATCCTGGCGGCTTTTGTGTCGCAGTATTACGCCGAACATGCGCCGCCGCGCGAGATCTTGCTGGATCGCGAAATCCCCGAGGCGGAACTGATCGAAGCCGCGCTCAGCGCTGCCGCCGAGCACAAGGTGGCGTTGAAGTGGAACGTACGCGGCGAACGCGCAGGCTACCTGCTGCTGGCCACCCGCAATGCGCAGCTGACCCTGGTCACCGAACTGACCAGCCAGAGCGCGCAGCACGCACGCAGCGAAGCCTTGCGCGAAATGCTGGGCCTGGCCGAGCAGGTCAAGCGCGTGGAGTGCTTCGATATCAGTCACACCATGGGCGAAGCCACTGTGGCGTCATGCGTCGTGTTCGACGCCAGCGGCCCGGTGCGTGGCCAGTATCGCCGCTTCAATATTTCCGGCATCACCCCGGGCGACGATTACGCAGCGATGCGCCAGGCGATCGAACGGCGCTTCCGGCGTGCAGTGGAAGAGAACGGCGTCCTCCCCGACGTGCTGCTGATCGACGGCGGTGCCGGCCAGCTGGCGCAGGCGCAGGCCGCGCTAGCCGACCTGGGTGTGGAGAACGTCGTGCTGGTCGGCGTGGCCAAGGGCGAGGAGCGCAGGGCAGGTCACGAGGCGCTAATCATGGCCGACGGCCGCGAACTGCGGCCAGGCGCGGCATCGCCGGCACTGCAATTCATCCAGCAAGTACGTGACGAAGCGCACCGCTTTGCAATCACCGGCCATCGTGGGCGCCGCCAAAAAGCGCGCATGACCAGCAAGCTTGAGGACATCCCCGGTATCGGCCCGCGGCGCCGCGCGAGCCTGCTCAAGCATTTCGGCGGCTTGGTCGGTCTCAAGGCCGCCGGCGAAGCCGAGATTGCGCGGGTGGAGGGGGTCAATGCCGCACTTGCCGCGCGAATCTACGCTAACCTGCACGGGCTGGCGCTTCCCGATGCGGCAGGCGAGTCGAGTCCGTAATGAAGTTGACCATCCCCACGTGGCTGACACTGCTGAGGATCCTGATGATCCCGGTGTTGGTCGTGGTGTTCTACCTGCCATACACCTGGACAAACTTCGCCTCGGCCGGTGTGTTCGCGCTGGCCGCCATCACCGACTGGCTGGATGGCTGGGTCGCGCGGCGGTATCACCAGTATTCCGCGTTCGGCGCGTTCCTCGATCCGGTCGCCGACAAGTTGATGGTCGCCGTGGCGTTGTTCCTCATCGTGCAGGGCCACCCCACGCCGTGGATGGCATTCTGGGCGGCCGTCATCGTGGGCCGCGAGATCGCGGTGTCCGCATTGCGTGAATGGATGGCAGAGATCGGCCAGCGCGCCAAGGTGCGCGTTGCAGCGATCGGCAAGATCAAGACCACTGCGCAGATGATCGCGCTGCTTTGTCTGCTGTACTCGGTCACCCCCGGCCAGATGCCTACGCATGAAATCTGGCTGGGCAATGCGATCTTCCGTGCCGGCTATTGGACATTGGCGATCGCTGCACTGCTGACGTTGTGGTCCGGTTTTCAGTATCTGCAGGCGGCGTGGCCAAGCCTGCGCGCGGACGAAAAAGCGGCGATCAGCAACAAGCCGAAAAAAATCGAAAGCAACAGTTGACAGCTATCCTGTTCGCTGTAGAATTTCGCCTCCCAAGCGGGAATAGCTCAGTTGGTAGAGCGCAACCTTGCCAAGGTTGAGGTCGCGAGTTCGAGTCTCGTTTCCCGCTCCAGATGTAGACAAGGCCCCCTGTCCGAGGTCTCGTTGTTTCAAGGCAGGATGCCTTGGGTTTGATGTTTCGGCCTGGTGGTAGAGTGGTTATGCAGCGGACTGCAAATCCGCGTACGCCGGTTCAATTCCGGCCCAGGCCTCCATATGCAGGCGCTTTTCTCGCATCGGAAACGATAGCGGGGCTAGCGCAACGAAGTGACAAGCTGTACAATTAGTTTCACGCGGGAATAGCTCAGTTGGTAGAGCGCAACCTTGCCAAGGTTGAGGTCGCGAGTTCGAGTCTCGTTTCCCGCTCCAAATACGAACCCCGGATATCTCGCGATATCCGGGGTTTTTGTTCTTCTCATAAAAAGCTTTCTCCAGCGAGCATGCTGGAGTCGAATGTGGGCTGCGTCAGAGCCGATTGTGTCCCTGCGGTTTCCCAAAGCTTGGTCGCCTCGCTGCGGTGTCTGCCACGCAATCGATTAGACGCGCGCCGTAGCCCGGCGCTACGTTGATGCACGTGCAATAGCGATCGGGCAAGCGGGGCCGCGCATCGAAATCCTGAGACCCACAGAGTCCTCATTTGGCCGCAACTGGTCATGAAGCAGCGGAGCTAATCGCTCCGCAGCCAATCCCATGGGCTAGAACGCAGTCGGCTTTTTCCTTCCTGTCCAGGATCGAAGTCCCATGTGTCGACTGGAGTGTCATAAGACGCCTGCAAGAGAACGCCGCAGGCAAGCACCGTGGTGGGAAGACGCGGAGACGTTTCAGCCCCTAAAGCATGCGCCACCGTTTGCCCGCGCATTGCACGATGCATGCGTGCAGGTGGTGGTGTTTCCGGAGCTGACCCGCGCGGCAGGCAAGCCTCATCAAAAACGCAGTGTCGTCGCATCTGGCAGCAGATTTTCTTGCTAATGCGTGCCCGGGGCGGGGGTCGAACCCGCATAGCCTTTCAGCTGAGGGATTTTAAGTCCCTTGCGTCTACCAATTTCGCCACCCGGGCATTGCGATAGGGTGCCTGATTACGCGGCGATTGTGAATCTCCAAGCGACGATTCTTCCCACGGCCGGGACCGGCCGCTTGCGCTATGCTGCCGCCGCACGGCTGCGTGGTCACTGCCGCGCACGATCCCAAGGAACCGCATGTCCGGCAACACGCTTCTCCCATCGCTGCAGGCACGCATTGCCATCATCGGGCTCGGCTACGTGGGCCTGCCGTTGGCGGTGGCGTTTGGCGAGCGCCGCGACACCCTGGGCTTCGACATCGATGCGCAGCGGGTCGCGCAACTGCGCGAGGGTCACGATGCCACGTTGGAGCTGGACGACGCCGAGTTGGCCGCAGCAACGCAATTGCGCTACAGCGCAACCGCCACTGATTTGGCGAGCTGCAGCATCTTCATCGTGACCGTGCCGACACCCATCGACAGTTTCGAGCAGCCTGATCTGGAGCCATTGCGCAGCGCCACGACCTTGATTGCCGCGGCGCTCAAGCCGGGCGATCTGGTCATTTACGAATCCACTGTGTATCCGGGCACCACCGAAGAAGTCTGCGTGCCGCTGCTCGAAGCCGCCTCCGGTTTGCGTTTCAACGAAGACTTTTTCTGCGGCTATAGCCCCGAGCGCGTCAATCCGGGCGACCGCCAGCGGCGCTTGCGCGACATTCGCAAGATCACCTCCGGCTCGACGCCGCAGGCTGCCGAAACAGTCGATGCGCTGTACACCAGCATCATCACCGCTGGCACGTGGCGGGCATCCTCAATGCGCGTGGCCGAAGCAGCCAAGGTGGTGGAAAACATTCAGCGCGACGTCAATATCGCGCTGGTCAACGAGTTGGCGCTGATCTTCGACAAGCTCGGAATCGATACGCTCGATGTGCTCGAAGCGGCCGGGACCAAGTGGAATTTCCTGCCGTTTCGTCCCGGCCTGGTTGGCGGCCACTGCATCGGGGTGGACCCGTATTACCTGATGCACAAATCCGAGAGCGTGGGCTACCACCCGGACCTGATCCACACCGCGCGCCAGGTCAATAACCGCGTCGGTCGGCATGTCGCCGAGCGCGTGTGCGGCATGTTGGCGCTGCGCGGTGTGACGCTGGCGCAGGCGCGTGTGCTGGTGCTGGGTGCCACCTTCAAGGAAAACTGCCCGGACCTGCGCAATAGCCGTGCGCTGGAATTGGTGCAGCTGCTGCAGGCGGCCGGCGTGCATGTCGATACCTGCGACCCATGGGCCGACCCGGCAGAAGCCTTGCAGCACGGCGGCGTGCAACTCTGCGAGGTGCCGGACGAGGGCAGCTACGATGCGGTCGTATTGGCAGTGGCGCATGCGCAGTATCGCGACTACGACGTGGAGCGCATCGCCGCGCTCGGCAAGCCGGGCGCGGTGGTATATGACGTCAAGTCGGTGTGGCCGCGCGCGGCTGTCAGCGATCGGCTGTAACGCGATCGTGGCGGTGTTGCAGCCAATCGAGGGCGCCGAGCGCGGCACGTCGGCCGCTGGCAAAACATGCGGTTAGTAGATAGCCGCCGGTTGGCGCTTCCCAGTCGAGCATTTCGCCGGCACAGAACACGCCAGGTTGCGCGAGCGCCATCAGCTGCGCGTCGAGCGCTTCCAGACGCACGCCACCGGCTGAACTGATGGCCTCGGCCAACGGGCGAGGCCTCAGCAAGCGCAGCGGCAGGTGCTTGAGCGTCCGTGCAACCAGCGCAAGATCGTCGCCGGCCTGTTTGCCCAGGTGTTCGTAAAGCAGCGCGGCCTTGACGCCTTCGATGCCGACCTGGCGACGCAAGTGCTCGCTGAGAGTGCGCCCCTTGCGCGGCAGGGCCAACTCGGCGCTCACCCGTTCCAACGTGCGTCCCGGCAAGAGGTCCAGGCCGAGCTCCGCGTGGCCGTATACATCGATCTGGTTGCGCAACTCTGCAGCGATCGCATAGATCAAGCTGCCTTCGATTCCGGTTTCGGTCGCGACGCATTCGCCTTGCAATGCGTGTTGCACGCCGGCGTCATCGCGCCAGTGTGCGACGACCGGCTTGAGCGGCGCACCTGCATGCCGTTGCACAAAATGTGCGCTCCAGTCGATATCGAAACCGCAGTTGGCGGGCACCAGTGGCGCAACTGCGATGCCGCGCTGCTGTAGCGGCGCCTGCCATCGCCCATCCGAGCCAAGTTGCGGCCAGCTGCCGCCACCCAGCGCCAGCACCACTGCATCGGCATGGCATGCGATATCGCCGGCAGCCGTTGCGAACTGCAGCGCGCCGTCGTCGCTCCAGCCGAGCCAGCGATGCTGTACATGGAAGGTGACACCCTGATCCTTGAGGCGGCGTACCCAGCCGCGCAGCAGCGGCGCTGCCTTGCGATCGATCGGGAACACGCGCCCCGAACTGCCGACATAGGTGTCTACACCCAGATCGCGTGCCCATGTGCGCAAGGCGTCCGCATCGAAGTCCTGCAGCCACGATGCGACTGCCGAGGTGCGCTCGCGGTAGCGTTGCGCAAACAGCGGCATCGGGTCGGAGTGGGTGAGATTCAGCCCGCCCTTGCCGGCAATCAAAAACTTGCGCCCCACCGAGCCCTTGGCCTCGTACAGATCGACCGCCATTCCGGCGGCGCACGCCACTTCAGCGGCCATCAACCCCGCAGGCCCGCCGCCAATGACCGCTAGGCGCGGCCTGTTCGCCTCCATCATTGCTCAGGCGCTCAACGTGGCTGCACGCCGAGCAGCTCCACATCGAACACCAGCGATGCGCCCGGCGGAATCACGCCACCCGCACCGTTGTCGCCATAGCCGTAGTCCGGCGGAATCATCAAGGTACGCTTGCCGCCCACGCGCATGCCGTCAACGCCATCGTCCCAACCGCGGATCACCTGATGACCGCCCAGCACGAACTGGAAGGGTTCTGCGCGATCGAGCGAGCTGTCGAATTTCTTGCCGTGCTTGTCGGCGGCTTTTTCGTCGTACAGCCAGCCGGTGTAGTGCACGGTGACCATCGCGCCCGGGGTGGCTTCCGCGCCGGTACCGACCGTGCGGTCGATCCGCTCGAAGCTGGCGATGGTGCCGCCGGACGGCGGCAGGGCAGGTGCGCAGCTGGCAAGCAGCAGCGCGGCACAGAGCGTCAACAGAAGGCGCATGGGGTGATCCACGAAGGAAGGCCGCCATTATCGCACCTGGCTCCCGTTATCATCGCGCCATGGCCAAGCTGCTGCTCAATCTGCGTAACGTTCCCGACGACGAGGCCGACGAGGTGCGGGCACTGCTGCGCGAGCACCTGGTGCAGATCTACGAAACCAGGCCCAGCAATTGGGGCATTTCTGCTGGCGGCATCTGGCTCAGCGACGATGCCGACTACCCGCGCGCCAAGGCGGTGCTGGATACGTATCAAGCCGAGCGTGGCGCGTTGGCGCGGGCGCAACGGCAGGAAGCGATTGCTGCGGGCACTGCAGAAACGTTCGGGGCATTGCTGCGCAAGCGACCGGTGTTCGTGATCGTCACGCTGCTGGGGATGCTCATCGTTGCGTCCTTGGTGTTGCTGCCGTTTCTGTTGCTGCGCGCCTGATGGGTGCATCGCCGTGGCCGGCGCTGATGGCGGCCGAATACCTCCGCCGCGCGCAAGTAGGTTGAATCGGCTTGGTGTGCTCCCACTGCCTGTTAGGCGATGGATTCTCCGGCCGGCGCTCGCTACCCGGGATCGGGCACCTTAAAATGCCCGCATGATCACCAATACCGCGGCTTATCAATTCGTCACCATCCAGGACCCGCAGCAGCTGGCGGACAGCGTGCTGCTGCACGCAGAACAGCACCTGCTGAAGGGCTCTGTGCTGGTGGCCGAAGAGGGCATCAACCTCTTTCTGGCGGGTAACGCCGAGCAGATCGGCGCGTTTTACCGCTGGCTGCAGGCCGACCCGCGCTTTGCGCAGATGCGCATCAAATACAGCCAGAGCACGCAGCAGCCGTTTGCGCGGCTCAAGGTCAAGGTCAAGCCGGAGATCATCAGCTTCCGTCGCGACGATGCATCGCCGCTGCAAGGCCGCGCGCCGACGGTGACGCCTGGGGTATTGCGCGAGTGGATACGCAATGGGCGAGATGACCAAGGGCGCCCGCTGGTGCTGCTGGATACGCGCAACGCGCAGGAAGTGACCTATGGCACGTTCCAAGGCGCGCTGACCTTGCCGATCGACAAGTTCACCGAGCTGCCCGCAGCACTTGAATCGCATCGTGCAGCATTGGCCGACGCCACGGTGGTGAGCTTTTGCACCGGCGGTATCCGTTGCGAGAAGGCGGCGCTGTGGATGCAGGCCGAGGACATGGACAACGTACTGCAGCTGGAGGGCGGCATCCTGGGCTATTTCGAAGAAGTCGGTGGCGAAGGCTATGACGGCCGCTGTTTCGTGTTCGATGAGCGCGTAGCGCTCGATCCCGCATTGCGCCCTCTGGTAGATGGTGCGCGGACCGATGAACCGGGAAAAGTCTGACCGGGCGCGACTGCATTGCCCGATGCTGCAGGCCTTGCAGGCGCTTGCATCATGCGAACACACTGCAGCGACACATCACGCAGTGACATCAAATGCAAAAGAGCGCACGCGCTCTAACTTGCACGTAATACGTCGCATCGAGCTTGCCCTGAATTATTCACGGAGCTAGGCTGCACCAGCCAGCCGCACAGCGAGGACAACAAGGATGACCATCAGAGTTTTTCTGATCGACGATCATGCACTCGTGCGTACCGGCATGAAGATGATCCTGTCCAAGGAAGTGGACGTTGATGTCGTGGGTGAGGCAGAGAGTGGCGAAGCCGCATTGCCGCAGATTCGTCAGCTCAAGCCGGAGATCGTCTTGTGCGATCTGCATTTGCCCGGCGTCAGTGGTTTGGAAATCACCGAGCGTATCGTCAAGGGCGACTACGGAACGCGCGTGATCATCGTGTCGGTGTTAGAGGATGGCCCGCTGCCGAAACGTCTGCTCGAAGCGGGCGCATCCGGGTATGTCGGCAAGGGGGGCGACGCGCATGAGCTACTACGCGCGGTACGCGAAGTCGCATTGGGGCGGCGCTACCTGGGCAATACGATTGCGCAGAATCTTGCGCTTTCCAACCTGGAAGGCGGTAGCTCGCCATTCGATGCATTGTCGCCACGCGAACTTGAAGTCGCTTTGTTGCTGACGCAAGGCCTGCGACAGGAAGACATCGCCAAGCGCCTGAATCTCAGCGCCAAGACGATCAACACGCACAAGGCGCGCTTGTTCGAAAAGGTCGGTATCCAGGACAACATCGCACTGGCGCGCCTGGCCAACCAATACGGCCTGACCGACCCTGCTCGCACGATGTAGCGTGTTTCACTCGCTGCTTGTGCGCTTGCGTGTCGCTTGAGCGTCGTTGAGCGAGTCGCTGGGACTCACTCCCTACGACTTCCATGTTCATGCATGGCGTGCGGCTAACGAGCCATGGCGAGCAGTCATCACCCCGCTGAGATACACGGGACGGGGTTGGTGGGCGAATGGTGTGCGCGGCCTCACCGGAGCCAGCGTGCCGCGCCTGTGGCCCGGATAAGCGCTTGAAACGCGCTGGACCGAACGCTCTATCGCAGCCGCCTGCCCAAATGCGCGCTTGCAGCGTCTCCTGATCGACATGCAGCACGCCGACCCTTTCGCCGCGCTGCATGTCAATCCTGCGCGTGTCTGGCTGCTGCGCAGTGTTTACTAAAGCGCCATCTGCAGTCATCACTAGCGTTGACGATCGGCGACATTTCTTGATCGCCTGTATGCGGTGCCGCTTTTGCAGCCGCAGGATTAAGCCAAGGCTCCCGCCTTTGAACTGGTCTATTCACAAGGGCAGGGGATCAAGCTGTTCCGACCTCTAGAATGGCAAGGCATCTCGGCTGTTGTCAGCACCAGTCGATTGATCGATGCCGATATCTAAATGCGAACGACATACTCTAAGCGACTCGGCGTAGCGCCTGAACGCTGTCGTAGCGAATCGCGCACAAAAACAAAGCGGCCCGAAGGCCGCCGTGTTTGACGCGGATCTGGCCCGAACAATCCGGGCTAGATCGAACATGCGTTGCAGAGATCAGTGATCGCTGCGCGGCTTGTCGGCGTCATCTTCCTGTACTGATGCACCATCGATGTCAACGGACGGCGCTGCAGGCTTGGCCGCTTCGGAGACGACCACAGTCGGCTTAGGCTTGTCGGCTGCCTGTTCCTGCACAGGGGCAGGTGCCTGCGGTACTGCTGGCGGCGACTGCTCCGGCGATACAGGCGTGGCAGCCGCTGACGGAGCAGCTGCGTCGGCATTGGGAGCCAGCGCATCCAGCATGGTCGTCTGCACCGGTGCATACGGCTTGCGAACCGGAGCGGCCGGCGCATCCTCGGACGCTGCGGCGGCACTCTGCGGCACCGTTGCGGTGGATGTCACAGCAACGTCTACCGAAGGCTTGACCGCATTGGCCGGTTCGCTATGTGGCGCATTGGCGGTGACCACGGCGGCCCGTGCTGCCGGCTGTGCCGTTGCTACAGGCGTTTGCGACCCAGCGGGCGCCGCTGCTGCCGGCTTCACGGGCTCCGATTGCACTGCAGGTGTTGCACTGGCAGCCGGAACCGCACGCGCTTGCGCATCGGCCGACGGTGCTGCAGTCGTAGTGTCGGTCGGTGCTTTCGGTACCGGCTTGGGCTGTGCGTCGGCGGTTGCTTCGGCCGTCGATGCATTCGGTGCAGAAGGCTCGACAGGCTTGCTGACCGCAACCGGTGCAGTTGATGCCGCATCTGCAACCGGGGTTGCAGCAGGTGGCGCAGCAGCAACCGTGTGGTCAGCAGGAGTCGAGGCAGTCGCAGTCTGTGTGACGCTTCGCGTTGCGTCAGCGACCGGAGCTTGCGTGGCGGCCCGCGCAGCTGCCGAAGTTGCAGTGTCGGCTACCGACGCAGCTTGGGGCGAGGCCACTGCCGGGGCAGAAACGGTCGGCTTGGCTGCCGAGGTAGCTGCCACGCTGGCATCACCGCGTTTCTGATCGGCTGCTCCGGCAACAGGTGCAGAGACCTGCTGCTCGAACGACGGAGTGGCGTTGGAGACCGGCGCCGTCGTTGACGTCGTGTCGCTGTCCGATTGCGTTTCCGCACGTTCCTTGGGAACCGGACGCGGCTTCAGCGCTGCCGCTGCATTGGCTTCGGGCTTGGTACGAACGGACGGGGCCGGGGCATCGTCGTCAAAATCGAACTCCGGCTGACCTGCACGCGGAGCGGCGGATGCCGCGTTCTGCGTACCGGCATCGTCGCCCTCGTTGTCGGCATCGAGATCGCTGTCGGAATCACCATCGAGATCATCTGTATCCAGACCATCGACGCTGCTGCCGCCTTCACCATTTGCACCGGCGCCACGACGACGACGACGACCGCCACGACGACCGCGGCGACGACGGCTTCCACCTTCGCCATTGGCCGCATCGTCGCCCGACGCGTCCTGGGTCTGGCCATCCGCACTCGCGTCGGTGCCGCGATCGGCAGTCGACTCGCTCACGACGACCTCGACCGGGTGGGCCTGGTTGGCTTCGTTCGCGGTGGTTGGCTTATTGGTCTCTGCAGCGGTCTCGGCAATGGCGGCGACCACAGTCGACGTGGTTGCAGTTGCGGCGGTCGTGGTCAGGGTCTGCGCCGAAGCGGTGCCCTCATCCTGACGGGCCGGACGCGGCTGACGCTCGGACGGCACACCGTCCTGCTGCGCAGGCGCACGTGGCGGACGCGGCGTCTGGTTCTGCTGCTTGGGCTTCTGCTGCTGTTGTTGTTGCTGTTGCTTCGGCGCCTGCGCTTCGTTACGCGGCGGCTTGGGTACCTGCACCTGCTGCTGGGCCTGGGCACCGGCTTGGGCAGCCTGGCCGTTTTGGCCGTTCGCCGGCTGGCGGCGCTCGTCACGACGCTCCTTGTTGGCACCGTTGCCACTGCCGCGCTGCTGATTGCCACCGTTGCCGTTGCGGGCATCGCGGCCGTCGCGACGTTGACCGCCACGCTCGTTACGATTGTTGCGGCCTGCATCGTTCTGACGCGGACGCGGGAGCGACTCGGCTGCAGGAGCGACCGGCTCGACACCACCGAAGATGCGCTTCAACCATCCAACCACGCCGGTTACCGGTGCCGGAATCGGCACGGTGACAACCGGGGCTGGCGCCGGTGTCGGCGCGACCGGGGCAGGGGCCTCTTCACGCACCGGGGCCGGCTGGCTCGGTTTGATCGAGGTCACCGCAGGCGCTGCCGGAATGTTCAACTGCGCCTTGGTCAGCGCATGCACCGGCAACTTGCGCGGGGTGCCGCGCTGATAGCTCGGCTTGCCGCTGTCTTCGCCCAACTCGTTCTCGCGCAGGCGCGTGACTTCGTAATGCGGCGTGTGCAGTTGCTCGTCGGCGACGATGATGATCGGCGAGGCGTGGCGATTTTCGATCTCGCGCAGCGCGCTGCGCTTTTCGTTGAGCAGGTAGTTGGCGATCTCCACCGGGGCCTGGACCAGCACCTGTCCGGTGTTTTCCTTCATCGCGTGTTCTTCGGCCACGCGGATGATCGACAGCGACAGCGATTCGACACTGCGCATGCGGCCATGGCCATCGCAACGCGGGCATACGATCTGGCTGGATTCACCCAGGCTCGGACGCAGACGCTGGCGGCTCATTTCCATCAGGCCGAAGCGCGAGATGCGACCCAGCTGCACGCGCGCACGGTCGTACTTGAGCGCATTCTGCAGCTTGTTTTCGACTTCGCGCTGGTGCTTGGACGAAGCCATATCAATGAAGTCGATGACCACCAGGCCGCCGAGGTCGCGCAGGCGCAGCTGGCGCGCGACTTCTTCGGCCGCTTCCAGGTTGGTCTGGAACGCGGTTTCTTCGATGTCGCTGCCCTTGGTGGCGCGCGAGGAGTTCACGTCGACCGCCGTCAACGCTTCGGTCTGATCGACCACGATCGAGCCGCCCGACGGCAGGCGCACGTTGCGCTCGTAGGCGCCTTCGATCTGCGATTCGATCTGGAAGCGGTTGAACAGCGGAATGTCGTCGGTGTAGTGCTTGAGCTTGCGCAGGCTCTGCGGCATCACCTGCTTCATGAATTCCTGGGCGTCGGCATACAGCTCCGGCGTATCGACCAGGATTTCGCCGACGTCGGCGCGCAGGTAGTCACGCAGTGCGCGAATGATCAGGCGCGATTCCTGATAGATCAGGAACGCAGCCGGCTTGCTCAGCGCAGCCTCGGCGATCGCCTTCCAGGTCTGCAGCAGGTAATCCAGATCCCACTGCAGTTCTTCGGCGTCACGACCGACACCGGCGGTGCGGATGATCACGCCCATGTCGTCGGGGATATCAAGCTTGTCCAGCGCTTCCTTCAACGCGGCGCGGTCTTCGCCTTCGATCCGGCGCGAAACGCCACCGGCGCTCGGCGAATTGGGCATCAGCACCATGTAGCGGCCGGCAAGCGAAATAAACGTGGTCAGGGCAGCGCCCTTGTTGCCGCGTTCTTCCTTGTCGACCTGCACCACGATTTCCTGGCCTTCGCGTAGCAGCTCGCGAATGGTCGACTTGTTATGGTCGACGCCGGCCTGGAAGTAATCGCGGGAAATTTCCTTCAACGGCAGGAAGCCATGGCGCTCGGCACCATAGTCCACGAACGCCGCTTCCAGAGAGGGCTCGAGCCGGGTAATACGGCCCTTGTAGATGTTGGACTTCTTTTGTTCCTTGGACGGCTGTTCGATGTCGATGTCGTACAGGGTCTGGCCGTCCACAATCGCCACGCGCAGTTCTTCTGCCTGCGTTGCGTTGATCAGCATTCGCTTCATTGTTGCGTTCCTCACGCGCTCTACCGCGCGGAACGCCGTGACGTTTCGCCTCTGGAACAGCTTGTCGGCCCTTCGCGCAACGCGCGGACAGGCCTGACCAGGGTTTCCAGCGCTGCAACACCACGGCAGGCCGCGGGAGCGCTTGTCTTTAAGTTTTATAGGTGTTTCAGGGCCGGCAGCCGCGTCCGGACGGACCGGGGCAGCGCACGGGACATGTTCAGCGCAACGGTCAAAAACCGCCGGCGATGGCCGGGTAGGCCGGTGAGCCGCTAACATGGCCGCCCCTGGGGCGGTGGTCGCGCACTGTGCCGGAATCATCGGAAGTCAGGCTTCTGGCCTATCAACTTCCAACGAAATCAAACCCTTATCTCGCTCGCCGAGTGTAACAGAATAAAGAGCCGGATGACCGACCCCCAGCCCCCCAAGCCGCCTGCCGACCGTGTGGGCGCGCGCATTCTCAAAGTTCCGGAAGACCGCGCTGGGCAGCGGCTGGACAATTTTCTACTGGGCCAGCTCAAAGGTGCACCGCGCAGCCTGATCTACAAGCTGGTGCGCAGCGGCCAGGTGCGGGTGAATGGCGGGCGGGCCAAGGCCGAGCGCAAGCTCGAAGGTGGCGAGGAGGTACGTATTCCACCAGTACGCGTCACCGAAGAAGGCGACAAGGCAGCGCCGCCGTCCTCGTTCCTGGCGCGGCTGGAAGCAGCGATCGTGTTCGAGGACGCGCGTTTGCTGGCGCTCAACAAACCGTCTGGTGTGGCCAGTCATGGCGGTAGCGGGATCAGCTTTGGTGCGATCGAGACCTTGCGCGCGCTCCGCCCGAACCAGACCCTGGAACTGGTGCATCGGCTCGATCGCGATACATCGGGCCTATTGATCGTGGCCAAGAAGCGCTCGGCGTTGACCGAATTACAGGCGCTGATGCGGGAGGACGACCGCGTTGAAGGGCGCGGCATCACCAAGCGCTACCTGACCTTACTGGTGGGGCGGATGCCGGACGGCGTGATGACCGTCGACGCGCCACTGCATATCGGCCTGCGCCAGGGTGGCGAGCGGCACGTGCAGGTGAATGCGATCGGCAAGCCGTCGCTGAGCCACTTCAAATTGCTGGAACGGCGCGGCGGCCACTCGTATTGCGAAGTTCGCATCGAAACTGGCCGCACCCACCAGATTCGCGTGCACGCCCAGCACTTGGGGCACCCGGTGGCCGGCGACGATAAATATGGCGAGGCCGAGGTCAACAAGCGGCTGCGCGACCAGCTTGGCTTGAAGCGGCTATTCCTGCATGCGGCCTCGCTGGAATTCGCTTTGGACGCCGGCAAAACGCCGTATGTGCTGAGTGCGCCGCTGGCCCCCGAGCTGGCCGAGGCGCTGGATCGGCTGGGGCGCTGACGCAGTCGGCTCAGGCTGCGCGCTTCTCGCTTCTCAAGTACCTGGTACCTGATGCCTGGCGATCACGGGGCTTAGGCGGTGCTACTGCCCTACCATGGTTAGCCCCCAAGGGCAGCGGCCGTCATCGCCAGCCACTGCACCGCAGGTCTGAGCAGTGAAGCTTAGCTGTCGCGATGGTGGTCACGATGCTGCGGTGCCTGCGCATGCGTGGGCGGTCGCTGCGCATGCATGTCTGTCGGATGGGCGGGAGCCGGGCGCGGGGCTGCGAAGGACACCATGCGCTGCGGATGCTGTGCCGGCTGGGTCTGCGTGATTGGCCGAGGCTCCTGGCGCGGCGGCAGTGGCTGCGCACGTTCCATCCGTTGCGGTGGCGCCAAGGCGGCTTGTTGACGTGCTGCATCCCGTTGCTGGTCGTGGATCTGTAGTGGCTGGAATTGCGTTGCTGCCGGCACATGACGCGTACCATCGTATGGGTCACGGCTGGCAAACGCATCTTGTGCAGTGGGTGCTGGACGTGCTTGAGGGGTTGCATTGAGTGCAGGCCCGCGGGCCGCAGCGTCGGCCTGATGCAGTTGCTGCACGTGCGCGATGCGCTGTTGCGCAACCGGTGGCGCAGAGGTGCGCATGGCCGGACGCGCGTGCGGGGCGAGCATCGGGGCGGAGATGGTCGGTGCGCGTAACGTTGCCTGCGCCTGCGACCCCAGATTTGCCGACATCGGCGCTGCAACACGCGTTGGCACAGGACGACCTGGCTGCAGCATCTGCCGGTCAAAATGCGGTGCAGACAGATGTGCATAATCGGGCCGACGCGCAGCGTTGGCGGGCGAGGGCGCTATGCCATTAGGGCGTTGCAGGTTGTTGAGCAACTGCGCACCTGCTGCCGGGGCGATCGGCAAGGCCGCAGGGTTGACAGTCGGCCCTGTCGGCACCAGTCCGGGAACCGACGCAGATGCCGCAGTGCCATCGCGCCTATCTCGCTGATCCTGCCGCACATATGAGCGGGCGTCGATATAGGTGCTGCGGTTGTTGTTGATGATAGTCGTGCGCGGTGCATAGACGTGGTTCTGGTACATCACGTAATGCGGTGCCGCCGGCGGCGCGTTCCAATCGACGTTCCAGCTGTTCCAACCCCAGTGGTGCCACGCCGGGGCAGGTGCGGCCCAGCCGAACCAGCCGCGGTGGTGTTCGAGCGCGCTGCCAACCAGCACACCGACGCCAAACGACACCACGCCGGTAGTCACCACATCGCCCTGGTCGTACCACCGCACCGGGCGATAGCGATAGTCGCGATAGACATCGACCGGCGTGCCGTAGACCACGCCCGGGTCGTAGCGCGGCACATACACCACCTCTGGGTGTGCCGGTTCGATGGTGATGATTTGCGACGGCGGCGGAACACGTTCGCCATCCAGAACCGGTGTCACCACCACATGTCGCGCCACCTGGACCTGCTGCTGCGGCGTACTGCGCAGATGACCGCTGGTTTGAGCACGCTGACGCATGATCTGCACCGCGTTGAGGACATCGTTGGGGTCATGCGCGTACGCATCACCCAGGGCGCGGGTCCAATCGAGATTGCCGGCCAGTTGGTCCACCACATCGGGGAAGGCGGTCAATGCCTTGATGCTGGGATCCCACGGTTGCGACACGGTGGCCTGCGCGCGGTCGGTGGCCGTCAAGTTGCGATTGCCGTGCAGCCAATCCTGCGCAGTAAGGAGCTGATCCGGGTAGACCGACGCCGCCAGGGTCTGGGCTAACAGCTTGTCGGGAAACAGGGCAATCGGTGCGACCAGTCGATACAGCTGATCGGCCGTCGGCGGTGTGTAGGCCGGTGCGATGGAGGCGGGTGATTCGACAGGAGGAACGGCGGTTGCCTGCGGTGCGGTGCGTTGGCAGCCGACAAGCGCCAGCGCGCCGCCGGATGCGATTGCCAGCGCCCATCCAAGGCGCCCCTGTGACCATGTGCGTTGCATACGGCACCTCGTCGTGTGCACGTGGATGACGCGCGTACGATGCGCCGCATTTGATGTCTGGGAGCTTGCTGAGATGGTGCCGGTCATGGCCTGGCACCGCAGCGTTCAGGGTGACTGCGCGCTGACGAATCACAGGGCTGCAGCGCGTGCGGAAAGCCGCTTTGCGTCAAAACGTCAGGGCAGTATTTGATGGCATGCGCACACGTTGCCTGGCAGCAGCGTCAGCTTGAAAGATGCTTGAATTCGGAAAGCCTCAGCCCTCACACAAAACAACACCGGGCGTGGCACGCCATGAGCGCGCCACGCGTCAAGGCGCTGCAAAGCGGAACAACACCAGGCTGATCGCCAGCGTGCCCATGCCCGAGACCAGCCCATAAACCGTCTCATGGCCTTGTGCATAGCGTTTTGCCGCCGGCAACAGTTCATCCAACGCCAGGAACACCATCACGCCAGAGATCAGCCCGAACACTGTGCCGAATACCGCTTCGGACAAGACGTTGGACAGCGCCAGGTAGCCGATGCCGGCGCCGATTGGTTCGGCCAAACCGCTCAGCAGGCTGGCACCGAAGGCATAGAACTTGTTGCGCGTGGCGAAGTACACCGGCACCGCTATCGCGATGCCTTCGGGAATGTTGTGGATGGCGATGGCGAACGCTAGGGGCATACCCACTGCCGGGCTCTCCAGCGTGGCGAAGAATGTCGCCAGCCCTTCGGGAAAGTTATGCGCGGTGATTGCGATGGCGGTCATCAGTCCGACACGTCGGATATAGGCGCGGTTGTCATCGTGGAACTGCGGGTCGTCGATAGACAGGCTCTGGTGCGGGTTAGGCACCAAGCGGTCAATCACCATGATCAACAGCATGCCGCCTAGAAAAGTCAGCGTGCCGAAGGTGAAGCCCAGCTTGTCGTTGTAGGCGTTGGAAAACGCAGCGATCGACTTGTTGAGGATCTCCGACAACGACACGTACACCATCGCACCACCAGCAAATGCCAGCCCGAATGCCAACAGGCGCGGATTGGGCTTCTTGGCGAACACCACCATGAGGCTGCCCAGGCCGGTAGCAAGTCCCGCGGCCAGGGTGACCGCCAGCGCGGTCCAGACATTGTGTGATGACACCTCAAGCATGCGACGCGACGACCTCGTGGGGTGGGAAGCAATCCTGCAGTCGTTGGATCAATCTGCGACCACTGGCGGCGGCAGGATGACTATGCGTGGATGACGAGGGCGTGGTGCCAAAGGCGACCGCATGTTCATGCGCAGACACCGGCCAATACCACCGGTGTCGATGAGCGATGCAGCGCCGCTGCGAACATTTTATCCGCAGCCGCTCAGGGCGGCTGCAGCACGCTAAGGGCAGCGCTCAATTGCCGCGGCGCGCGCGTTCTTCAATGGCGAAGCATTCGTCCGGACGTGGCACCGGCGGTTTGAAAGCGACCGGCACCTGGATGGTTTGCGGGACAGCCTGACCATTGCGGGTGGCCGCCTTGAACTTCCATTCGCGCACGCGCTTCTGCGCGGCCTCGTCCAGCACTGGCTGACCGCTGCTCTGGGTCACCGCGACATCGGTCGGTGTGCCCTCGGTGCCGACGACGACCTTGAGCACAGTGGTGCCACCGACCCCGGCGCAAGCCAGCTCCGGTGCGTATTCCGGCGGCGGTGTCTTCAACGCGGCAAGTTCGGTGGGGGCGACCGCCGGCGCAGGTGCCTGTTGCGGCGACTTGCCGCAGCCGCTGAGGCCGGCCGCCAGACACAGGCCGGCGAGGGCGGCGCGAGAAATTGTCATGCAGTGACTCCCTGATCGTAGAGTTGCGCGGTCTTGGCCGCGCAGATGAAGTCGTTTTCGCTCAGCCCGCCTACGTCGTGGGTGGAATAACGCACCACCACCCGATCGTAGTGCACGCCCAGATCGGGGTGGTGGTCCTCACGATGTGCGATCCAGGCCAGCGCGTTGACGAAGGCGAGGGTGCGGTAATAGTCCGCAAAGCGGAACGTGCGCGTGATGGCGGTACCGGCCTCGGCCAGCTCCCAGCCAGGTACCTGCGGTAGCAGTTCGGCCAGGCGGGCCTCGCCAAGCTTGTGGTCGCTGCCCTTACGCGGAAGGCAATGGGCCTGCTCCAGGGGTATCAGATCGGTCATGACGGTCTCGCAGGGGTGGCGGACGGCGCCCCTACCAAGATCACGCTGTTCCATGAGCGAGGGCGCTTTGAGCGGTAGAATAACCCGCATGATCCAGATATCCGACAAAGCCCAGACCTATTTCCGCAAGCTCATCGAACGCGAAGGCGTGCCCGGCATGGGCGTGCGCCTGAGCGCGGTGGACCCGGGCACCCCCCGCGCAGATGCCAGGCTTGAGTTCGCAGAGCCTGCGGACCTGAGCGGCGACGAGTGGGCCATCGACTGCGACGGCTTCACGTTATATGTGTCTGCCGCCAGCGTACCGTGGGTAGATGGTGCCGAGATCGACTACGTCACCCAGTCCACCGGCAACCAGCAGCTGACCATCAAGGCGCCCAAGATCAAGGGCGAAGCGCCGGCCGACTCGGCGTCCATGGTGGAGCGCGTGCGCTGGGTGGTGGAAAACGAGATCAACCCGCAGCTGGCATCGCACGGTGGACGTGTGGCCGTGCAGGAAGTCTCGGCCGATGGCGTGGTGCTGCTGCGCTTTGGCGGTGGTTGTCACGGCTGCGGCATGGCCGATGTCACGCTGAAGCAGGGCATTGAAAAGACCTTGATGGGACGGGTGCCCGGCGTGATCGCAGTGCGCGACGCCACCGACCACGCCACCGGCGACGCACCGTACATTCCGCGCGACAGCGCGGCCTGATTCCGCACCACCGGTGACAACGGCTGCCGATCTGCTGCTGGCATTGCGCGCGCGCATGCCGGCCAAGCTCATTCTGGATCGGCGCACCGGGCTGCCGTACGGCTGGGCGATCTGGATGCGCAGCCTTGGCGATGCAGCGGCGCCATTCAGCGACGACCAGGTGATGGATGTGCTGCTGGCGCGTCCATCGACTGCGGATGGCACTGGCGCTGCGCGGCTGCTGACGCCGTTCCAGGCGTTCCGCAGCCTGTGGTGGCAACACTGGGATCCACGCCCGCGCGATCAGCGCACGCAGCACTGGTTCGCCTTGCTCGGCAGCTTGCTGATCCACATCGGCTTTGTCGCCTTGCTGATCTGGGTCGTCACCGTGCGCTGGGCGCAGGAGGAGACCACCCAAGGCGCGGAGTCGCGGGTGCGGATGACCCTCATCGGCGATGGCGCGGCCGAGCAGGGGGGCGGGCAGGGGGGCGGGCAGGGGGAACCGTCCGCTGCTGCCTCGCCTGCGACCGGCGAGGCGGTCACGGCGAAGAACGCCAGCGCAGCAAGCGGGAATCCGGCCGGCGCGACTACGCAACCCACGATTCCGCCGCAAGCAACCGATCCCACGGAGTCAGCCAGCACGGCGCAAGCAATGGATACCGCACCCGAACCGGTTGTCGCTGCTACCAGCGAACCGGTGGCGCCTGATGTGCCGCAAGTGACGGTGCAGGTGCCGCCGGTCACGATCGAATCGCCACTCCAGGTAACCGAAACACCGATCGCCACGACCGATTTCGTGGTGCCGCCACGGCCAAGCATCACCGTGGCGCCACGTCCCGTGGCGCCGTCGGCACCGCAGATCGAGGTGCGTCAGCGCGACATTCAGACCGTGACCGAGCGGCCGGCTCTGCGCGAGCTGCAAGGCCCCGCGCCTGAAGTGGCGGTGCGCGCAGCAACGGCACCGGAGGTGCGCGAGCGCGAGATCGTCGTGCCCGACCGACCCCAGCTGACCGCGCCGTCGATCCGGCCGCGCGAGATTGCGCCCAGCGTGCGCATGCCTGAGGTTGCGGTGCGTGCCACCGAGCTGCCCAGCGTCCCCGAACCAGCGCTGGTACCGCCCGCGCCGCCAGCTCAACCGGCACCGGCCAAGCCGGCAACCTCGTCGGCGACGGCCAGCCCACCTGCTGCGCAGGCTTCGCCAGCCAGCTCGGCACCACAAACCACGCAGGCCAAATCGGCCACACCGGCGCAAGCCGACAAGGCGGCAGCCTCTTCCGCTGCCACGCTTGCCGCCAGCAGCAAGGCCGGCCCGCAAGCGGCCGACCGTAGCGGCGGCTGGGATGTCGCGGCCAATGCCGACGACTGGAGTAAGTCCGACCGCAACCGGCGCGGCGACAGCAGCGGTGCGAACGGCCAACGCGATGGTGTCTTCAACAGCGACGGCAGTGTGCGGGTGGCCGGCAGCGGCGATACCGGCAGCGGCGCGGGCGATCGTGGGCCGCCGGGCAGCGAAACCGACACCTGGACCCGCGATCAGATCGCCCAGGGCGGCACCTGGCTCAAGCGGCCGCCGTATGGCTACACGCCGACCTCGCTGGACAAGTACTGGATGCCGAACCAGTCGCTATTGCAGGAATGGGTGCGCCGCGGATTGAAGAAGATCGAGATTCCGATTCCCGGCACTACCACCAAGATAAGCTGCGTGGTGTCGCTGCTGCAATTTGGTGGCGGCTGCGGTCTCAGCGACCCCAACCTCAACGATCAGCCGGCCACTGCCAGACCGCCGCCGGATGTGCCGTTCAAGCGCGAGTTGCAGGAAGACAACGGAGCGGTGCGGTGATGGCGAATGATCCTGCGGCTCAGTGACCAATGCCAGCGACGCCACGGGCGAAATTGGCGCCTGCGTCCTAGAACGACCGGCAGAAAACAGCCGGAACCCGAGCCACAAAGCGAGATGCATCGGTGACCAGCGGTGGACGCGAATTCCTGAAGTGGTTAGCTGCCGCCTGCATGACAGGCGATCACGCCTTGAAAATTCTTGCGATCGGATACGTGCCAGTCGTAACAGAATTAGGGCGGGTGGCATTTCCGCTGTTTGCGCTGGTGCTCGCCTATAACCTTGCCCAACCCAAAGCGGATGTCGAGAAGTCAGTAAAGCGGCTGTTTCTCTGGGGTCTTATCGCCACGCCGGTTGCAGCCATCGCGTTTCAGCGCGTGTTTCCGCTCAACGTTCTGCTGTCTTTTGCATTGGCGGCAGTGTGCATTCTGGCGATCGAGCGCAGCCGCTGGGTGTTCTTTGCTTTATGCGCGCTATTGGCGCCAGCGGCGGTTGACTATCGATGGAGTGGACTGGCGATCGTACTGTGCGCTTGGGTGTTCTGGCGTAACCCATGGCAATGGCGCCTGTCCAGAGGCGTCCTGGCGCTGGTCCTGATAGTGCTGCCGGTGGGGCTGCTGTGCTTGGTCAACGACACCCCCTGGGGATTGCTGGCGCTGCCGTTGCTGTTACTTGCCAAAGTGCGAATACCGGTTCCGCGCTCGCGCCGGGCGTTCTATTTTTACTACATGGGGCATCTATTGGTATTGAGCCTGCTGTCATACGCCTTACTCTGACACCTGGCGGCCCTTGCTCCGTGTAGCCTAGTCAGCCAACGTAGGCCGATGATGTCGAGACAGGCATTCCAACCGTGTGCTCGTAGATCCGTAGCGAGCGGCCTAGGATGGCTTCCAGGGTCTGCGTGGCGCCGTCATCCGCCGGCATGCCGATGGTCTGGATGCCGGCCAGCATCAGGCGCAGGTCGCAGGCTGAGAGCGATCCAGCCAATGGGAAGTACACACTGGCGGCCGATGCATTGGAAGACGGCGAGCAGTGGCTGCAGGCGTCACGCGCGATCAATGTCTGCAACTGTTGCAGCCCACCGACGTGGGCTTATGTCGAGCAGTTGGTGGGTGAGGTGTCCTAGCTAACTCTGGATGAGCTTCTGACATAATATACATTATGCGAAATCGGTTATTGGCGCGGCATCGGCTCGGCTACGCTGGATCTGGCTTTGGATCAAAACTTGCCTGCCGAACCGTTCCCCTCGCGAAACGGAACTCGCCGCATGACTGATACCTACGACCTAGACCAACGCCCGCCGTGCTGGCCTGTCGGGACGCAATGCCCAAACAGTTGCGCAGAGGATCTGCACCGCCGCGTCGTCCGGAACCACGTGGAACTCACAGGCCCTTGGGCTGGATGGAGATTGGCGGGTCGAGATCTTGTTGCGCCTACTGGTGAACGCATCCCAGAACTTCGCCTGCGCGGCTTGCTCTGGCATGCCAATGCCTGCGACATCCGAGATTCGGCACGCAATAGGAACGCAAAACGCAAGGCGGTTCAGCAGTCCATGATCAAGGTGGTCGTAGTGGACCTAGCGGACTGGCGGGAACGCCACTTCGGTCGCGCTGGCTGAGACAAGCGTCACCGTAGGGGGCTGATGCCCCCTACACCCCCGGGGCTACAATGCGCCCACAAACAGGGGGAAGCATGGAACGCCAAGAACCGACACTGGGAAAGCCCGCAGGACTCGAAGAAGTCGAATTCCGCCCTCGCACCTATCGTGGCCCGACACGCCCCGCGACCAATGAATCGGATTTCTGGCTCAAGGCAACCGTATGTCTTGTTGCGCTGGTTGTCGTGGCCGTTGGTCTCATCGAATGGAACGCTCGCAGACAAGCCGCAGCCATGACAGCCGAGCTGATGCGCCCAATGACACCAGCAGAGAAGCGGGAACTTGATCGCCAGGTGGCTCAGATCGATGCAGAGGACGCTAGGGATCTGGCCAACTTACGGAGGCAGATCTGGCAGGAAGCGCCGCAAACCGAGCCCTACGTTCCCTCACCACTGAAGGCCGGGGAGCGCTGCATCGAAGGACGCAGGCTGAAACGCGTGTCTAATGGCTGGACCCAGGTTAGAGAGCCGTGCTAGCTACTACATTTCGAGCGTCGTGGCTGGCGTATACGTGCTTGGATGACTCCCCGGCGATTCGGGGAACGTGCCCTGCACCCGCACGCCTTTGCTGACCACCGTTCCAGCTGGCGCTTCCTGCTGCTTTGCAGGCTTCTCGGGCTGCTCATCCTTACCCTGCTCCGTCCTGGCGTACTCGCGACGCTCCTGCGGGGGTTTATACGGGTTGTAAGGCTCGCCCCAACGCGCCACATCGCGGCAGACATCATCGCGGACCACCACGCGTGTGTTCTGCTCGGTGACGCAACGGCAGCTGTTGTCACTGCTCATGCAGAACATGTGCGGATCTGCACGGAACTCGCGTCCCGCAAAGCCTGGCGCTGACCACGGCACGTCCTGCACCAACGGTGTGATTTCGCGCATGTAGTCCTCACCGCTTGCGATGGCTCGCCTGGCGGTGCTACCCGATGGCGCTCCGGCGGACGCCTGGCCCGGCTGCGCCGAAGGCGCAGTCTTGGCCAGCTCGTCCGCCTCCGCTTTTCCATGGATGCCCTTCCAGAACAGCCACCCGAAAACGCTGAGGCCTAAAATGATGGCAATCGGCCCGGTGATGAGGACCTTCTTCAGCAGAGACGGCATGCGGTACTTGACCGTGTGCAACTCCGCACTCTTGTAGTACTTGAAATATTTCTCCGGCAGCTTCCACAGCTGATAGTCGTACAAGCCTTTGATGCGCTTAAGGCCCAGCCGCACCTCATCCATCACCTGATGATTGCGAAAGATGAAGGTCTGATCCTTACCCGACTGCCGCAACAGATGTTCGTGGAAGCCCACCAGGCCCCGCAGGTGCGTGTCGAGGTAGTTAGGCTGCTGCGTTGCCAGCACCAGGCGCACACCCAAATGACGGATCGTCTCCATCGCGCTGATGTACTCAGGCGGCTCACCGCCACGCCGCGCGCGGAAATACTGCTGCGCCTCATCAACGAAGAGCACTGCGCCGGCAGGCAGATCGCGCCACTTCGTTGGATCTTCCCACGGCGTGACGCCGGGCACGCTGATCCCATTGATGTTGCACGTGTAGACGTGCGCACCCTGCTCCACCAACTCCACAATGCGCTGGGTCATCCGTAGCGACTTGCCAGACCCAGGCAAACCGGTCAACAGGGAAATAGAGGCGGTATCACCGATCATTCGTCGCGAGCCTGATTTGCACGGGTGAGGAACACGCGCTGCACGCCCTGGATGCCGTAAGCGCTGAGGATGATTGAAATAGCAGTGTCGAGGCCGAGCGCATGCACCCAATTGGCGGCCAGAGGGGGCACCAGCTGCCAGGCACTGACGGCCTGGTCAATCAGCGGGTCGTACACGAACGCTTTGCCTGCAAAGCCTAAACCGAGCGCGCCTAGCGCCTTGGCGGTCCACAGCGCCAGCTTGAGCTTCATCAGCTTGTTGAGCAGTCCGCCGAGCGCGCCGAGCCACGGAACATCGAACGAGAACCAAGACATTAGGACCTCCAAAGAATCACGAACGCGGCCACCATCGCGGACGCAATGACAATTTTCTTGATGATCGAGAGAGCGTCGTAGAACTGCGCGTTCAGCGTGAACGGCGTGCCCATGATGTCGATGTTGCCACCGAGCAAATCACCGCCGCCGATGCTCAAGCGCGTTTGGTCGAAATGGGGACCAGGCTTGCCGTCTGATGCCCACAGCTTTGCCACCTCGCCCTTTTCGTCATCGCCAGCTGCATCTGCTGATCCACGATCGGAATCGGCCTTCGCTGCGTCACGCTCTTTTTCGAGACCGCACCGCGTGCGCCAGGCCTGCAACACCTGGGAATACTCCGCAGATTTGCAACTCTTGCCAGCACACACGGGCACGTCGCCATCGCTGCAAGTGACACCAGCCGTCACTTCGCCGCGATCGGTATTGCATTGAATCTTCCACGTGAATTTCAGCTGCAAGCACTTCAAGGTGTCACCGACGCAGATAGGCGACGCGTTGCAGTTACCACTATCGGTCGCGCTGTCCTTGCTGTCCTTGTCGCCCTGTTTATCGTTGCCCGGCTTCGTCCCGTTGCCAGAGGTATTGCCGCTGCCATCAACAGTGTTATCGCCGGTACCGTTGTTAGAACTACCGCTAGGGACCTTGACGTAGTTCGTCACGTTATACGTGGTGCACGTGTTGTTGACGCATGTGGTCTGTTGGTGCCCATCCGTGCGTTGCCACTCACCATCGGGCGGCGGGATCGGTGGAGGCGTCACAGGATCACCCTTAGGCGTTTTACCCTGGCTGTCATCGCCGTCTGTTTTCTTCCCGGTCTCGCTGGGCTTCCAGCAGAACGTCTTGCCAGTGGATGCCGTAGCGCAGTAGTCGCCGTTTTGCTTCATGCACCCGGTTTGCCCGCTGCCGAGGCCAACACACTCAGGCGGCTTCTCTTTAGTCTGTTCCTGCACTTCCTGCTTCGCGTCAATCGGCGCGTTGCTGTTGTTCTGGGTAGAGCACACGTCGCCCGTGTAGTACCGGTTGACCATGCCATAGGTCGTAACACCACCGGCTTGCCCAGATATGGGCGTGCCTGCAACCTTGCAGCCCCCGTAGCACGTGCTAGGAGCTTGCGCGAGGTTGGCACCACTGTCACCTAGCGGAGCGGATGCATTGAGGCTCTCGCACGTCTGACCCTCATCCCAGACCCATTGTCCGTAGGTTGTTTCTGCCCATCCGTCAGAAAAGTTGCGCTCAATGTGCCCCTCAAAGACACGTCTGCCGCTAAGCGGAACGCATCGAGGATTGCGCCACTGATTGGGCGAGCCGGCGACCATTTTTGCGCCGTCGGCGTTGCACAAGTAATTTGCTTCACCCTGATTAACAGCGGCATGCGCGCTGCCACTGCACAATTGCAGCAGCAGCCCAAAACATGCAGCCACGACGACATAGGCAACTCGCCTCACCACCGCGCGTGCGAAATACTGGCCGAGTCCGCGCATCACCGCAGGCCGTCCGCGATGACCTTGGCGGCCATCATGTACCAGATGAGTAGAACTGTTCCGGTCATATAAAAAAGGGCGGGTTTCCCCGCCCTGCCCTGTTCAAAAGAGGCTTACTTGCCGCCGATCAGGCCGAAGGCCTTCAAGGTCCACTTGCCCACTGCGTAGGCGGTGTAAAGCAGCACCGCTGATGCAACCATCGCGGCGACAGCTGCAATGGCGGTTGTGGGATCGAAGGCGCCAGCAGACTGCGCGAACGCAGCCGGCGCGGTCAGAGCAGCAGCACCACCGAAGGCAAACGCCTTGGCCTTGTTGCCGAGCGTGGACAGGTGTGCGCGCAGGGCGCGGATATTCTTGTGGTTCATTCTTCTTCTCCTTTGCTTGGGATGATTAGCCGTAAGGCTGCGATTATTGCGAGGCCAAAAACCATTGCTGGCCCCACGGTATTGGCCTGTTCTACCGTGGGCAGCATGTCCACCCAGCTGGGTTGATCCAGCCAAGCAGTTTGGGAACACGTGCCGTCCTGCGCGGGCACTGCATCGATACAGGTGAGGACACGTGTCATGAGGCTATTTCCGGGTTGCGCCATACCACGCTGCCGCTACCGTCAACGCGCCCAGCACGAAGCCGGTGCCGAGAACGATGTAGGGGTGCGTGGTGTAGATCAGAACGGCCATGGATTACGCCGCAGCACGTGCATGTTTGGCTGCGCGCAACACATGGAACTTGCTGTAATTGATGGCACCCTTGTTGACGGTCACCATGGCTTCCAGATCAAGCTCATATTCCCCGGGCTGATAGGCGGCTTGGCCCTTCTCCAAACGTACGTCCAGCGGGTACGCGAAGCCGCCAGCTTCGAGCTTGGCTTTCTGCTTGCGGGTGGTGTATTCCCGGTCCTTGCCCTCGTCGTCCTTGAACGTGCCGCCACGCTCATCGACTTCGGCACTCAACACGGTGACTTTGATTGCGCTCATGGTGTTACCCCTTCTAAGGTTTGATTGATGCCCGCGATTTCGGGCCATTGATTGGCTACGTCTGCTGTTGCCCACGCCGGTAGCCGATGCGACGTGCAGGTGCTGATGACGGCATGCAACGCGTCAGGCGTTGGGCAGTGCCGCACGATGAAATTGAGGGTTGCGCCGTACTGACGTTTGATGTGGCGGCGTGCGCTCTTCCACGTGGCATCCACCGCAGCCTTGGTGATGTCCATGCGGAGCGCCACGCAGTTGAGGAAGTTCAGCACCGGATAGGCGCCGAGCAGATAGCCGGCCGGGTCACGCAAGATGTCTAGCGACAGGTCTTTGCGGTTGGACGCCTTAAATTGAGCCTCGTAGCGCACCCACGGCGATTCCTTGTCTCCCTGTTCCCTGCCCTTCTCATACACGCGCAGCTGCTTTTCTGATTTCTTGGTGCCGACATACAGCGTCTTGCCGTCGCCGCTGTCGTAGTCATCAATCAGCTGTGCCTTGGGACGCTGACCACGGTTGTCAAACTCACCATCGGAATACCAGGTCTGCGCGAGCTTCAACGGGTACTTGCCCAGCAGATCGTCGGCCGCAGTGTCCACACGGGTTAACCGTCCAGCGCAGCTTTCGAGCTTCGCTCGAAGCTCCAGCCACCGCTTCGCATGGCCGCAGCGCGCTGCGCTCACCATTGCGCACCCGGCACCGGTCAACTCGATACGCGCCGTGTAGGTGCCATCCTTGCGGCGACACTCTTCACCGCCGAACTCGATGATGCCCACGTGCTTGCCGTCGCGGTCGAGGACACGGACGCGCCAGGTGTAGAAGCTGCCGGGGCCTGCCTGCTTGTCCAATTCCATGCCGAGGCCGGCGAAAAAGAACGTAAACAGATTGATCGCAATGACCATGGCGTTTTCGGCGCATGCGTCCGACCACTGGCGGACCTCTTCGGCGTCGTCGCGGTCGAGGTAGCCGACCTGGCGCAGAACAGCGAACAAATCTACAGAGGCAGAAAACCAATCGATGATCACCGTCAGGGTGCCATCACTGTTCCTGAATTCACTGACTCCCCTGTTAGACGAGGGGAGTCCCGACACCGCGACCTCGCCGGCCATCAGCGGCCACCCTTGCGAGCAGCAGAAACGAACAGCGGCGCAACCAGCACACACACCGCGAAAACGATGAAGGCCACACGCCCGAAAAGCGCAAAAAGGCAGACGGCAGCACCGACCAACACAACGAGATAGAAGGCAGCGCGGAATAGATCAACCACGGCGTACCTGCCGTTTGGCATTGGCGACCAGAGCGGCAGCGCGATAGCTAGAATCGAGGGCTTGGAACACGCGGAGGCGCGCGTAGCGCACATAGCCCAGGGCGGCGCGCAGAAACAGGCACACGACCAGAACAACCAGAATGGCGAAGTTAACGTGATGCGTCACGGATGTTGCCCCCTCCCCTGCCCCTTGACGCGGACCCCGGAGGGGAGCCGGGGGCGCGGTGTATCGAGTCTCGAGACACGGGACGAAGTAAAGTGGGTCGAGACAATAATGTCAAGAGGGTCGATACATGCAAAGCGTGGCGGAACTGCTGGACGCGATCAAAGAGCGGAGAAATCTGACGACTGACAGCGCGTTGGCAGCGGCGTTAGGAGTGAGCCGGCAGACCGTGAACAATTGGCGTCAGGGCAGAAATACGCCCGATCCAGTTGCATGCGCGACGATTGCCGGGCTGACAGGAGAGCCACTGGCACTGGTGATGGGTATCGCTGGAGAGCAACGCGCCATAAGCCGCGAGGAGAAGGCCGTATGGCGCAAGTTGGCCGCTACTGCCATGACCCTGGCGATAGGGGTCTCACTCGCCCTGCCCGTGCGCGCGGAGGCCGTCAGACACGGGTTCGAAGCGTCACCCACTATACATTATGCGAAGTCGGCCGTGTCCCCGAACGGGGGCGCGGCCGGCCATCTGTCCACCAGCTCCGTGACCAGGCCGAGCGCTTCCGCACCGCCAGGCTGATGCTGCAGCTCACGGTCCAGGCATGCGCCGACCTGCTGCGTGTCAGCGTCCGGACTGTCTCCAACTGGGAAGCTGCCAGGTCACAGATCCCGTACACCGCCTACAAGCTCATGCGGGTCCTGCGTGGCACCAAACTGCTTGGACCGACCTGGTCGGGTTTCCAGATCCGCGGCGGCGTTCTGATCACGCCTGAGGGCCGTGAGCTGCGATCGACGGACCTGGCCTGGTGGTCGCTCCTGGTCCTTCAGGCGCAGGAGTTCCAGAACGAGCGTGCTAGGCTCCGCGACGCTAAGCCCGTGCACCTGGCCACAGCGATGGCCTCTCACTGCCGCGCACCCAAGTGGTTGCTTAAGCCCTCTGTGTCTACCAAGTGTCGTCAGAGTGTCGACACATCCGGGACCTTTTCACCGGCTGGACCGGTCAATAAGACCTCCGTTGTCCTCGATCGCCGCCACACCTTCGCAGCTGCAGCCGGCCGATCGTCGGTTGGCCCGAGCAGTAACACGTGCCAAAAGTCAGAGCGGAGGCACGCATGAAGGTCGAGATCCTCACCGGTGCCCGCAAGACGGCCCCTAATGTCCGCTTGGTCGAGCCGCTCAAGAGCGAAGCCTCCACCAAAGCCAAGACCCTTGGCATCTCGCTCAACGCCCTTGTTTCGATAGCTGTTAGGCAGTACCTCGATGGCCAAATGCCTCAGCAGGCTGCCAAGCAGCATGATCCAGTCCCTCAGCTGGTTGTGTCGTCGCCAGGTATGCGCAAGGCACTCGATAACAGCCGGCCAGCTGTGGCGTCGCGACCGGCCCCTGGAGGTACGATCGGGTCCGGGCGCGACGCCCCCCTGCCCCGACGCACCACCAGCAAGCCTCACGCCGGTGAGCGTGCGAAGTTCTCCTTTACTCCTCACGGATCTGAGCTGAAATCTACCGGGCTGCCTAGTGAGGCCCTTGCTTTGTTCCTGTTCTGCCCGCACCGAACCGTCCCTGCTGGGATCCTCGGTGCCAGCTATCACCACGAATACGTCATGGCAGGTAAGCACTCCGAGACGCTATGGCAGCGCACTCGCTCACAAGGCGAGTTCTAGTTTCGTAACGCGTCACCAAATACAGGGGGAACTATGCATCCGCGCACCCGATTTCGCGCTCGTTGTCATCGCCGCTTACGCAACTATCGCTATGGTGTTTTGGGCTTCTACGGCTCAGTCACGTTCCCTATCAGGAAGCCCTACTGCTGGGCCATGTTCAAGTTCATTGAGATCTTCATTTTCTTCTACAAGACCATTGACCGACCAGATCTTGCCCTCTGCTTCGGTCGTATCTGGCCAGCCAAGCTAGAGATGTGCATCAACTCGCTCAACGAGTCTGGCGATCGACGTGTAGTATTTTTCTGACGCGTCACGAAATTATCTGGTCTGGGGTGCGGGGTTCCCCCGCGCAAAACAGGTTTAAATCTCAATGTCCGCCTCGGCAACGACGCGGGCATTTTCTTGGGCGAAGCAGTGGCAAAAAGCCGCACCCTGCAAACGTATTTTAATTACGTGACGCGTCACGATAATGGGCATTAAGTGACGCGTCACGAAATTATTTAGTCGGAAGATTTTGCATGTGTCGACACTTTGATTCACTCTCAGGCCCGCCAAGGGGATTAACCAATGCGACCTATAACGTCTCGATATACATTATGCGCAATGGCGTGTTGACGCTCCTGTGCGCCCTGGCGGTCTATCAATGGTTGTCCCTCCACAGGAAGCGGACCGGACAATGCAGCTAGACACCTGGACAACGCACTCTCGCATGCTCCTGCGCAACACTCCCAATGCTTTTCCTACGCACTCATAAGTGATCGTCATCTGCAGCCGCACCATCGAGTGCCAAATTTTCCTGGTCCCGCATTCTCGAGTGCCCACTTTTACTGTTAACGCGGAGAGTTCGTCCGCATGGCCTGCGTGCCTCCTAGGTGGAAAGCGCACTCTTGGATGCTCTTACGCAGCACTCCTGGTGCTTTTCCCACTCACTCAATGGTGATCTTCATCAGCGGGCTTCACGGCGGCTTCGATCGCTGCGTGCGTGCGTGCCATCACTTGGCAGTGCGAACCTGCCGCTTCTCTCTTCCCACGGTTCTACTTGCGATGGTTAGCTAAGGTGTGCGCTCACTCGTTTAATAGCATTAACACCCCATGCGGGACACGGCACGCGACCGGTAGAGACATGCCATGCCACTCGCAATGCCTCTGCATCGACCAAGGCATGGTGTCGTCTGGCCCTAGCTGCAGCATGAGCCTCAAAGTAGGCGTCCACCAATGCCGCCGTCGGCCTGTCGTGAATGATCTGCACATCCACAGCCCGAGGTATCGGGCCACATGCAGAGACCTGGGTATCGGGTAGATCGAAGCCCGCGAGCACGTAGCGCAGGAGCTGAAGATCGTTGGCGTAGTCCGCAAAGATCATTGGAGCACTTGCGGAGTTGAGAAAACCGCGTACGCGCTTAGTCATCGCCTGATCCGACAGGACCGACCTGTCCCGATCCAGCAGTGGATAGACGACGCTGCGAACGAAGTCAGTCGGACGCGCCGGCAAGATCTCTCGCTCGGCGTATAGGAAGTCAGTGCCGTTCTCAGCCACCAGAGCGATGCTAACGAGCTCAGATCCTATGGTGTCGGCCCATTCGGTATCGAGAAAGAAGCGCATCAATTAGGTGCTCGGCGGAAGCAAGCCAGGTTTCAATGCATCACCTTCGGCAACGCGAAAAGATGATGCCCCTGGCCGGGCTCGAACCGGCACTTGCCGCTTATCTGGCGCTGACGGGATATAAATCCGCTGCTCTACCAATTGAGCTACAGGGGCGTGATCGTTGCGATCACGCCGGTATTCGAAAGCCGGGCTCGTAGCAGTGGTAGGCATTCATGGCCTGAGCATACCATGCGTTTGTTGTCTAACGCGCGGCGCGGCTTGCGTGCCGCCGGTGCGGTCAACTTCTGGCGTGACTTGGGCCTCGCTGAGACGGTGCGTTGTAACTCTGCTGCCAGGGTGTCGGCTCGAGCTCGCTCGACGGCAGCTTCTCGTAGCGCCTCAGCTAACGCCTGACGGGTACTGTCTTCTTGCTGGCGAGCGTGCTGTTCAAATGTCTGACGCTCCCGTTGTGCGCTCGCAAGTTGCTTTAGAAGTGCCTGAGCTTCCTGCCGTGCCCGATCGATCTCTGCGTGCGCCCTATCTTCAATTGCACGCACATGTTCGGCCTGACGATTGCGCTCGATGGTGATCACTGCCTCACGCTCGCTGTAGCGGCCCTGCAGCGCACCAAGCTCTTGTTCCATCTGGGTGCAGCGGTCACGCAAGTCCTCACGTTGCGTGGTCAGGTCGGCAATCTGAGTAAGCTGTTGATCGCACAAGCGCTGGAGATCGGCCAGCCGCTGTTCGGCGACAACCAGCGACTGCCGAGCTTGGTTGGCAGCAACGGAATACTGTTGAATCTGCGCTTGCCAAGCGGCCTCCCGATTGCTCAAGTCATCTTGTAGTGCGACAAGGTCGGCACGCTGTTGAGCCAGGTTGGCGTCAGCGTGGCGCTGTGCTGCGGCCAGCGCATGCTCCCACCACTGTGAGGCCAAGGTCGCCAGCTCTGCTGGTGCGTTCGGCAGCTCAAGTTTTGCCTGTTGCGCGGTCAGCCGCTCACCCAATCTTCCCCACCAGGTTTCCAGCCAGCGAACCACGGTGTTTGGCGAGCCAGTGCCAAGATGAGCACGGATGCGTTCCACGGTCGGACGTTCGCCCAGCGCGACAAGCGCATCAGCGGCGGCGTGAACATCTGATTCTGTGATGCCTCTGGCCATCGAAGTACCTCCCGAATTGGCGCCCTGCCCCGCATTTGACGTACTCACGATAAGTGATGATTATCGTGGCTACGCCTACTTATTCGTGGCGCACATTACATACTATGAGTGCTAATTCCACTAGTGTCGCCCTCGTCCAGACCGTCCACCAGCTGGTACTGCCCGAACAGCTGGCGCAACAGGCGGCGGACGCGGTGCGCGAGCTGCTGGCCGAAGCAGCGGCCGAGAACACCACCCGCAGCTACACCAGTGCCCTGCGCTACTGGGCCGGCTGGCATGCAACACGCTACGGTATCGAGCTGGCATTGCCCGTGCCCGAGGCCACCGTGCTGCAGTTCGTGGTCGATCATGTGCAACGCCGCTCGGTCGAAGGCGAGCTGGCCTGGGAGCTGCCGGCGGCCGTGGATCTGGCCTTGGTGGCAGCTGGCCTGAAGGCCAAGCTGGGCCCTTGGACATTGGCGACCGTGAGACACCGCGTGGCAGTACTGTCCACTGCGCACCGACTCAAACAAGTCGCCAATCCCTGCGAGCAGCCGGTCATTCGGGCCGTGCTCAGCCGCGCCGCGCGGGCCGCGGTCAAACGCGGCGAGCGCCCACGCAAGAAGACCGCCATCACCCTGCCCGAGCTTGAAGCCATGCTGGCCACCTGTGACGACGGCCTGGAAGGCGTTCGTGACCGTGCCCTGCTCTGCTTCGGGTTTGCCAGTGGCGGCCGCCGGCGCAGCGAGATCGCCGCGGCCAACCTGCGCGATCTGCGTCGAATTGGCGTCCAAGGCTATATCTATCGGTTGGAGCACAGTAAGACCCAGCAGGCGGGTGTCACGGCCACCTCGACGCCGGACAAACCGGTGCTCGATCGGGCGGCGTTAGCACTGCAGGACTGGTTGGAGGCCTCAGGCATAACCGAGGGGGCCATCTTCCGGCGGCTATGGAAACAACGGGTTGGCCCTGCCCTGTCCCCGGCGGCCGTGGGCGAGATCGTGCAACGGCGGGCGCGTTTGGCCGGGTTGGAGGGAGATTTTGGCGGGCATAGCCTGCGGTCGGGATTCGTGACCGAGGCCAGTCGCCAGGGGGTGTCGCTGCCGGCGATCATGCAGTTGACCGAGCATAGGTCGGTGTCGAGTGTTGTGGGCTATTTCCAGACGGGAGGCGCAACAGCGAATCCCGCTGCTCGTCTTCTGGAGGGCTGATCGGTCCTGAATTCTCGATTTCGGTGCATATCGGTTAGAAGCAGCCATCTATACCAGATAAGCACGGTACCTTTGTATCAAGGGAAGCCTTCATATACGACAGGGGCAAGGGGAAATCTGTGTATCTGGCACAACTCGAAATTGTCAATTTCAGGAAGCTCAAAAAGGCCGAATTGCACTTCCAGAGTGGCTTGAACGTCCTTGTAGGGGCCAACAACGCGGGCAAGACCGCTGTGGTGGACGCTCTGCGCGCCCTGCTCGCCGGTCACGACGATCCCTACCCCCGTCTGGACTCCGAAGATCTCCACCGACCGAAAGAGAGGGTCGGTAGGGATTTGTGTAAAAAACAGCCAAAAGTGAGCTAACCCTCTGTCAGCAAAGGGCTTTTACACGAATCCCTGCCGACCCTCGACATCGTTGGGCGTGAGCAACTGTTTGGCGGCGATCAGGCGAGTTTTCGGCAACAGCAAGCCGGCAGTACCGATGCCCGACAGGGTGAGGAAGTACGACGGTCCACTGTAGTTATCTATCGCATGGCGCGCGGCGATGCGATGCCGGACACAGGGCGGCCGTGGAACATCGCGCCGCAGTGCGCGCAGCGGCAGCGCCCGCATTGATTCAGATACCTATGTCCCATTTGGACACTTCTGCGTTGCGGCACATCGAAACGTCAACCGCCGTAGCAGAACCGAGCACGACCACTAGCGAGCGCAAACCGGTTCCCGCAGGCTGCGCGAGTCGCGGCTTGCGCCACGCCGGGTCAAGGGCGGCAAGCAGCCACTTTCATGCAGTACACCAGGGACATCCGATGAACCTCTCTCTTTGCACCATCGTGGCGATCGCCATTGCCGCCTGCGTGCCGCCGTGCACGGCCGTGTCCGCCGACTGGTACGTCGCACCCACCGGCAACGACGGCAATCCCGGCACCCGCGCCGCCCCCTTTGCCAGCGTGATGGCTGCGCAGGCCGCCGCGTCCAGTGGCGATACCGTTTACCTGCGCGGCGGCACCTATCGCCTGACCAACGCCAACATCAGCGTGGTGCGGCAGCCCTACGCCGTGGTCAACGAGATCACCAAGCCCGGCATCGCCTATGTCAACGTCGCCAACGAGCGGCCGGTGTTCGACTTCTCTGCGGTGACGCCCACCGGCCTGCGCGTGGCCGCATTCCGGGTGGCCAGCAACAACTGCGTCTTTCGCGGATTCGAGGTGGTGGGTGTGCGGATCACCATTGCAGACCGCCTGACCCAGTCCGAAGCATTCCGCGTTGACCGCGGCAACGGCAACCTGTTCGAGAATCTGGCGATCCACGACGGCCAGGCGATCGGCTGGTACCTGGTTTCGGGCAGCGACAACCGGGTAGACAACGTCGATGCCTATAACAACCGTGGACTAAATGCCTTCTCCGATGGAAATGTCGACGGTTTCGGCGTGCACCCGACGCTTGCCGGAAGCACCGGAAACCTCATCGAAGGCAGCCGCGCATGGTTCAACAGCGACGATGGCTTCGACCTGATCAATGCCGCTGCCGCAGTCACCCTGCAACGCAACTGGTCGTTCTACAACGGGTACGACAGCGCATTCACCCCGCTGGGCAATGGCGCAGGCTTCAAGGCAGGCGGCTACGGGCGAAACGGAAGCGATTATCCCAAGCCGGTGCCGCGCCATATCGTGCGGTTCAATCTGGCAGTGGGCAATCGATCCAACGGCCTTTACGCCAATCACCACATCGGTGGGCAGGAGTGGATCAGCAACACATCGATCAAGAACGGCCGCGCCAACTACGACATGCAATCCACCTTGAGCGACAACCTCACCGACGTGCCTGGATACGACCACTATCTGGCCAATAACCTGGGATTCGGAACGCGCATCGAAATGATCAACCTGGGGTCTGCGAGCGAGAACGATATCGGCCGCAATTCGTTCAATCTTCCCCTTGTCGTCAGTGCAGGAGATTTCGTCAGCCTGGACGAGCGCCAGCTCATGCGTCCGCGCCAGGCCAACGGCGACCTACCCATCATCACCTTCGCCATCCTGGCACCGGGCAGCGCGTTGATCGACGCCGGCGCCGATACCGGTGAGGCCTTCAACGGACGTGCACCGGACCTGGGGGCATTCGAGGCGCGTTGATCCGGACGATGGCGCCAGCCGCCTGGCCGTCAGTCAGTGCCATCGTGTGTGCGATTAATATTACTACGTAACGACGCATTTTTTTTCACACCGTTTAATTAATTACCCAAACTAAAATAGGTATTTATGAAAATAAATTTTCTAGCGGCGACGATCTTTCTGGGGCTGAGCTGCGCTAGCACCTCCATGGTATTTGCAGCTGACCAATGGCTCTCATTTTCAAGTGAACAGAAGAGTAGGATCACTTCAACGGAAAGGCTAACCCCGATCAGAATCATCGAATCGCAAGCCTATGATAATGCGGCTGCCGGTGGACTTTGGTTACCGCTGCCAGACGGTCGACGCATCTATGCAAGAACTATTTCGCAGAACTCCCAGGACAATGATCATTGGACCTTTGTCGGCAGCATCCCCGAACGAAAGCAAAGTGTAGTGATCACCTTCGGCCGCAATGCAGTATTCGGATCAATTCCGGTCGGCGATAACACATCGGTTCGTATCGTTACCCAGGCCGGCAAGCTGTATATTGCAGAACGTCTACCAAAAAACATTGCTCTTGACCGCCTCAAGAGCAATGATAGTGTCATGGCACCCGACTACCTGATTCCGCCGAAGCCACCGTTAAGCGAGCAAGATTTACAACATAACCTTGCACTAGTGAGGCAGGCGGCCAGCGCAACAACCCCGGCGGTGGTCGACGTGCTCGTAGGTTATACCCCTGGCTTGGTCCGCGAGCTAGGATCGGTAGATGCCGTTAATACCCGCATCAACTATCTGGTTGCCGTTACCAACCGTGCCTACTCGGATAGCCAAGTGAATGGACGCCTGCGCCTGATCGGTACGCAGCAGGTTAATTACACCGACTCCACTACAGATGATGCTGCACTTAAGGACCTGACCGAAGCTTCAGGCACCTCTTCATTAGCGACACTGCACAGCACGCGCGACACCCAGGGTGCCGATCTTGTCGCCTTGCTACGCCCTTACCGCGCAAATCAAGGCGCTTGTGGCGTGGCGTGGCTGAACGGTTATGGGCTTCAATCGTACAATGTCAATATGCAGGGAACGGGGTACGCCGCAGTCAGTGATGGTACCGACGAAGAAGCCGGAAATTACTGCGAAGACATTACCTTCGCTCATGAAATCGGCCATAACCTTGGTCTGGCTCACGACAAAGCCGATTCCGGTCCTGGCGCGTTCACTTATGCTTACGGATGGCGGCAAACATTGGATGAGGGCAGTTTCAATACCATCATGGCGTATACCGCCGACGATCAGCAGAGGGTTCCCTACTTCGCCAATCCACGTATCACGTTATGCAATGGCAACCCGTGCGGGGATGTAAACGAAGCCGACCAGACCAGAGCATTAAATATCACCATGCCCATCGCGGCCAACTTTAGGCCGACCAAGCGATGAGTCACCCATAAGTACAGCTACTAGCGGAGCCGTGACAGCGCATGGCGTGCGCTAACGCCATGCGCTGTCACAGAGTGACACTTGGCTGTTTTGTACAGGAATTTGAGGGTCGGCAGGGATTGGGGTTTAGCCGACATACGTGTAAAAATGACTCACAGAATCCGATTTCTTTTCTGAAAACATGAAGTTGCCAGATATAATGGCGCTTCCATCGGCTCATCCACTACCTCGTCCCTTTCGAGGTTCGGCACGCTGCAACTGTCTTGCGGCGAGTGTCCGAGTGACCTGACGCTGGTAATCTGACGCCAGAAGTGGAATTTTCTCGTACCCTTTTCCGAGGAGGTTCCATGAAGACATCCCGTTTCACCGACAGCCAGATCATCGCCGTACTCAAGCAGGCCGAGGCTGGCACGCCGGTGCCGCAGTTGTGCCGCGAGCACGGCATTAGCTCGGCAACGTTCTATAAGTGGCGCAGCAAGTTTGGCGGCATGGATGCGTCGCTGATGTCCCAGCTCAAGGAGGTGCAGGACGAGAACCGGCGCCTGAAGAAGATGTACGCCGACGCCCAGCTCAGTGCCGACCTGCTGAAGGAGGCGATGGCAAAAAAATGGTGAGGCCATCTCAACGTCGGGAGATGGCCCGAACAGCGGTCAAGGTCGGACGCGCGAACATCCAGTACGCCTGCCAGACCTTCCAGGTGAGTGAGACCTGCTATCGGTACCAGGCCAAGGCATCGGACGAGAACGGCCGGATCGCGGACTGGCTGGTGCGATTGACGACGACGTATCGCGACTGGGGCTTCGGCCTTTGCTTCCTGTACCTGCGCAACGTGAAGGGCTTTGGCTGGAACCACAAACGGGTGTACCGGATCTACCGGGAGTTGGAGTTGAACCTGCGGATCAAACCGAAGAAGCGACTTGTGCGCGAGAAGCCCGAACCGCTGGCGGTACCGGAATCGATCAACGCGGTTGGTCGATGGACTTCATGCATGACCAGTTGGCCGATGGTCGCAGCTTCCGGTTGTTCAACGTCCTGGATGACTTCAATCGCGAGGGGCTGGCAATCGAGGTTGACCTGTCGCTGCCATCTGCCCGGGTGATCCGATCGTTGGAGCAGATCATCCAGTGGCGCGGCAAGCCACGCATCATTCGCTGCGATAACGGGCCCGAATACATCAGCGGAGCACTGCTGGCGTGGGCGCAACGCAACGGCATCGGCACCGAGCACATCCAGCCGGGCAAGCCACAACAGAACGCCTACGTTGAACGTTACAACCGCACGGTGCGCTACGCCTGGCTGGCCCGCACCCTGTTCGACACCATCGAGCAGGTGCAGGACCAGGCCACGCGCTGGCTATGGACTTACAATCATGAGCGCCCAAACATGGCGCTAGGCGGCATCACGCCAGCGATGAAGCTGGCGATGGCTGCATAACTCCACTTCTGGAGCCGCTAAAAGCGGGGGGATTCCCCTTAGGCGCTACTCTTCTCCTGCATTTGTGTCGTGTAAAATTTTGGAGGAATTGAAGATTTTTATTCCTTCCATAATTTCTTCAGCACTAAAATTCAACAAACTCATTTCGCGGATATGACTTCCTGTTTCATCTCTATTATAAGTGCAAAGCGAAACGCCTCGACGCAATGATCGGCAAATCTCATCAGCAATAAATCTCCTTTCTTGGACGGTCACTGATGAAACCCTTTCAAGCGTTGATTTCCTGTCTAGTGCGGCTTGTGGTCCAAGCCATGATAGCTGGCGCTCGATAAAATCTGCGACCATTTGACTCCTGTGTCCGTCATCCTCGATTTCTTGCGCTATTGACAACATCTCCAAATTAAATTCAATCAGGGTAGCGACCGCCAAGGAGCGAGATTCGCCGACGGCTATAGCTTAGTTCAAACTTAGTACAATATTCGTTATGCCGCAAAGTACTAGCAGGTTTTCTTGATTGCAACATCATCTGGTGTTCAGTCAATTCTTCAATTGAGTGAGCAAAAGCGGGGAAAATCCTATCTGGATCATGCTTTATAAAGGGAGTGAGATTACTTTCAATCAATCCCAATTTTTCTGCGTGGCTGAGCGATCTGCTTGTTTTTTCATAGTCGGGATTGAAAGCGTTATTCGACTTGAAAGAATGCACGTCACCAAACCCATTTCGAGACGAAAGATAGTCTGATTCGTTAACGAGGCTGCCTTGGCCATATACGACTGATGGGAGGCCTCTGTATTTTTGTTTGTTCTTTGGCCTGGGGACTTCAGATATCAGATTCATCCGAACTTCCTTTTTTATAAGGGAAGCAGGCGTCATGACAATGTCATGTAGCGTGGATTTATTGCAAATCGTATCAACCTCTCTTTTGACTGGTGTCTTTCCTTCCGCGCCAATTTTACCATGCACCTCTCCTGGACTTGAGAATCGTAAGGATCGAATCATTAAAGGCTTTCCTTTCCCATACTCTTCAGCAGCATCAGAATTTCTTTTTAGTAGCAATTGCTTGACTGAAGATTTATCAATGAGCTCTTCAAGTTCGACTCTATTCTTGATGTTGGCCATTCCTCTTTGCAGCTGCGCCAAATTTTGAACTAATAATTTATTTTGATGGACTCGCTTTAACGATGAAGTGTGAAAAGTAGCTATATTCTCTTTTATTTTTCTAGGCGCTTTTTTCAAATCTTGTAAATCGAGCGATGGCTTCACGAGCTCCGATGCTGCAAAATTATCCTTCTTATTATTAAAATCTTCTTCGCGTGAGTTTAAATATGTTTTCGAACTGTGATTAATCTTCATTTCTAATGCTTAGTCTATTAAATTATAATTTATATTCGCCAAGGGAGCCGCCAGCGCATCGCGCACAAGCTCGGTTTCCATCGACACCGCACTTACGATTTATGCGTTATGGTCGAGCCATTCGGACCATAAAAATGGCTGGCCCTTTGGGTTTTGCTTGGCATACTCGTAAAATAGAGGAAGAAACTCGGACCGTTCATTACGAAACTCTGAGCGCCCCTTGTCGGAAACATCTTTATTATAATCTAAGCTCCGCCCTGGATTTAAAGCGCGTTGCCGATGAATAATGTCCTCGAACGATAAAGTTGCAGCATTTCTTAGGATGTCATGCATGACAATGAAAATTGTCGTACGGCCTAGACCCATACCACAGTGCACGTGCAGCCTCTAATGAGGGGCCATTTCTCGCTCCATATGAATGAACGCATCAATGTCGTCGGCACGCGGCGAAAGGTGATCTGTCACCGTCAAACGTACATATTTGGCACCTGCAGCTCTCACAAGCTCTTCTTCACTAAAAATTGGCGGTTTGCTTAAGGTCGCCCCGCGTGGGTTGCGGACTTCGTTCTTCACATCTTTGCGATGAAATATCTGCACCGTTTCCTGCGCGTTAAGCGCTTGAATCCTCTGATGCTCGTCTGCCAAAGCTTCGGCACGTGATTTGCCAGCATTGCCCCAGTTGTTTGGGGTACGCCAAGTACCCGGATAACCACCAACAATGGCATGTGATTCTTCACGAGCATCCAGAACGACCACTGGGTGCTCCTTGGACGGCCTCAGCCTAGTAATCTGCCCAATGGACGCGATACTGCCGCTACCTGAAACGTGGAGGTCTTTCCAACCAGTCGGATTAGAACCTTCGGGGAGGTCAAATTCGTCCGAAGAGCGGAAATTATCGAATGATTCTAGATCTCTGTCGTAAGCTAGAACAGGATGTGACGTGGGCGGCGGCGGGAGAGACAAGGGATTTCTGAATTTCTGGATCACTTGACGAAGTGCTGTTTCCGACCGGTGTGCTGGTCCGTTTGGCGAATCAGCGAGATGTGACGCAGTGCGCAAACCTCGCTTTGGCAAATCAGCGAGTTCTGCGGGAACCGCTTGATCAACGTGGTTTGATACAACTTCTGCTTTAACGTTCTCAGCGGAGTCGGTACCTGTCATTTCGTTGTGGCTGGAAGATGGTGCAATTGAACTAGAGGTTTTCTTCAGCATTTGCGCTCACTACAAATTATTGTAGGATCCTGACTTTAATTGCTGAGCGAACTAGTTTGCTGTAGTGGCAGGAAATTATGTCGTTAACAGCGATGCTGAAGTGCTGGCTGCAGTTTGATCCACCAGCTTGCTTAGAAACCACACGCTTAGCTGGGTTTCTTGGGCGCACATATCGACGCCTACGCAAGGGGCTTCTATGTCAGCTCCGGCAAGCGGCGACGCCCACCTGTCGTCGGACTGTGTGAAGTGGCCTCTACTTGTTCGCCAACGGGCCGCAGTGGTCGCAGCTCTTCCAGCAACTGTTCCAGCGTGCTCAGTCGTACCGTGGCCCGCAAGGTGTCCGCCTCGGCGTGTTCCCGGCGCTGGCGCTCTTCGACCAGCTCGGTCCGCGCTGCAGCCAGTTCGGCGCGCACGCCTTCCAGCGCTTGGACATCTTGGGTCCAGCGCACCTGCAGGGCTTGGTGCTCGGCGGCCGTCAGGCGCAGCGCGTCGCGTTTGCGTTGCTGGGTGTCGGCCCGCTGGCGTGCCTGCGCCAGTTCCCGTTCCAGGCGGGTCTGGCGTTCCACCCACTGGCCATTGTCGCGGTTGAGCTGCATCAGGTCGTGGTTCTTGACGGTCAAGGCCTCGTTGGCCTGCCGCAGGGCGACCTGCAGCTCTTGCACTTGGTGCGCGTGCCGACGCTGCTCCTGCTCGCGCTGGTCTCTGACGGAGGTCCGATAGTGCTCCAGGGCTTCCCTGGCATGCTCGTGCTTGTGCTCCAGCGACTGGGCATGACGTTCGTGCTCGGCCAATCGCGCCGTGAGGCCCGCGATCCGCTCCTGCAGTTGGGCCAGTTCGGTGGTGCGGCTGGCCACCTCGCTCCTGGCGGCGTCGCCCGCCTCGCGTTCGGCTTGCAGTAGGGTCTCGCAGCGCTGCAGGTGCGTCCTGAGCGAGTCAGCCTCGTGTCGGGCCTGCTCCAGCGCTTGAGTGCGCTCCTGGAGCTGTGCCTGGAACCGCGCCTGCGCCTGCGCTACGACCGTGTCGGCCTCGGCGTGCAACCGCTCGGCCAGGCGGCTGACCAGATCCTGCAGCGCATCGCCGATGGCGACCTTGGCGCCGGGACGCTGTCCTTCCTCCTCTTCCAGCTCCTTCAGATAGCGGTGGATGGTGGTCTTGGACCCCGTATTGCCCAGCGCCACCCGGACCGCGTCCACGGACGGAACCGTGAAGAATCTCGCCCAGGCGGCAATCCTTCGGGACCACAGAAGGGATTTCCTCGGCGCGTACAACTGGCGGCTACCTGCATCGTCGGTCTGCTGGCCGATCCGCCGCAGGGACTGGTCGCCAGGATCACCCAGCCTGCGCGCTATCCCGACGATCGGCCGCTGCGCCGGCTCGTCTGGGCGTTCACCCGAAACCTGGATTCGGGCCTGCCGCCGGCCGCGTTGCCCGGAGATACGCACTGGCACCCTCAGCTGCTGGAAAGGACGAGAGCGTTGCTGGCAGTGATTAAGCGGGATCATGGACTGGCGAGTACAGGCAATCTCGGCAACAAATTGGCCAGGAGAGGCTTGACCAATGCTCCGTTGATCGACGCCGTGGACCTCGCTGCCGAAAATGATCAGCCGCGCATGCGCGTGGATACGGTTCATCAGGCGAAAGGAGAAAGCCTGGATGCGGTGCTGTACCTTGCAAACCGCGAGCACGTGAACGCCCTGCTCGCCGGTGTGGACACCGAAGTGGGGCGCATTGGCTATGTCGCCGTGACCCGCGCACGCAACCTCCTGTGGCTCGGCGTGCCCGCGAACGCACTGGAGGAACTGCGTCCTGCGCTGCTTGCCTGCGGCTTCCAGGAAGCCGGAGCCGCCGCACCCGTGTGAGAAAGGCGCCGCCGGGCCTTCGCAGAACGCGCCAATTAGCGAAGATGGACTGCAGAAGCCCGGCTGCGCCTGAGATGCGGGTTGTCAGCAGCCAAGAGCTAGTCGTCTCAATGGATGATCAGTTGCTCTATCGCTCGGCGACTGCTATCCAAGCTCGGGGATTCTTGCAAATATAACTGCACACTCTGTTCCCGAGCCACTTGCCTCAACAGCTTGTCCATCTCGCTGGAAAGCATCATCAGCGCCGTGGATTTCTCGGCCGTTTCAAGAATGCACCGCGAGCCATCGGGCGTCATCAACGCTTGGGCCTGGGGCGGATTTCGGTAGCACCAGTCCAGGTGCCGTTGCGCCTCCGCGAGTATGCCCAACTCCCACTGCGCGCCGGATCGCCAGGCGGTCAGATCCGCGTGATAGAGCACATAGCTGGACAAGGCGATGGTCGTGCCCTCGTCCTCCGCGTCGGCTTTCACGTTCTTGCACAACCGTATGGCTTTGCGGAGGCTCCCAAGCGCCGCGGCGTCCCGGTCCGCCACCCGTTTGATATGGAGAAACGGCAGGTTATCGATCGTTGCGTGGTCGAACTTGTGATATATCGAAACGCCGCGATCATGCTCAAGCCCAGTGAATTGGTACTGCTCCGTGTCCCACCAGACCGCAGGCACGACATCGACTGGACGAGGCAACGAGCCACCAGTGAGTTTGATGGCCTTGGCATTAGTGGTGTCCACGTGCACTGCCGGGAAGGCCGTGCGAAGGGAGGTTTCGCTGGTACGGCGCAGATCGCGCAGAAACGAAGTGGTATCCCGTGCCGGCGGCGAGTAACCACCCCGTTGGGCATGCACGCCCGCCGGCGCATAAAACAGCGACCCGAGTCCGATCGTAAGCAGGTCCACATCACTGACGCCGCGAATATGCACATTCAGCGGCACCGACCCCTGCAAGCGATACGTGGTGTTCAAACCCTCGGCCGAAAGTCGGCGCTGCAGCTGGTTTTCGACCCGGGTAGCGGTCTCGATACTGATGCGGGTGTAGTCAGGGTCAACTTCCTGCATCGCACCCAACGCATACCGGGTAAACGGCTTGCCCATGGCCCGCCGCTCGTAGGCTTCGCCCAACAGCTGCTCGCGCAGGATCTCGATCTGCTGATCCATTGCGACCGCGATAGCTCGGTCAGCGCCCGAACGCCTGGCACGCAGCTTCTGAAGCCGTTGATCGATTGTGGTCATGGCTGGCGCCTCCAATGCATGCGACCGTAGGTGGATCTTCCCCGACCATTGAAGTAGTCCCCTTCGGCCCGCTGTTGGTCCGCGCTCACCGTCATGTCGCAGAAGCCTACGTGATTATCCAGGTCGTGCTGATCGATGCGTGCATCATTTCGGTAGTTGTAGAACAGGCGATAGCCGCCTGCTTCATCGTGCATCAGTGCCGCGACCACGCTGTCGGAGCCAGATTGCTCGGTGGTCAGGCGGATGCGCAACCGGTCCCAGCTCTGTGCGACGGACACGGTACCGCTCCAGCTTCGAGCCGACACTTCACCTGCGCCGTTGTAAGAGGTGCCCTCGCAAGACCATTGTCCCTGCAGATCGGGCACTTTCAGAAATCGCCCCATCCAAGGCTGGCGCCAAAGATGACGATCAAACAGCCAGTACAAGATTAGGTACACCGTACCCGCGCCAATAAGCGACATCAGCGACGGGGTCAAGTGGGCAGGCAAGCCGTACCTTTCAGCCAGATCAATCGCCCGCAATACCACATACACTGTACCTGCCGAAATGGTGGCGGCCGCGGTTCCCAAGTAGCGGCCGATCTTGGCCCGGCTGATCCCATCCAGCAGTACGTACTCGTGACTTCTCATCCCTCTCCTTCCCGCTTCTGACACGTTGAGCAAACTGCGACGCCCGGAAAATCATATTTTCCGCCGGGTCGTCATGGCGACTATAAGGCCGCGTTGTCGCAAAAGCAGAGACGAATTGGCGCCCGGCTGCGCCCCGCTCGCGGGCCAATTGCCGATAGTACCGTCCAGACGGGCTCCACTCCCCAGGTCGTCCAGCGCGCCTAGCAGGTAGCCTGATACGTCCGACAACATCGCGGTTGACGGTGGACAGATCCCGGTCCAATGAGGCGGCTACCGCGCGCATAGACCTCCCGGCAACCATGTCACGGGATACGTCCCGCCGCTCAGCCAAGTTCAGTGCCCGTGTCTAACGTCGTCGCGACGCGGGGGGCGGATGCCGTCGGACTCCGAGAGGATTCCGCGGACCGAGCTGTGGTGTCGATCGAATAGCGCTGCAATCTGATGCTGGCATGCCTCTTTCCGCCAAAGTCGATCTACCGGTAGATACTGCGAGGCAGCCGGCTTGACTGTACGATCATGATTATTAGTGACAAAGACGTCGGAATAGCCTCCCTCTTCGAGGCACAACGGCGCCCATGGTGAGAATCGAAGAAGGAACGCGGGAGCTCATGACCTCAATCATATGTTGGAACAACAAACACGACGAGTGGTTCTCGGGCCTCTGGGCTGTTGCGGATTCTAGAGTTTCAAGCAACGCAGGGCCAATGACGGATAGTTTGCAAAAGCTGTTTGTCCTACCTGTAAATATATATCCACATGAGAGCGCTTTAACTACCCAGCAACCTAGCAAGGTGTTGAGCGTTTGTTATGGATTTGCAGGAAGTACACTTATCGGCACAAGCGTGAAATATATCCTGGCATTGTGCCTGGATAATGTTTCAGAACTGGCCTACTACGACAAATACGGCGATGTATCCAGGTCACTCGAAGAGCGAATGCCGAGCGTTGAGGAGATTGCCAAGTTAGCTCAGAAAATAGCACGGAAATATTTGCTGGCCTTGGGCACCCTTCATCCAAATCGGGCTCATTGCGAAATAGTGATTTTTGGATTCTGTAAAAAGATGAGTGATACGAAAGTTTTCGTTCTAAGGAACTCTCCAGAACGCCCGGCCGAGATAAGCCTTGAAGAGAGAGACATTTCTGGTGGAGGGTACGTAATTTTGGGGGATAGGAAGCAGGATATCCTCAAGGAGATTGAACGTAAGAATACAACGTGCGCCGATATAACCCACTGGAAAGGCAGAGCCCCGGTTATCGCCCTCCAACAAATAATCAAAGTTTCTTCGCTATCAACTATTGGAGGGCATGTCCAGATTTGCGTGGCCAGTAGGTTAATCTCGCGCACCATCTATACTTCCGACATCGCCAGTCAAAGCTTGTCGGTACTAGGGTTTGATTTGCTTACTGAGCTAGGACAGTTAGGGGGATTTTCAATTTCGTTCAATCCATCGCTAAGAATCGAGATGCGCTTGATCGACTAAATTCTGATCCATCCGCAGGCGATATGCTGCTCCCAATCGCTACCCCGCTCAGAGGGACGCGACAGACCCAATGGCATCCTGCCATGGAGAGAGAGTTTCGGCCGGCAGAAGACTTTCACATAGTTCTATTCAGCGGCAGTCGCAGGCTGTCCGCTGGAATGACAGGCCAATAAAAAAGTGCCAGTACTTGCGTGCTGGCACTTGATAGCCAGTAACAACCGGACTTTAGGCGAGACGAATCGCCAAGAGCGGCTAAATGGCTTGTATCAGTCCTTTTGGACTCTGCCGGCACTATGCAGGGCGCCTCGGACCTGCGTAATCGGATCCCCGTCCCAGCCCATCTCTTCCAGACGCTCTGCTGTGAATACATCCGGCTGATCGTAGATTATTGCTAACGCCATAATAAAGCCTGGGGAGACTTCCCATCGGTAGCCGACTCTATCACCGTAGACACTTTTCATGAATGCTTCGAGCTCATCGGAGTAACGAGCGATGACCTGTTCGCCCTCTGATACCGTGGAGATGCCGGCGGCAGCCATACACGCTGCTACCTGCTCCAGCTTGTACGATGGGTCGCGCTGTTCGTGCCAGAACCCGACCTTGATCGCTTTGGCGTAGAGATCATTGACGGGATCAGATGCTTCGATATCAGAGATCAGCTTCTTCTTTTCTTCCAGGTTCATGCGTGGCGAGTCCTATCGCGAATACTGCATCAGGGGTGACTTCATTTCGAAACCGGATGGCTTACCCATCTCAGCCCTGAAACCTAGCCTAACCAGGACCGTTACGCGTGAAAGTGGCGTGGCCCGAATCAATACTTCGGAGATGCTCGTCCTGCAGAAGTTCATGCAGCATGCGCGTCCTCACACGCCTCATCGCTCTGAAGCCTTAGCTCTAAATGGCTCATATCAAATTCGGAATCATTCATCGCCAATCGCCGGAGTTGGATCGAAAGCCAAGGTCTAAGGCATGGGAGGATTCGGCTATATCCCATTTTTTTAATCTCCAGAGTGCCTAACCAAGTGCACCGGGGAAGGACTTAGCAAAATTCTTGCCAATATAGTCCACAAGATCTGCCGCTTGCGACCCTTGGTGAGCCTGGCGATGCGCTACGAAGTCTCTTGTCGGGATCATATGAATGAGCTGATCTGACGCATAGCCCGAAATAACCTTGTGAGGATCGATGGTCGCAGTACGCGTTTTCGTGATCGCTGCCATTGCGTCAATCGCCATCCCGATCATCACATCGGCAAGTTGGACAGCAGGGCTGTTCTTGGAGTCGACTTGAATTACAGAAGTCAGCTTAAGTGGAAATGACATTGATGCAACATCCGACTGGCGGAAAGTTGCGACTTCCTTATGTCCGATGAATGATTGCAGTAAGTCATGGTAGGTCTGGAGATTATTCGACTGATCGTGCTCAATGCAGTACGGACCCTCAGCCATGGCCTCCATGCGGCTGATCAATGCCTGCAGAACGATGAATGCGGCATCAGTTGTAACGCCTGGGGTGGCGATCGCTTCGAGACACTCCGGGCTCGCATCCCGACCGAGCGGACCTAGGATTTCTGGCAACTGTCTCCAATCAGACGCGCGCACCGCCTCCACTAGCCGCGAGCCCGTGCTTGGAGTCTTTTCCTTGACGGCATCCTGAAAGCAAATAAGGATTCGCTCGAACGCTTCCTTCCCAAGCAGTGGCCGCCCGGTGTAATAAAGCAAAGAGGCTAGCGCTAGGTCGCGACCATCAGCGTACAGATTGGTTCCTCGCTCGTAGCACCAAGGCTCTTTCGCGTAGCTCAAGAACAACATGATGAGCAGATATCGCTTGTCGCAGAGCAAAGTTACACATTTGTAGTGGGTGAGGAGATCCGCATGAAGCGCGAGCAACCGAGTGTAGCTATTCTCGCGACGGATTAGCCTCCGATACTTAAGTTCTTCAGCCTTCATCCTTGGAAAGTGTTCTTTGATGAGTCGCTGAGCATCATCCTCCTCGATGGCAATAGCGCATGCTCCTTGGAAGGGCTGCTCAACGTTGAGAAGCCTGAATCCTGTGTAGCCACTTTCATCTATCCGAAAGGTTTCCATCGCTCTGCTCCGTGTTAGCTTTGCCTTCCTGCGCGCAAATGTACGCATAAGTAGGGCTTGAGCCACCCCTGATAACTCGGACACCTGAAAGCGAGGACAATCCTCGCAGGGAGGTGTTCGATGCAGAAGCGGCAGCGGTTTACAGCGGAGTTCAAGCGGGAAGCAGTGCGGTTGCTCAAGGCGGGAGATCGGCCAGCGGCCATGATCGCGCGGGAGTTAGCCATCCCGCGCAACCGGCTCTACAAGTGGGCCACGGATCTCGATGCGAAGGGCGCTGGCGCCTTTGGCGGCAGTGGCCGGCCCAAGGCCAACCCGGATGAACTGGCCAAGCTGCAGCGCGAGAACGAGCGGCTGCGCCAAGAGAACGAGATCCTAAAAAAAGCGGCGGCGTACTTTGCGCGGGAGCTACCGTGAAGTACGCCTGGATCCGAGATCAGCGGGGTTACCGGGTGCGTTGGCTCTGCCATGCGTTGGGCGTGTCGCCCAGCGGCTATTACGCGTGGTGCGCTCGCCGTCCGGGGCCACGCGCACAGGAGAATGCCCGGCTATTGCAGCGGATCGAGCAGTTGCACGCACAAACCCGCCAGGCGTATGGCAGCGAGCGCCTGTGGCGCGCGTTGCGTCAGCAAGGTGAGACATGCGGCCGGCATCGGGTGCGGCGCCTGCGGCAGGCACATGCGATCCGCACCAAACGGCGACAACGCTATCTGCGCACGCGCAGCACATACCAGCGTGCGGCGGTAGCGCCTAACCGGCTGGCATGGCCGTTCGTCAGTCCGGGGCCAGATCGGGTGTGGGTGGCGGACATCACCTTCATCCCGACCCGGATGGGCTGGTTGTACCTGGCGGCAGTTCTAGACATGCACAGCCGGCAGATCGCGGGCTGGGCGATGGGCCAGCGGGCCGATCAGGCGTTGGCCAGCGCTGCGCTGGCCATGGCGCTGCACCGCCGACGGCCAGCGCAGGGCGCAATCCACCATAGTGACCAGGGCACGCAATACACCAGCGGTGCATATCAGCGGCAGTTGCAAGAAGCTGGGCTGGTCGCAAGCATGAGCCGCAAGGGCATGCCTTACGACAATGCGGTGATGGAGAGCTTCTTCAGTTCGCTCAAACAGGAACTGACGCACCACGAGCGCTTCGCCAGTCTCGACGAAGCGCGCGGGAAAGTGTTCGAGTACATCGAAGTGTTCTACAACCGGCAGCGGTTGCACAGTGCGCTGGGCTATCGCTCGCCGGCCGAGTTCGAGAAGATGGCTGTTGTTCCCTAATTAACCTGTCCGAGAAATCGGGGGTGGCTCAGCTAGACCCCCTTTGTGAGCCCAAGTGACATCGAAGTTCCGCAGATCTTTTTACCTTGTCCGATCTGATGACCTGAGGCAGTCCCTTTGCAGGGCAAGCCAGTCCAGCGCCTTAGATACGTCCTGACGTGAGATGGGCGCGCTCGCCTTCGATGGTAAGAGCCTCGTGGATGCGTGAGACGACGCGATCTGCCCGATACCCTGACGCTTCGGCTAACAGTACCGAGTACCATCCCCGCGAGTGCGATCCTGTCCCCCCACCAGTACCACTGCCGCCATGACCCGCGAGTTGTTGGCTCAGAGCGGACGTTGAAGTTCGGTCAGGCTTTCTGCGCCGGTCTGGCTGAGCAACATCGCTTATGGCCGCAAGCCGACAGTGTTGTTGCGATTTCGCTGGGGCCAGGCCATGTGTCCGCTATCGGCCACTAGCGATCCTCTGCCCTACCCCGATAACCCTCCCTAATCCTAATCTGTTTGCTTGGGCCAGCCTACCCTTGATAAATCTTCCTAATCCCCCTTCTCGACCTTGATGATCACGGAAAAGTGAGCCTGGAGCCGTTATTCCTTTTAACCGTTATTCTTTTCGGAATAGCGAACCAGCGGTGCGTACACGGCATCGACGATGCTGAGGGTGTTGCAGCTGAAAAAGGTTCCGCCGCGACGGCCATCTCCAGTTGACGTATTTTCCGGAATGCGGAGCGTTTGTCGTCCGAGGTCAGGCGGTCACTCGCGTTGAGAAATTGCCAAGCTTCGGAGAGGGTGGCCATGCCGAACTCGATCCCACGCGCGCTTCTGTGCAGCGGCTAGGTGCTTTGCAGCAGGTCCGGATAGGCGAACACCAGGCAGTTGTGCCGTTCCAGTTCTTCCAGCTGACCTCCGATTCAGGCGCGGCCCCGTACCAAGTTCCGCCGCGATCCAGTCAGCGTACTCCCGTCTCTTGGCTCGAACCAACCGTGCCGGAGTGGGCACCCGCAGGCCAATCACCAGAACCCGTGGAACCGAGCGTGATGCGACCCTAGCCGGTAGCGGCCATGATCGCAAACAGGTCCGCAAAGGTCAGCGGCACCGCAGCCGCGACACCGACGGGCCATCCCATGCTGAGCAAGTACATGCAGCCAAGCAATTGGACGCTGACACCAAATAAACTGGACGAAGCTATCAGTCAAACTGGACGGCGGCGTCATTTAGGATGGATGGTTGTGAATTGGCAAAGTCAGCGCGGCCTTGCAAGGAGGATGCAACTCGCACAGCGCCGCTGGCCTGCTGCTGGTCAGGGGCAGCGCTTACAGAGCGGCCAGCGGGCCTGCAGGAGGGCTGGCCGGCCGTGATGCTGCTAGCGAGGGATTCTCACAGAGTCTATGGGCGATCGCCGGCAGCCGTTGGTGACCTGGTCGTAGGTCTGTACGGCGGTGGCCACCGCCGCGCTTAGTGAGCATTGCCTGCGCCAGGGATGTACGGCTGCTGTCATTGCGCAGCGCTGCGACTGGCACAAAGTGACCGCAACTCAACTGGCAGGCAAGCGCGTTGCCTGTTAGCAGCGCGCTTGGCCTGTGAACTGAGACACCCTCGCCGAGCAGTTCGCTTGCCGTTTCGGGTGGCAGATGATTCTTCAGCAGCTTGTTGCTGCGAAGTTCAGTCTGCTCGAATAACATCCAAACCGCCCACATCCGTACTGCTGGTGAAGACTTCTCCAGGACGATTCAGAATGCCTACGCGATCTGGCTTTGATAAATCTTCAGGCGGGGATGAGTCTCGTTCTCTTCAATCCGTGTTACCTGAAAGCGGGTGCCAGGAGGAAAGAGAACTTCCTGCTCATTCGGGCTCTCTGAAAACATGGAGATGCGCTTCCCATTTACTGAATTGCTTTCCCACTCGACTGCCATTCCTTGCCAGGATGCATCCTTGGTTTCTGAGGTCGCGAAGAATCGGCGGTCCGTGGTGATGCTTCCTTTTCGATATCGCTCCGACACCCAATCCGGGAACTGATCTTCGCCAGTGAAGACAGTCCCTTGATATGAATATTCTTCGGGAAGCGAGTGCAAGGCGGAAATGATGCATTTTGCAAATGCAAGGCCATGAGCAGTGGGCGTCGCTTCTTTCTCCAGAACATCCTGTACTACCCCATAGTCGTCCGTCGTCCATGCCTGCAGCGCCACGAGATCCTCGGTTGCAATGTGTTCGAGTTCTGGGTGGTTCCTCTTCATCCGTGCCATTCTTTGCATCATTCCATTCCACCGCTGCTGCCTCTCTGGTCGCGATCGTTCACCCCAAAGAGTTATGAGCGCAGTCTTGAACTGCTTCCGCTCTTCAGGTGTGGTTCGGAACTGCGACCCATCGTGTTGGATCCGCTGCCAAAGTCGATTTTTTTGTTTTACCAGATCGCTGGTGTTCAACTCCACCAGTGGACTTAATGGACGACGGCTCGAGCTCGCTCTGGGAGAGCCGAGTGACGCCAAGCCATACAGGCTGGGTGACATGGACGCCTCGGGAGATGAAGGCGTAGAGGGCGTGGCCTGCGCTGTGGCGTGGGCTGCATAATGCTCAGGTGAGCCTGCCACGCTCGGTTTTGAAACGCATAGACCCATGTTGATCTCCTGCAGTGACTGTAGGAGTAAGTTTGGCGAGAAGCTCTCCGATTCGCGTAGGCTCAGCGAAGTCATAGCTGGGACGACGAAGCATTGACGCGCGGGATTCTTGAGCCTCGCCGGCCCGTCAAACATGCCGCAGTATGCCAAGGCGTTCTCGTGCAAGCCGGGCGATGCGATGGTGCGCTCCGAGCAGGAGCGCGCACAGGTCTGGTGAGGCAACCAGATCACCGATGACTTTTCAGAAAAATCGTCCCAGCTCCACCTCTGGATGTGCTCAGCCCCGGCTTGCTAGAAAGACGTATTGCGGCGAGGTAAGCTTGCAGAAGAGGACGCGCAACGTTGCTTGCGAACAACCAGGCGCGCGATAGCAACCGGTCCGGCAAGGCGTGATTCTGCTTTAACCAGCGCACGAAGTGCGGGAGTATGGCTTTCGCTCCCTGCTCGGACACTGGGGCGGTGAAGCACTCTTTAACTCAAACGCAGAAGACGCGGAGCTCGGCCCCGTTTTTAAATCCATGGGAAGCCCTGCGCTGGTTGAAGCATTAGTGCCCGTGGCATTTCTTTCCACACCGAATAGCCTGGCAACAGCCGTAGCACTTGATTTGATCACCAAGGCATCAGGTCAAGTGAGCATCCGGACAAGTTCGAGAACTACTCCACACACAACATAGATGGCTCCATGGTGCGTCGCGTTGTGCTCCATCCTGGCAGCGAGTTCCTTGAGCTCACCCAGTGCCAGCAATGGTATGAGCCGTTGACCTAGGACCAAGGCTTGATCATCAGCCCCTTGGCCACCATCGAAGTCGTGCCAATGCCGACGGCAAAGATAAGGTGATCGAGCACCTGGCAGTAGGTGCGGAGATGGATCCTGACTGCGGCCGGACCGCGCTCCCTGACCGTTTCGTGGGCCGCTGCCAGGACGCGCCGCTGGATCACGTCTTCTCTTCGATCTGGTACGCCTTGTCGGACGGCCCCTATTGGGTGCGCTAGATATTGACCAGGACTCAAGACTTTAGGCCCATCCCTACCCCCGATAAACATCCCTAATTCTAATTTTGGATAGCAGTTCCCCTACCCTATCGAGAAGCCCGTAGCGGAGCATCGATCGGCCCACCGAGCGCTCGCAGACGCTCCATTGCTTGGTCGTCGCCGGTACGGCGCGAACCAACATCTGATCGGCAAGGGCCCGGACGGGGCGATGCCGCCTGGGCACTGGCGTTACCTGCTGGTCGGCGAGAAGTTCTGAGCTCCGCGCGTCTTTCGCCACTGGATCCACGCGATCGCGGCGACGAGGAAGACGCTGCACAGGTAACTGCCTTCCGGCCCTTGCGCGCCACCGGTCAGGGTGTCGAGGCCTTGCGGGCGCAGCGGCACCAGCAGCGCCGGCAAGTGCGCATCCATGCCGGTGACGGGCAGTTCGAAGCCGGTTGCGAGCAACCAGTTCCACCCCGCGTGCCAGCCCATCACGCCCCAGATATTGCCGGTCCGCAGCGCCCAGGCGCAGGCGAGCAGCGAGAACAGGAACGTGCCGAGCATGACCCGGGGCGGCTGGTGCGGACTGAAATGCAGGAAGCAGAATGCGAGCGACACCAGCAGCACTGCCACCGCGACATTGGTCTTGCGCGCCACCACCGACAGCATCCAGCCGCGGAAGATGACTTCCTCCACGCTCGCCTGGGACATGAAACTCAATAGCAGCAGACCGATGTGCAGCAGACTGACGGGCGACCGCCAGGCCTGCCCCAATCCCGTCGCCTGCATGCCGCCAGCCATCCAGATCGCGACGACGACCAGCGCGACCGTGCCGAATCCAACGGCCAGTCCGCGCAGGAAGATTTTTAGTGGCGCCGGAGCGGTCAGCCCGATACTCGCCAGCGAGCGCCCTTCGACGAAGCGTACCCAGGCGAGCACGGCCGCCAGCGTCGGCGCGAAGCCGATCCACAGCAGCGCATACAAGCCAGCGAGGCCGATCGGATCGCCGCGCGGCGTCGACCAATGCTGCGACTGCATTCACCCGTCCAGCGCGAGCACAGGTACCGCGTTGAACAGGATCATCAGGATCGGCGTCAGCCAGGCCCAGGGCAGCCAGCCGCGGGCCGGATCGGGCGAATACAGGGCAACGGGGGTCATGCGGTGCTCCAGGTCGACGTGATCGCCGCTGCAAGTTGCTATCCGCGCGGGGGCGTGGCAACCCGTTTGCGACCAAGCCACAGAAGTCGCCGATGAATCACCCGGATCGCCGACGAAATGGCGCTGAGTCGTCGCCCGTGTTGCCTTGGCCCCGCTCTTGCTGCAAGAGCGTCTGCACCTCTATCACGGCATCGGCGCGTGCGCGATCGCAGCAGAACTCGCCTACGCCCCTGCAAGCCCCTCATGCGCATCGGCAAAGCATAACGTCTTAAATCAGCCCTGATCGGCCTCGGAAAGGAGCCAATTGCGAAAAGCAGCCAGCCTTGGCAGATCCGCGCACTCTTGGCGATAGACGACGAAATAAGCCAGCGACGATGCGAGGCTGATGTTGGGGAACAGGCGGACCAGGCGACCGCTCGCCAGATCATCCCGTGCCATGACGCTGCGAGCCAGAGCAACGCCGTGTCCCTCGATCGCCGTCTGCAGGACGGCGGCGGAGTTGTTTATCTGCAGGCTACGCGTATGGGGTGCGTCAAGCACACCAGCAGCGTCCATCCACGTTTGCCACGTGGGGAAGCCTGAGTGGCCGTCCATCGACAGGTCATGGATCAAGGTCTCGCGGACAAGGTCGCTCGGCTTGCGCAGGTGCCGGTGCTCGCGCAGCAGTTCTGGTGAGCACACCGGATAAACCTCTTCATCCATCAGCTTGTCTGCCTTCAAGCCAGGCCAGCTTCCCGTCCCGTACCGCACGCCGATATCGATGCGCTGAGCCACGAAATCGACCGACTTATGGTTGGTGTCCAGGCGCACGCTCGTTTCCGGGCAGGCCGCATGGAAATGGTCAAGGCGCGGAAGCAGCCATTTGGCGGCAAAGGCCGGGCTGACGGTCACGGTGAGCACACCGCTGGTGGAGCCGTCGCGTAGCCGCTCCATCCCCAACGCCAGGCGATCAAAGCCGGCGCGGATATCCGGCAATGCCCGCTCGGCTGTTTCCGTGGGTTCAATGCGCACCCGCCCACCGGGGCTGCGCACGAACAGCGGAGCACCCAGCCAATCTTCCAGCGTGCGCACGAGCTGGCCTACGGCTGCCGGCGTGACGTTCAGTTCGTCGGCTGCTGCGGAAAAGCTCTGGTGTCGGGCACTGGCCTCGAATGCACGCAGCGCGTTGAGGTGAACAGGGGCCTTCATATCGATAAATTTTTTCTTTAGATGATAACTACTTTATCTCGTTTGCGACCGGATGCAATTGGGCAAAGAATTCCTCCACGCCAAGGAATTAAGCAAGGACGTCTGGACAAGTTCGAGAGGTAGCGCTGAGTGGAGCAATAGATTTTCTGCCACCGACATGATGCGGTGACCCCGTGGGCAGGGAGCGCAGCCTGCTGAACGAAAGGGTGATCCCTGGCCCGAGCCAGGCCCGCCGTGCGGCCTTCAACCATCCATGTCCTGCCGAGCGGCAGGCGAACAGAGAGGCTTTCAAGATGAGCAACCAATTCAAGGGCAAGAAATTGCTGGTCGTCGGTGGCACCAGCGGCATGGGCATGCAGTCGGCGCGTATGGTGCTTGCCGAAGGTGGCAGCGCCGTCATTGTCGGCAACCGGCCGGAGAAGACCGAAGAAGCCCGCAAGGAGCTGGCCGAGCTGGGTCAGGTCGGGGCACTGGCGGCCAACCTTTCCAGCGACGAAGGCCTTGCTGCACTGCTGAAGGTCATCGATGAACAGCATCCGGACATCGACCTGCTGGTCAATGCCGCCGGCGTGTTCTTCCCCAAGCCGTTCCTGGACCACACCGACGCCGACTACGATCAGTATATGAAGCTGAACAAGGCGTTCTTCTTCATTACGCAGAAGGTCGCCGCCAACCTGGTCGCCAATGACCATCCGGGCGCGATCGTGAACATCGGCTCGATGTGGGCCAAGCAGGCCATCGCAGCGACCCCGTCGTCTGCGTACTCGATGGCAAAAGCAGGTCTGCACTCGCTGACCCAGCATCTGGCCATGGAGCTTGCGCCCAAGCACATCCGCGTCAACGCGGTCTCGCCGGCGGTCGTGCAGACCCCGATCTACGAAGGCTTCATCCCGAAGGCTGAAGTGCACAGTGCGCTGCAGGGCTTCAACAGCTTCCACCCGATCGGTCGTGTGGGCACGCCGCAAGACGTCGCGGAAGTCGTGGCGTTCCTGCTTTCGGAGAAGGCGGGCTGGGTCACTGGCGCCATCTGGGACGTCGATGGCGGCGTCATGGCCGGCCGCAACTGATACGCGTCGGGCAGGGTCTTGTCCCTGCCCGCGCTGATTCATGCACCGCGCAGGAAGAACTGCAAATGGTCCATCTGCAATCACCCTCAAGATCGCGGACGCAAACCGCGCCACCCCGCACTGGGATTTACCAGAACTAAAAGGGCCGTTCCTGGACACCGTCAAGGGTGCGAAGTCCAAGGAAATGCTGGTGCGGAATGAAGACATCCAGTCCTGCACGGCTTGGATACCTCCGAAAACGCGAACGCGTACCTGCAGAGCGAGCTGTTCACCGCAGATGTGGTCGGTGGCCTCACGCCGCTGCTCGACGTAGCTCCGTACATGCGCGTCTATCAACCCGCCTGATCCCTCATCCCCGGGCGCCTTCAAGCGTCCGGCAGCCAACACTCAATAAGAGTAGATCGCCATGATGCAAGATTGGAACGCCTACCGGGATGACCTGCTCGCGCGAGTAGGCGATTACGCCAAGCAGAGCCCTGACGTGATGCGCGGCCTGATGACGATCGACAATGCCGCCGTCAAGACGGGCCATCTGCAACCGAAGATGCACGAACTGATCGCCCTGGCGGTCGCTGTCACCACGCGTTGCGACGGCTGCATTTCCGTGCACACCCAGAAGGCTGTGGAAGCAGGCGCCACGCTGGAGGAAATCTCCGAGGCATTGGGCGTGGCCATCGCCCTGAACGCTGGTGCCGCGCTGACCTATTCGGCACGCGTCATCGAGACCTACCAGCAGCTGCCGAACAAGTAAGTCGCAACAAAGTGCCGCAGTTGCCCATCGGGCGCCAGCGGCACACCCGTTCAAGCTTGGAAGACGCACATGCGCATCAATGCCGACTTTTCCCGCCGTGCCATCGTCGAGTCCCAGCAGCACCAGTGGGCCGCATCGCCCCAGGGGGGAGTTGAGGGCGTGATGCTGGACCGTGTGGGCGGTGAGAAAGCCCGCGCCACCAGCATCGTGCGGTATGCACCCGATTCCCATTTCCCCCGCCATCTGCACCCAGGCGGTGAGGAAATCCTGGTGCTGGCAGGTAAGTTCTCCGAAGGAAACAAGCATTTTCCGGCCGGCTCTTACCTGCGCAATCCGCCCGGTTCAAGCCACCGGCCCTCCAGCAAGGAGGGAGCCGTAATTTTCGTGAAGCTCCAGCAGATGCCCGAGAGCGAGCGCGCCCACGTGCGCATCGACACAAACGATCAGACTGCATGGCGCACGCAAGGCGGTCGCACGATCTGTCCCCTCTTCGAGTCAGCGGCGGAACAGGTCTGTCTGCGGCGGCTCGGGGCTGGAGAAACTCTGCAGAATGAGTCTGTGAAAGGCGCTGAACTTCTGGTGTTGGCCGGCGAAGTCATGATGGAAGGCCGTTGTTATGACGTTGGCAGCCGGATTCGCATGCCTGCTGGCGAACTCCTGGCAGCTGCCGGTGGCGTGAACGGCGCAACCGGCAGCTGAAGACTGGCCACCTGGCCAAGGTCGCGGTTGAGGCATAGCCTTGCATTCCACCCGTGTCGCTCTCTTGATTCGTTAAATGAAGTACTTAGAACCATCCTGAAGACATGGGCGCGTGCTTCCGAGCAAGCGGCGCAGGCCTGCGATATCCGACGCCGTGAAGCTTGAATCGCGTCGACAGTGGCGAAGCAGCCCGTTAGAAGATGGAACGTGGCCGTGTCTTCTGGCATGGTGCTGCCCGTCGACCGCCCGATACCATCGTGTGCCCACGACACAATTGTTCGGCATGCCTCACCCTGATCAATCGACGCCTGCAGCTCGCAACAGTTTTTGCACCTTCAGCCACCCGCTCACTAGGCTTGTGACGATCTGCGCGATCATGGCACTCGCCCACTTTTCCTGGCTGCCCCTTCCTTGGCGGATGCCGGTCGTCGGTTTGATAGGGGTTGTCTGGGTGTGGCTGGAAACTCGCGATTGGCGCGCGTGCGGCCTGATATGGCGAGGGTTGGGTCCCACGCTTGGTTGGGCAGCGCTGCTGGTGCTCGTCGTCACTGCGATTATCACACCGCTTCTCCAGCCGCTGCTCGACGACCTCACAGGCACCAAGACCGACTACAGCGCCTACGGCGCGCTGCGCAATAACGCTCCGGCAGCGATGCACCTGATCGGATATGCATGGATCAGCGCCGCCTTTGGGGAAGAGCTGGTGTTCCGGGCTTTTCTGATGCACCAGCTCGAAGCACTGTTCGACCGCATCGGCCTGGGTCGCGTCAGTGCGGCCGTCGCGGGCGGAGTCTTGTTTGGTGTCATGCATGCCAATCAAGGCATTTCCGGGGTTCTACTGACGGGGTTTGTTGGCGCAGGATTCGGCTACGCATACCTGCGCTCAAACCGAAACTTGGGGGCGCTCATCGTGGCGCACGGATTGGTAGATACGTGGGGCGTCACGACGCTCTACCTTGGATGGTATTGAACACGCTCAAAATTTTTAGAAAAAGCGGCGCTGTCGCCCGGAAACTATGAGTGTCTGATGCGACGCTGCGCGTTTGCGCAGCGCCGCCCGGCTCAGCCAGCGATGGTAAACACAGAGCCCGAATCTACGCGCACGCCGGCCCCGTTGATGAAGCTGGCGCGCTCGGAGCACAGGAACGCGACCACCGACGCCACTTCCTCTGGCCGGCCACGTCGCTTGAGCACCATGCCGGGTCGCTCCTCGTCCAAGAACGAAGAGATCGCTTCTTCGACACTGGTTCCGTTTTCCTGCGCGCGTTTTTGCATCATCTTGTCTGTCATTGGCGTTGCGATGAAGGCAGGCGACACGGTGTTTACCAACACATTGTCAGCGCCATAAGCTTTAGAGAGCCCCTTGGCCAAGCTGAGGATGCCGGCCTTGGAAGCGCAGTAGGCCAGCTCATCGACGTACGGCTGCACCGCATCTTCGGATGCGAACAACACGATCCGCCCCCACTGTTTGCGACGCATGGCGGGAATGGCCTGGCGGCACATGCGCACCGCGCCCATCAGGTTGATGTCCAGCGTTTCGAGCCAGCCGGCATCGCTGACCTCGAGGAAATCGCCGGTGGCGCCAGTGACGCCGGCTGCATTGATGTAGATGTCCGGCTCACCCAGTTGTTCGCGCACCTGCGCCCAGATGGCGTTGACATCCTGTCCGCGCGTCACGTCGCCTTCGATGGCGATGATCTCACCCAAGTCGGATAACTCAGCCAGTGCCTGGTCGAGTGTGCCGTCGGGAAGATCGGTGATCGCCACGCGGACGCCTGCTTCGAGTAGCTGGCGTGCGGTCTCCTTGCCCATGCCTGAGTCGCCGCCGCTGATGAGGGCAATGCGCTGGTTGATTCCGAGATCCATATTGAGCTCCTGGTGGTTGAATAACGTGGCGGCGCAGCTACCGCTAGCGCGCGAGAAAACGTTCTGCGGCACGCAGGCCGAGCGCCATCTGCGTCAGCGCCGGATTCGCCGCCAGTGCACTGGGGAACACCGAGTTGTCGCAGATGTAGAGGTTCGGCACATCGAAGGCACGGCCATCAGGATCGACGACGGCCCGTTCGGGGTCAGTGCCCATTCGGCAGGTACCGAGCGTGTGTGCCGAACGCGCAGCCGCAAAGATATTGTGGGCGCCAGCGGCTCGCCAGATCGCCTGCAGCAGTGCACGCGCATGCGCGTCGATGGCCTGTTCGTTCGGTCCGTAACTGAAATCGATACGCGCCTTGCGCTGCCCGAAAGCGTCCCGTTCGTCCGACAAAATCAGACGATTGGCAGCGTGCGGCAGGCACTCTCCATTGATGCCGATACCGGCCAGACGGTTATAACGCAACATAGTGGACACGAGTTCCCTGCCCCACAGGCCAGCACCGCGCGCCAGCGTATTGGCCAGCGTGATCGGCTGCACCCCTAGGCTTTGCACCAGATAACCGCCAACGAAGTCGGCATCGGCCGGGCGCACCATGTCCTCTGTGATGAGCGAGGATGGGTAGCCGCGATTCATGCGTATGTCTGCGTCGAACTCGCCCCACACCTGAGTGGCCACGTGCGCCATGAAATTGCGCCCCACTTGACCGCTGGAGTTGGCCAGCCCCAGATTGAGCAACAAGCGCGGCGTTTCCACCCCGCCCGCGCACAGGAACACGTTGCCGCACCGCTGGCGGTACTCATGCCCATGCTGGCTGTAGATCACTGCGGTCAGCGCACCGCGGCCATCGCGTTCAAGATCGATTACCCGGCTGTCGGTCCGCAGCTGCGCACCATGCGCCCTTGCCAGAGGAAGCCATGTGGTATCCACACTCACCTTGGCGGCATTGCTGCAGCCCTGGTGACATGCACCGCAGTTGTTGCACGCTGCGCGTTGGCCCCAATGCGGCTGCTGATGGGGCCTGGTGACCAACGCCGCCGGTGCATCGGTGGCCCGGATGCCGAGGGCACGGCAACCGCGCTCCATGGCTGCGGCCGAGGCATTGCGTTGGGGTGGCGGATACGCATAGCTGCGCTCGGGGTCCCAGGGATAATGCGCAGGGCCGGAAACGCCAATAAAAGTCTCCACACGACGAATGTAAGACAGCAACTCCTCATAAGGGATGGGCCAATCGGCGCCATGGCCGGTTTGGGTCAGAAGGCTGAGATCGCGCTTGTCCGGCCGCGGGCAGAAGGCGCCCCAATGCAGCGTGGAACCGCCAAGCCCCGAGCCCGAATTGTTCGGCCCAAACGCGGTAGGCGTTTGCCCACCGCTCAGACGCTCGTCCATCCAGTAGATGCCGGTGCTGAGCTCATCGGGAATGTGAGACTCCGGCGTAAATGCTGCGCCCGCTTCGAGCACCACCACCGAGACGCCGGCTTGCGCAAGCCGAGCCGCAAGAGGCCCGCCCCCCGCTCCGCTGCCGACCACCACCACATCGACATCGTCCCGGTTGCCAGCGACGGTCATCGCACAGCCCCAGGGGCACGCAGCTGCCAGTGCTCATGCCGATCTGCCGCCGTTTCTGCATAGCCCAGGCGACCAGTGCCGGCGTCGTTGCCGACAGCGAAACCGTCGTAGCCCAGCGCGGCCATGGTGGCGGGCAGGCTGGTCCAGGTGCGCACCGCGTCGGCGCCCACGTCCTCGAACCAATGCGCCAGCTGTGTGGCATCCAGGCCATGCGCTGAGGTGTTGCCCACTCTTGCGTGCGCGATGTCCTGCAGCCAGCGGTCCTGGCGGTCCGCGGATTGTTCGGCAAAGCCGCCGGCCAGCGCATCGAGCGCATCCAGCCCCAGCGGTAGCGCCAGGTGATCTTCCGGCAAGTCAGCGTGCCGCCAGCCATCTCCTGTGCCTTCTGCGAGCGCCAGGTCGATCCGTCGTGCAATCTGCTGTGCATCTCCCGCGCCATCCAGCACGCGTGCGACCACGGCGGCGAGCACGTCCAACTGGCGCCGGCTCAACACGCCCTCGCCCACAGCGGGCGGGCCCACGTGCCGCGCAAGTAGCGTCATCCGCATGCGCGGCGCCACGCGCTCTGAGTTCAGCAAGGCAATGAAGTCCTCAGGCAGGCAATGCTCCCTGCAGCGGTCTACATGTGCGGCGATCAACCTTGCCAGTTCCTGCGACTGCTCGTAGGGAATCAGATGCGCGGCATCGGTCACGATGGCGAGCTGCGCTTGCGCATAATGCGGTGCATTCAAGCGCCGTTGCGCAGCCTCGCCCAGATCGCCATCCTGGCGACCGGCCACGATCATTGCCGGTACGCCGATGCGCCCGACCTGCGTGGTGCAGTCTTCGCGGCTGCCGCGCGTGAGCCATGCATTCCATGCACTGGGGGCGGTACGCAGGACGTCATTGATCGCAGCATTCCTGCAGTCGTCCGGCAGCACAGAGGCGCAGTTGGCATCCACGAACTGCCCCGCCTCGGCGCGCGTAGGCTGCCCTGTTTGGAACCAGGCAAGCATCGTGCGCCGTCGCGACTCTTTCATGGGTTCGGGTGCCGGTGGCGATGCGGCAACGAGCACCACGCCCGCCAGACCGGCAAGTCCTGCCACACCATCGCGCGCCCGCGCTGCCGTCAACGTGGCGATCTTTCCACCCATGCTGTGCCCGATTGCAAACCAACAGGCTGGCTGCCGAGCGACGACTTCAGCGCTAAACCAGTCAACCAGCGCTGCCGTGCCAACGTGCTCCAGCGGAGCCGCATCGCCGAATCCGGGGATGTCCAGGGCAACACAGTCGAAGCGATCATCGAACTGCGCGACGACGCGGCTCCACGCATGCCGGCTGCCTCCGAGGGCATGCAGGAAAAACAGCATTGGCTTGGCCATGTCACACCTTGGTCTACGAGTCGGGCATGCTGCCGCACGCTTCGTCCACGCCTCGTGCAGATGAGCTCGAAAGTCAGCCGGTGACAATGGCGTGCCATGCCAGGCCGTCGCCCTACGCGCGGAAAGGGGCGCAGATGCGCATTAACCCAGCTGCCTGGCCCAGATTTGGGGCAGCGATGGCGGCGCTAGTGAATTCGGCTCGAAAAACAATCGCTGCGAAAGCAGTGCGGCAACAGGCGCCGGTATCGACCACACCGTTTTCAAGCTGACGCCACCGCAGGACGACAGTAGCTATGCAGGCATATAAGGCAAGACTTCTAGCTGCTTTAAAAAATCCGAGAAGCCGCCAAGTGCGCGTGCATGTCTGCGGGCACTGGTCTGCACCACCGAGCGTGGCGACCACGCGATCGATGCCTTGATCGCCTGTAGCGCGTGCACCAACGCGACATCCTCGCTGCAGGTCAATGCAGAGAATCCGCCACATTGTTGATACAGATGGGTGCTCACCCCTAGATTGGCGCCGTGAATGCGTTGGTGGCCTTCGCCGATTGCCTGGGTCTGCGCGAACCTGCGCTGCACCTCATCCGAATAGTCCAGCCAATCATCGACCTCCACGATGCCGCAGAACACTTCGGTGCCTGCACGGCGTTGTTCCAGCAGCCAATCGGCGGGAACGCGTGAGTCGGCATCAGTGACGGCCAGCCAGTCAGCACCCATCGCAATGGCGTGGGATGCGGCTGCGGCGCGCGCAGTGCCTACACCCCCAGGTGAGGGGACTTTGACCACGCGCGCGCCAAGCGCCAGTGCCAGTTCGGCGGTGGCATCCGTGCAGCGGTCCGCCGCGACGATCACTTCTACCGCCTCATGCAGCTCGGGATGCGATGCAGCGCGGAAAACCGATCTGAGACACGCGGCGATGCACTCGGCTTCGTTATGTGCCGGGATGATGACCGCAATCATCGCAAGCCTTCCTGTTGTGCCACCGAGAGCGATTGCGCTGTCCACGCTTCAAGCAAAAAATCGCTGTCTTCGTAGCGATAACTCAGCGGCAAGGTGAGCAATCCGGCAATGCAGGCATGGACCGCGACGCCATCCTGCTGCGCCTGATCAAATGGATGCTTCCAATGACAGGCCACCAGCAGTCCGTCCGGCGTGAGCGCTGCCTGCAGACGCACGATCAGGTCATCAAGTTCGGCGGCAGCAAGGTAGTAACCGATCTCGCTCAGCACGATCAGATCGAAATTACCGGCCGGCCATTGCTGTGGATGGCAAGCCTGCACGATATCGACGTTGCTGCGCTCTCCTACACGCTGTTTGGCTTGTTCCACGGCAGCGGCAGACATGTCGGTCGCCAGCAGGTGATCACAGCGGGCTGCCAGCCCGCGCGTCGCCTCACCGTTGGAACATCCCAGTTCCCAACCGCGTGCGAAGCCCATGCGAGGCAAGGTTGCCAGCAGGATGTCGCGTTTGCGTGTCTCGTACCACCGCGTTCCATAGCCAAAGGGATCCTGCTGCTGGTAGATGCTATCGAAGTACTCGGCGTTGGCCTGGGCGTTCATGGCAAATAGACCTCAAAGTGGCGCCGAAAGCGTGCAAGTGCCCAGTCGGGGAGGATGGGATTACGCAGCGCGGGCGTGACATGGCCGGTCTGCGTCTTGAATGCTGCCATGGCCCGCATCTTTGCGGCGTGGGCAAGGGGCGGAAGCGCAAGACGTACGGCCAATGCGAGCATCTGGCTGTGATCTGGGTCGTCCCAGTGCCACGCCCACACCGGAAACTGGAGTAAACGCGCGCCGCAGTGGGCAGCGGCATTGAGCGCGGCATCGGCACATGCTTCGTGGTCGGGGTGGCCATCGCGTGCGTATGTCACCAGCACTGCGTCGGTCGGCTGCAGCAGTTCAGAAAGCCGCGCGCTCAGTGCGCCCACGCCCGCGCGGACCTGGCCATCGCCCGCGTCCAGCCTGACCACATGGGCGGGATCGATTCCCAGGCATGCCAACGCATCGCGCAATTCACCACGACGCGCGGCGGCCAGACGTGCCGGGGGCCACGCGTCTTCCTGCGGATAGGCCGCTTCGCCGTCGGTGACCGAGACGATCAGCACCGGTCGTCCCGAGGCCACTGCCATCGCAAGCAGCCCGCCACACCCCAGTACCTCGTCATCAGGATGCGGAGAGACCACGACCACACGGGTAGTGTTTCCGAGGAGTTGCTCGACGCTGGTAATGGGCAGCTCAGTCAATTGCCGCGACGTGCTCCAGCGCGACTCAGTGACGCCCTGCCCGTCGATGTGCTCGCCTCTCAGAGCACCCATGGATTGACCTCGCTCACATGCAGTTGTTCACCCAGCCATTGCTCGTCCTTTTCGCCATGGGATTGGCGAATGAAGGCAGCCAGGTCTGCACATCGCTGCGCATGCTCGGCATCGCAGCACAGCGAGACAGGTCCCAACGCCAATGCAGCGCGTTCGAGCACATCCCGGCAGACGCGGTCCATCATGCTGCGCAACCGAATAACGGCGAGCTGATGGCTTTCGGCTGGCGCATTGTCGATCGCATCTGCCAGGTGATGCAGCATCAGCCGCGCACCCGTCAGCTGTTCATCGATGGCACCGAGGTGCGCTGCAGAAAATGGGTTGTGCGCCACTCTTGGCGAACGGCGCACCTGCTCAGCAATGGCCGTGGCGGCCCCATACCAACAGGCGGCAATGCCTGCTCCACCATGCCAAAAGCCCGGACGCTCTAGATAGAACGTAGGCTTACCTAGCAAGACTGCGGGAGCACGCATGAAATGGCCGCTACCGGTGGGAATACCGGCCATGCCAGGGCCGTGCCACTGACTTGCGTCGAGCGTAAAGTGGTCCTGTGTGAGTGTCACTATGGCAAGCGGAGTCTGATCGCCGCTGCTGACAGTCACCAGTGCGTGCGTCACGACGTCCAACGCAGCGCTGCACCACGGTTTGAGACCAGACACAGTGCATGAGTCCGGTTCGTACGTAGCGGTGTCGTGTGGCCCCCCCGCTGCCCAGACTGCCCAGACAGCGTCATTGGACGGCAAAGGCTGGCCGGCTTCGGAAAAGATGGACAACGCGTCGTAATGCGCTTCCAGCACCTTGGCCAGTGGCAAGCTCTCAGCGCCCAGCTTGCTCAGCGCCTGCCAACGTGCACTCGTGTGTCCTTTGCCAGGATTTGGAAGCTGCGGCGTCACGCGCAAGTACTCACGCGCGCGTTGCGCCAGCGCTGGATTTGATGGTGTCGAAGACGTGCGGGGCAGATTATCCCGGGAGAAGGCTGATTGGTGCATAGACCAACTTAGGCGATGGCTCGTCAACCTCAAGTGAGCCAGACGCCCGTTCCCCCCATGCAGAGCACGTTGCATCGAGCGTGTAAGCCACGTACACCGCTGCCTTCCGCAATCAGGACGGTCAAACGGTCTGCTGCTGCGGAGGCGTTTACGGTAATCGCTTGGTGCCATACACAGCACGCGCAGGAAGGCACGACGCAGGATCTGTTCCTCGCACAGACCGGTCAGCGGCGCAATGCGCTTGATCGACGACGTGCCGGACTTCAGCACCGTCCAGGCTCGCCATCACCAAGGAGATGACCTGCAGCCCGGCGCTGGTGGTCACCAGACCGCCGTGCGCTGGGCGACGGAAATCGCATAGCGCAGTCTCCTCGGAGCACATTGGTCTGGTCGTGGGCGAGCAGCACGACGTGACGCAATGAGAAGAATCGGGCATGCCGAGCGTCGCTGCTGCTCTGACGTGCTGGCTGGTGTCGCCTGACCCAGCTTGCCGTCCAAGACGCATGGCGGAGGCACGCGGTACGACGTGTGCACATGCATCCCCCGATCGAGTCATCGGACCCTGCCCCAACGCGGTGTTCTGGATTGGAGGCCAGGCGTCCAGCATGGACGTCACCGCTGGCGTCGCTCGACGCCATGACCCAGCGAGTCCCCATCCAGAGAGATCGCGTCCATGACGATGTCTGATTTGTCGGGCCTGCGCCACGCGCTTGCCGGCAGTGCACTCCCCTGGCCCCGCGACCGGGTAGGTTGGCTGGCAGTGGCCCGTGGACGGCATGCGCCGCCGACCTATGCGCACCGCGCTTCACAACAGTGGGGCGCACCATGAAGCCTTATTTGCTCTCGCTTGGCGCCGGGCTGCTGGTCGGTGTGATCTACAGCCTGCTCAATGTGCGCTCGCCGGCGCCGCCGGTCATTGCGTTGGTCGGTTTGCTTGGCATCCTGGTCGGTGAGCAACTGCCGCCACTTGTGCGCCAGCTGACAACGCGCAGCCACACCGAGGCCTCGTGGATCGGCCACCAGGTCAAGCCGCATATGTTCGGGCAGTTGCCCGAGGGAAAACGCGCTCCGACCAAGCCGCCGCATGCGCCAGCACCGCCATCTGCGCGAACCGAAGAAGGCGATGCGTAGGCGCGCCCGCGCATCCAAACTGATGGTGCATGCCGCCTGCGCGAGGCGGAGAAAGTCGCCGGCCAGCGCCCTGGCAAGACGGCTGGTCGATCAGACGAGTTGTCTCCGTGGCAATGCATCGCTCCAAAACGGATCGCTCGCTCGATCAAGAACCCTGACAAAAAAAGCTTGAAGCGGAAGGCGCCATCTGCCGACCGGCCTGCACGAACGCTTCGCGTCCATCTCTCCCCGTCGCAACGGCGGCGCTGCCCATCGCCGGTGCTGCCATCGCTGCCCTCTTTCCTGAAGGAACGTCCATGCGTCCGCTATTTTCTCTGAGCCTGTCCGCCGCACTGATGCTGAGCGCGGCCCTGCCGGTCCTTGCCGATGCCGCAGCAGCGGTGTCGGTCGGCCCGCAGTACGACACCACGCACGTCTATGTGGCACCAGCCGACGTGGATGCGTTTGCCCAAAGCTTCGCTGCGACCTTCGGCGGACAAAGCACGCGTCAGGTCATCGCCACGGTGACGCCAACGCCCAGCAGTACCAACTCGCAACTGGTGCAGACGCCGGCGGGCACGGTGTCGCTGTTCGGATTCCGCACGCCGGTGCCCCACCCATTCGGTAGCGAACGTACCGGCTATCTGGTGACCGACATGCAGCAGGCAATCGCCGCCGCGCGTGCTGCCGGGGCGGAGGTGCTGGTTGCGCCGTTCAAGGATCCGATCGGCATGGATGCGGTCATCGCCTGGCCGGGCGGCGTCAACATGCAGCTGTACTGGCACGACACCGCGCCGCACTATGCACCCCTTGCGACGATTCCGGAGAACCGCGTCTACGTCTCGCCCGATCGCGCCGATGCGTTTGTCAAAGCCTGGCTAAAGTTTTCGCACGGCAAGGTGCTGCACGACGACCGCCATGCGGACGCAACGCTGATCGGCCGGCCTGGAGCAACCTACCGCAGCGTCGCCATCAGCTCCGGCTTCGGTGCACTGCAGGTGCTGGTGACTGACGGCCACCTGCCCTATCCGTACGGGCACGAGCTCACCGGATACGCAGTGGACGACCTGGCGGCAACGCTTGCACGCGCCACCGCATCCGGCGCAAAAGTGTTGGTGCCTGCGGTGGCTGCGTCGGGTCGACAGTCGGCGATGGTGGAATTCCCCGGTGGCTATGTCGCCGAGCTGCACGCCGATCTCCACTCCTGATCGCACATGTCGTTACGCCTTGCGCTGCCCTTGATGTTGCTCCTGTGCCCGTGTGCCGATGCATCGGCACAGTCTTCGACCGATGCCGCTGTCGCGACACCAGTACGCCCTGCCGTCAAGTCGAACCGCTGGCAGGAAGACTGGTCGCCGCTTGCTGACCCGGCGCTACGCACGCACCCGTTCGATCGCCTGAAGTATGTGCCGCTGGGCGACGCGGGCTATGCATCGTTCGGCATCAACCTGCGCGAACGCTTCGAAAGCAACCACACGCCTGCGCTGGGTATCGGCCGCGAGAGCGATAGCTATCTGTTGCATCGGCTGCAGGCGCATCTGGACGTGCGGATTGGCGAGCACTTGCAGCTCTTTACCCAACTGGAAGACGTACGCGCAGTGGACAAACGCCGCGTCGGCCCGGCCGATGCCAATCGCGCCGACCTGCGCATGGCCTTCGTCGCCTACACCACGCCACTGGCCGCTGGCGAGATGAAACTGCGCGTGGGCCGGCAGGAGTTTGCCTTCGACCTGCAGCGATTCGTCTCGCTGCGCGATGGCCCGAATGTGCGCCAATCGTTCGACGCTGTATGGGTCAACTACGAGACCGGCCCGTGGCGCTGGATTGCGTTTGTCAGCCAGCCGGTGCAGTACGCCGATGTACGCAGCTTCGACGACGTCTCCAACCGACACCTGCGCCTTGATACCGTGCGCGTCGAACGCCACGTGCTGGGCAGCGACGAACTGTCGCTGTATTACGCACGCTATCGGCAGGATGACGCTAGCTTTCTCGATGCGGCCGGCAACGAGCGACGCGATATTATCGATGCCCGCTTCGCAGGTGTGCGCACTGCCTTCGACTGGGACATCGAGGCGATGGGGCAACGTGGAAAGGTCGGCAACAGCCGCGCGCGCGCCTGGGCGTTGGGCCTCAAGGCCGGCTACACCTTGCAGGACATTTCGCTGATGCCGCGTCTGGGGCTGCAGATCGATACCGCCTCCGGGGATCGACATCCAGACGACGGACAGCTTGAAACCTTCAATCCACTGTTCCCGAACGGTGCGTACATCAATTTGGCCGGCTACACCGGTTACAGCAACTTGCTGCAAGTCAAACCGATGCTCACCCTGAGGCCCACCACGCATCTGAGCGTCACTGCCTCGCTTGGCCTGTTATGGCGGCAGAGCACCGCCGACGCTGTTTATGCGCAGCCGGACATTCCGTTGGCAGGCACCGCGGGCACCGGCAGTCACTGGACCGGCCGCTATCTGCAGCTCCGCGGTGACTGGAAGCTCACCACCTCCCTGCAGACCGCCATCGAAGCAGTCCATTACCAGGCCGGCGACACTGTGCGTGCCGCCGGCGGTCACGACAGCAACTACGTTGGCTGTGAAATGAAGTTCATGTGGTAAGTGGCCTCGCATCGGCGGCAGCAGCGATGAACTTGCTGATGACAGGGATGCATGGCGAACGAATGCGCGCATGCTAGGGAACCCCCTTTGCGTTGATTGACAGATGAATGCATACGCGGAGCGCTCCGAATAAGTTGATGCCCGCATGCCGATAGCGCCGTGCCTTGCGCGGCAGAGTTTTAGCAGCGTGTCGGCCGCATGATTGGCCGGTGATATAGCGCGGCCAGCAGAATGCAGCGAGCAGTCATGAGCGCGCAGCAGGCAAACGCATGAGCCGTGGTGCAGGCGAATCGACACTTGATCAAGCAGAGGCGATGCGCCGCCTTTGCACCCATGCCGGCTTCCACCTGAGCGGTCACGATGGTAACGGACCCGCCGGATGGATTGGTCCCTCCGACACCAGCACCAGCATCCGGCAACGGGCTGTGTGATCTAGCCAGACACGCGCGCATTGATGCGTGATCCTGACGCCCGTTGCTGCCAAATGTACTCCGAGCAGGGAGTTGGGCTCCAGGCTGGCTCAAGACCCAAAATCGCAGGATGTCGCGTCATCGGAGCATTGAACGCCACTGGATATTGATGAAGCATCTGCATGAGCCCATCCAATCCGCGGATACTAATCCGCCTGCATTTCTGGGCTAACGTTGGGAATGGACTCGGCGATGGTGTCGCCGTGTCGGTCTGTTCATCGGAGAAAGCGCATGAGTAATGGTATCCAAGGCAAAGTTGTCGTTATCACCGGCGCGTCCAGCGGCATTGGTGAGGCCACCGCGCGTCATCTGGCTGCGCAGGGCGCCAAGGTGGTTCTCGGGGCGCGGCGGGCGGAACGCCTCAACTCCCTTGTCGCCGAGATCGTCGGTGCCGGCGGTGATGCGGTCGCAATCGCAACGGACGTCACTCGCGCCGAAGATGTAACCCGCTTGGTCGACACCGCTGCCGAAAAATTCGGCCGGGTCGACGTGTTGATCAACAACGCAGGTGTCATGCCGCTCTCGAACCTCGAAAGTCTCAAGGTGGCAGAGTGGGATCAGATGATTAATGTGAATATCAAGGGCGTACTGCATGGCATTGCGGCAGCACTTCCACATATGAAGCGGCAGAAGTCGGGTCAGATCATCACCACCGCCTCGGTTGCCGGGCATCTTGTGTTCCCCGCGTCTTCTGTCTATTCCGGAACGAAGTTTGCCGTGCGTGCGATTTGCGAGGGCCTACGACAGGAAGTGAAGGCCTACAACATCCGCACCACGATCCTGAGTCCAGGTGCGGTGAAGACCGAACTGCTCGACCATATCTCGGACGAAGCGGTCAAATCCGCCAACAGCGATTATGTCGCGCAGGTCGGCATTCCGGCTGACAGTTATGCGCGCATGGCGACGTTTGCCATCGGCCAGCCGGATGATGTCGACGTCAATGAAATCATCTTCCGTCCCACTGCCCAAACACTTTGAGTGAGCGGTCGCACGCCTCCCGCGCGACATGCCTCAGGTAGTCGACTGTTGCACCTGGAGAGGCAGTGGCAAGCCGGCCGGCTTGCCACGAAGCGCCAATCGTTGGACGCAACGCTGGCTGCGCATGAGAGACTAGGCAAGTGGCACGTTTGCCATTGGGGGCCTGTTGGCGTTAGCCGCGACAGCGTTCCTGACGATCCTGACCAAAGCCCTTCCGGCAGCCCTGGCAATTGCGGCACATTTGCGCGTCGCGCAAATTGCAGACTGACGATGCACCAATGCAGCGCGACAAGGCAGCCCAAGCCGATTACCGGGTGCTGCAATGTCTTGCGTGCTTGCATCGCGCACCCAGCGCCTCTGCAAAACCGAGAACGCATCGTTGAACCCGATAGTCCAGATCGTGTTGTCGATGCGAATTGCCGCGCGCATGACCGCCTCTTCCATGACGACCGAGGCTCTGGCCTATCTTTATCACTACCCCCACCCTACGTAGCGTGCTCCGATTGCAACCAGCGGGCAGAAATCGCGACCGCACACATGGCGGCAGCAACCAGCATCAGCGCGCCGGTCAGTCCCCAGCCTTGAGCGGCGAAGCCGATCAAGGCTGGGCCGGCCAGGACACCTGCGTAACCCAGCGTTGTCATTGCGGTGATGGCCATGCCCTCGGGCATGGCGCGCTGTTGTCCGGCCATCGAAAACAACGCCGGGGCGATGTTGGCGCATCCCAGCCCGATCAGCGCATAGCCCAGTAGCGAGAACTGCCACCACGGCGTCAGCACTGCAATCAGGAAGCCCGCGCAGGCGCCCAGTCCACCGAGCATGATGGATCGGATGCGGCCCATGCGTTCCACCAGCGCGTCGCCAAACAGCCGCGTGGCGGTCATGGTCAAGGCAAAGATCACATAGCCTGCGCCCGCCTTGGTGGCATCGGCACTGCGAACCTGCGTCAGGAAGACCGCGCTCCAGTCCAGGATGGTGCCTTCGGCGAGAAACACGACGAACGCCAGAATGCCGATAAACAACACACTGCCCCGCGGCCAGGCCAGCAGCGGCCCTTGCTGCGCGCCCTGCTCCGCTCTCCAATGCGGGGCGGCCAGCGCGGCGACGATCAGACCGGTGAGCGCCCCGAACGTCGAAGCGGTTGTCGGTGCGATGCCGAGGCTGAGCAGGACCGTCATCAGCAAGGCGCCGGCAAAGCCGCCGATGCTGTAGAAGGCGTGGAAGCCGGACATCATCACCTTTCCACTGTCGCGTTCGACCGCCACCGCCTGCATGTTCATCGTGCAGTCCATTGCGCCAACGCCAGCACCGAACACGAACAACATCGCACCCAACGCCAATGCCGATTGCATTGCGCTCAAACACGGCAATGCCACACACATCAGGGCAACGGTGGCCAACATCACGCGCCTGAAGCCCGCACGTGATGCCCATGCCCCGGCGACAGGCATTGCCATCAGTGACCCGGCACCCAAGCACAGCAGTACCAGTCCAAGCCTCGCCTCATCCAACGCCGATTGTTGCTTGGCGAAGGGAACCAGCGGCGCCCAGATCGATACGGCGAATCCGGGAATGAAGAACGCGGCGCGGGTTGCGTGCTGTTCCGCGCGGGGTGATGTACGAGATGTCATCGATGATCCAACTGCAAATCCATCGCCCGCTGGGCGACAGCCGGCACAAAGGGCGGCTCCAAACACAGAGGCGCTAGCCATGCGAGCATGGGCTGCACACTCAGCAACTCAGTATAGGCACGGCATCTGTCGCAGAGACCGTCGAGCACCGGCCACGCCCCGTTTTACGGTGAGCGCAGCCGTTTTTGGCTGCGCTATGCCATCAGGAAAGATCGTGCAGATCCTTGCCTAGCACTGGGCCCAACGTCCAGTCGGAAAAGTGAACCTTCAAGCCCTCGCGTTCTGGCGTGCAGGTCATCGGGCCTACCAGATACGTGGTGGCCAGCGGGAATGGGCACAGCCGCACCAGCGGCCAATACCTGCCGTCCTTGGACACCTGCAAGCGCAGTACGCCCTTGTCGACGGTGGCGCGGATCCAGAAGTCCGATGGATCGGCTTCGTACGGACCGGTAGCCCAATCCGATTTGCCATCGGTAAGCACGCTGCTGAGCATCGCCCGACCGTCGCTGAGCTCGATGCCCGCCTTGACCCACTGGCGCTCGTTGACGCGAATCATGAGACCAGCCTGATCGTAGAGCTGCTCGAACTTGGCGCGGACGCGCAGCTGGCAGGTAAACGCTGCCGGCGCCGCGATGCCGAGAAAATGCCCACTATCGCGGGTAAAGCCGTAGTGGGTCTCGCGCCAGAAGTCGGTGCCCTTGTCGGTCACGACCTCCAACACATCGCCGCCCACGATGCGGTGCGATCTGGGCTCGTTCAGCCATTTGCCCTGTTGCCAGTTGCCTGATGGCGTGGCGCCTGCACCGGTTGCCATGACCACGCCGCCAGCGGCCAGACCGCCCAGCGTCGCCCTGCGGCCGACGTCGACCTGGTGTTTTTCGGAATCCGTCATACCTAGTCCTCGTGACAAAAAGCGATGCTTCTCGCTGCCTTTTTGCGGCCGGCGCAAAGCTGATTGCGTCAATTTGTACATCTGTACCAATTGGCAAGTCAACTCTGGATTACCATCGCTCCGGTCGACACGTGCGCGAAGACAGATGAGCGGCAGGACTTGGCAGCAAGACCCACATCGAAAAGAACATATCGAGCAGGCCACCTTGCAGGTGGTTCTCGACCACGGCGTGGCGGGGACGACCTTTCGCAAGGTGGCCGAACAGGCGCAGGTATCGCTGAGCGCGACCACGTACTACTTCGGCTCCATGCATGAGTTGCTGATCGCGGCATTCACCCGCTTCTCGCAGGATGTCTCGAAGAATTTCGCCGCCGAGATCCGCGCAGCGAAGACCCGCGACCAGGCGTGCGATGCTGTGGTGAACATCATCTTTGCCGACAGCACCGCCTCGCCGCGGATCCTGCTGCTGAGCTACGAGCTGTACGCGTTTGCCCGGCGCCACCCGGAGATGACGGCGATCATGGAACAGTGGATGGCACGCAGCCGCGCGGCGCTGGAGTTGCATTTTTCCAAACCCGCTGCCAGTGCCATCGATGCCTTGATCGAAGGCATGACGATCCATCGCTCGGTGGTGCGGATGACCAAGAAACACGTACGCAATGCGGTGGGGCAGCTGGCCTTGCTGTAACGCATGCCAGGCAATGCGCGATTCGCGACACGTATACCGCGCATCCACTGCTCGACGAGGGATTGATGGCTGCAAACCACGTGATCGGGCGCGATTTTGCGGATGTCGTTCTTGTACTTACCCCAACGCATGTGTGAGTCGAAGGCAAGCATCTTGCGCTGGAACCGAGAGCGGCTGACAGAACGTAGCGAGCAGTCGCCAGGTGGGTGTGGGCGGCGCGGAGGAACCGGAGTGGACGAGTGGTACAAGAGGATTCCGCGCACCGACCGCGCCCGCCTCACGGCTGCGCAGTAGGTTTGTTAGTCGCTCTTAAGACGTCATGACCACCCCTGGGCTGCCTTTGACCTATCTCTCGCTGTTCGCGCTGTCGTTGATTGCCGCTACCCTGCTCCCTGCGCAGTCGGAGGCGGCATTGGTGGCGTTGTTGCTGGATGGCGGTTCGGTAGCGGGGCTGGTGGTCGCTGCGAGCTTGGGAAACGTGCTGGGCTCGCTGATCAATTGGTGGATCGGGCACGAGCTGGTGCGCTTCCAGGGACGGCACTGGTTTCCGGTAAGGCCGCAGGCCTTGGCGCGTGCGCAGGTCTGGTACGGCAGCTACGGCAAATGGTCGCTGCTCTTGAGTTGGATGCCGATCATTGGCGACCCGCTGACGCTGGCGGCCGGGGTCATGCGGGAGCCGCTGCGGGTCTTCCTGCCGTTGGTGGCGATTGCCAAGGTCACGCGCTACGGCGTGCTTGCATGGGCAACACTGGCGCTTGCCCGGTAACGTGGGGCGTGGAACCTGCGGGACCTGGAGTGCGCATGACACAGCGCACCAATGACGCAGGTGACCGCGCACGGCTTCTTAACGTGGCATGCCTATGCTGTCGGCGCGCTGCAGCCTGCCTGCGGCGCATCCAGGGACATTGCACAATGGACATTGCAAAGGAGATCGTATGAAGACGCTGCACAGCATGCTGCTCGCCGGATGCCTGCTCGGCCTGAGCACCCAGGCCTGGGCTGAAGTGGCCAACCTGACCAACAGCGCCGATGGCGCCAACCGGGAAGCCGGTATTGCGGCGGTGAAGAAGAAGCTTCAGGACGCCTGCACCTCACGTCAGGGCAAGGTGGACATGGCTTCGTTCGAAGTGGTGTTCGAAAAGACCAGCACCAATCCCGACGTTCCCAAGCCGTATTACGTGGACGGCAAGATCAAGTGCGATCTGCCGTGATCACGGCACCGGCGTAGCGGCCTGCATTGGCGACGCCGCATGGATGACAGCAAGGCCCCGCAGACGCGGGGCTTTGCATTTATGGCGGTGGCGCATTGCAGTCGCCGTCGTCGATGGATCGGCTCGTCGCCGTGCAGCCACCATCAGCGCCGCGCTACACATGCGGCAGGGCATAGAGTTGCGCGCGCAAGACAGGTACGCTGCCGGTCTAGCAATTACAGGATGTTGTCATGGGTCTGATCCAGGCAGTGGCGGGTGCGGTCAGCGGCGTAGTGGCCGACCAGTGGAAGGATTTCTACACCGTACCGGCGCAACTGCCGGCCACGGCGGCGCTGTTTGCGGCGGTTCCGCGCGGTAGCAACGCCGGGCGCGGCGCCAACACCAACGCGTCATCCAACATCATCAGCAACTGCTCGAAGATCGTGGTCCCCGAAGGCTACGGATTGTTGCTCTTGCAGGATGGGGCGATCACCGGGTTTGTCGCCGAAACGGGCGGCTACGAATGGCGCTCGGACGATGCGAATGCGCAATCGTTGTTTGCGGGCGACGGGCTGGTGGCGCCGTTGATCCGGCAGAGCTGGGAGCGCTTCAAGTTCGGCGGTCAGCCCGGATCTCAACAGGCGGCGTTTTTTGTTTCGCTGAAGGAACTGCCGGATAACCGCTTCGGCACCCAATCGGAAATCTATTGGGATGACGGCTTCCTGGGCACGCAGGTCGGCGCGATCACGCGCGGCACGTACACCTTGCAGGTCGTCGACCCCATCGTGTTCGTGAAGAATTTTGTGCCGGCGCGCTATCTGCAGCCAGGAGAAATCTTCGACTTCACCGACCTGGATAATGCTGCGGCCAGTCAGCTGTTCAACGAAGTGGTGGGCTCGCTCGCGCCTGCTTTCAGCCTGTATACGAACGACCCGGCCAAGGGCAATCGCATCACCAAATTGCAGCAGGATTCGCTGGGGTTTGCGCGCAGCCTGTCCGATGCGGTCGAGCAGGCGTATCAGTGGAAATCCGAGCGCGGCCTGGCGATCGTCAAGACCGCCATCGTGTCGATCGAGTACGACGCCAACACGCGCGACCTACTCAAGACCGTGCAGCGCGCTGATGCGCTGGCCGGTGCGCGCGGCAACTCCAATCTGCAGGCCAGCGTTGCGCAGGGCCTGCAATCGGCAGGCGAACAGGGCGGAGCGGCGGGCCTGGTGGGTGTGGGCATGGCGACAGGCCTGGCAGGCGGTGTGGGTACGCTACAGCAGCCTGTTGCAGCCGCGACGCCTGCGGCGGACGATCCGGTGGCCAAGTTGAAAAAGGCCAAGGAGATGCTGGATCTGGGCTTGATCACGCAAGCCGATTACGACGCTGCGAAGGCCAGGGCCCTGGGCCTGTAAGCGCGCTCGCCATCATGTCCGACCCCCGCTTTCCGCCACCGCTGCCGCCCGTGCAGCCGCCGCCCCTTCCGCCCTTGGGTGCGACATCGCCCACCGGCCCGGGCTCGCCGCAGGACGTGCCGCCGTTGCCGGGCAGTCTGTCGCTCGACCCGGCTACCCTGCCCGGCCCGATCCGCGACGAAGTGCTGGCTCCCGATCCGCTGGCGATCGACACCGCCGCTGCCGAGCTCAAGGATGGCCTCAACCGCTGCCCGGCGTGCGGCTCCAGCGATATCCGCCCCAAGCTCGGCACCGATCTTCTGGTCTGTCAGTACTGCCGCGCCGAGTGGCCCGGGGTGCGGGTCGAAGAGGCATTCGGCTTTGGGCAAGGCATCGGTGAGTTACGCGGTACGGTCGTCGCCTCCGGCGCGCAAGACATCGCTGCGGATGCGGCCAGCCTGATGAGCTTCAAGTGCGCCGGTTGCGGGGCCGAGGTCACCATCAATACGCAAAGCACCATGACGGCGCGCTGCCATTGGTGCCGGCATGTGTTCGGCGTCAACGAACAGGTGGCCAATGGCGCGGTTCCCGACGCGGTGCTGCCCTTCCATATCGACAAGCAGGATGCGGTGGCGCGCATCCGTCAGTTCGTGGACAAGCGCCGGTTGTTTGCGTTGAAGGCGTTCAAGCAGCAGTTCACGCCCGAGAACGTGGTGGGTGTGTATCTGCCATACATGATCGTCGACGGCAATGTGAGCGCCAGCGTGTCGGGCATGGGCGAGGTCAAGCTGCGGCAGTACACGCGCGGCACCGAAAAGAACAAGCAGACCTACTACGACGCCGACGTGTATCAAGTGCGTCGGCAAATCGAATTCACGGTGGACGACCTGCCGCTGGAGTCGTCGGCGGCGCGCGGCAATCTCGATAGCCGGGTCAATACCAACAACATCATCAATGCGATCCTGCCGTTCGATATCAAGAACGCGGTGCGCTGGAACGCCTCGTACCTGGCCGGTTTCAGCTCGGAAAAGCGCGACCGCGATATCGCGCAGCTGCGTCCTCGGCTGGAGGACCAATTGCTATCGATCGCACGTGCCCAGGTCGCGCCCTCGGTCAGGCGCTATGGCCGTGGGGTGCGCTGGGAGTCGGAGCGCCTGGACGTGCACGGCACGCGTTGGGTGTCGATGTATCTGCCGGTGTGGCTGTATTCCTATCATCAGCCAGGTCGCGGCGGCGGCATGCTGCACTACATCGCGGTCAACGGCCGCACCGGCGAAACCATGGGCAGCGTGCCGGTCCAGCAGTGGAAACTGTTGCTGGCTGCGTTGACCGCCGGCAGCGCGATCGAAGCGGCGGTTCTGTTTTTTCTGGCAGGTGTTTCATGAGCGATGAGGGGATACTGTTTCTGTTACTTGCCGGCCCGGCCGGCGGCTCGGCGCTGTACTGGATGTTGTATCGGTACTACCGCAATACCGATCAATCGCATGCGTTCGAGCGCGAAACCAAGGTCGATGCCAAACCGGTCACCGGTACCGACATCAAGGTCGATACCATCATCGGCACGCGCGCCACGCAGATCGCCGGCGACAACGTGTCTGCGTACCGCACACGGGTGCGACGCGAGGGCGATTGACTGCTGGCATTCGCGTTGCCCAAGGTTGCTTGGAACGCAGACCGTCCGATTGACACGATGCCGCTGTGTTCTGGGGGGCAGCGCAAGCATCGGGACCCTGGCGACATATGCTGTATCGGCTTCGCAGTCGCGGCCAAGGGCACGCGTTTCAAGCCGACGCGGCGCTGGCCGCCTTAGCCGCTGCCTGCAGCTGCGCGCGCGCCAGGTCCAGCGTTGTCATGATCTGCACCACTTCGTCGAGCGGATGCAGTGGCGACTCGCGACGGCCTTCTCCGATGTAGCGCGCGGCGGCGTTGGCCTGCCATGACAGCCCTTCGTAGCCCTGAATGCCGGTCGGGTCCGTCCAGTCGACCGGTGTGCTGGCGTAATCGTTGCTGCCGATCCGCAGCGTGGTCGGATTGTGGAAGTCGCCGGCCAGGTCGATACGGCCTTCGGTGCCGCTGATGTAGGCCCTTGAACTGCTGCGCGCGACGATGGAGCTGATCAAGGTGGATTGCGCCTGCGCGCGATGCGACAGCACGACGGTAGAAAAGGCATCCACGCCAGTGTCGGTGAGTCCGCCGACGGCGGTGACCGCGGTCGGCGCGGACAGGATCATCGAGGAAAACTGCACGGCATAGACGCCCAGGTCCAGCAGCGCACCACCGCCAAGTTCGGGCCGGCGTTGCCGATGTGCGGGGTCGCTTGGTCCACGCTGGCTCAGGTCGGCAAAGACATGGCGCACCTCACCAAGCGCACCATCGGCAAGCAGTTTGCGGATCACCGAGGTATGCGGCAGGTAGCGACTCCACATCGCTTCCATCAAAAACAGGCCGCGCGCACGTGCTTCTTGGACCAGCACGCGCGCATCGTCGGCGCAGGTGGTGATGGGCTTTTCGATCAGCACATGCTTGCCGGCGCGTAATGCCAACAGCCCGTGTTCCAGATGCTCGCTATGCGGCGTGGCGATGTAGACGATGTCGACGTTTGGGTCGTCGACCAGTGCCTGATAGCTATCGTACGCACGCTCGATCGCCCACGCCTTTGCGAATGCGTCCGCACGCTCCCCGCTGCGCGAGGCGACGGCCACCGGGCGCTGGCGGGTGTTGCTGCGTAACGCGCGCACGAATGCGGAAGCAATCACGCCAGGCCCCAACACGCCCCAGCGTAGGGATGGCTCGCCTTGACCAGGCGCGAACAGATCGGGCTCGGGAATGTGGAGCATTGGCATGGGGTCGCTGCGTTGTCGTGGAGCGATCGATGCTAGCAAAGCACGCGTATTGATCGCCTTGGCATGGCTGCTTTGGCGCAGGACTGCAACAGCGCGAAGCGGACGCGGCCAGTGCACGTGCTGCATGGCCTGCACCTCGTGCTTGGCCCGCTGCCCCCTTGCTCCGCCTAGCGCGCTGCGCGCCGCCAACCGGCATTGAGCGCATCCTGGGCCGAGCAGAAATAGCGTTCGCCCTTCTCGGCCGAGATGCGGGTGCGTGCGTAATCGCGTTGACCAGGCATGTGGAAGATCTTGCTGCCCTTGCCCGAAATATTGCCCTTGATGGCGCACGTGCCCGGCGCTACCGACGGCGCAGTTGCGGGCGCATGCGCTGCAAGCTGATGGCGCTTATTGCGTCGGTAGTCGGCGGGCTGCTGGAAGGTTCCCTGCCAGAGATTGCGTTTTTGCTGCTGCGCGATGCGCTCGTCGGCAATAAACGCAGTGGCGTACTGGCGATACGCCACCGCCCAACCATTGCGCACCATCCAGCCGTTGACCGATTGCCCCTGAACAAAACAGTCGGCAACGAGGCGCCCATAACGGTCGGTATCCTTTTGCTGACAACGCACGGTCTTGTCCATGAGATACCCGTCCAGCGCGGCCGCGGAGCGACGACCACAGGGCCACGGACGACCATCAGCGCTGTTGCACAGCTGTGCGCTTTCCGGCGCGTCGATCCCCCACAAGCGGATGCGTTTCTGCGCCAAGGTGATGGTATCGCCATCCGTCACCGCAGCCCGGCCGACAAGCTCTGCCGCGTTGGCAGGCAAAACGATCACGACACCAATAATCCCCAACAACCATCTGAACAACATCGACAACAGCGTCCCTTGACGATGGGTAGACGTCGTCCCTGCGTTCTTCCCGTGTGTGCACTCTCAGCCGGATGGCAGTGTCCGGCGCTGTCCTGATGCCCGACTTCCACGCGGCAGTGCCGACGCAGGGCCGGCACTGTATGCCAATGCGATGGGGATGGCTATCTCTTATAGCTTCTGCATGAAGAACAGCGGGCGCCTGATGCAGTTGGGCGACATGCAAGCCATTGCGATACGGGATGGCATCACGTGCATTCTCCGCACCGCGTTGCTGCATCTGCCCTGCTCTACATGCGCCTTGCCGAGTCGCTGGCTGACCGGCCGTCTCGTGTAATCAGAACGGCAAAAGAAAGCCCGCCCGGCGCATCATGCAACCGGGCGGGCTCTTCAGCCGCTGCTTACTGCGGCGCCACCGGAGCCGCAGCTGCGGGCGCTCCTGCAGCAGCCTGTGGCGTTACGCGCCAGATGATGTTGGCCAGGTCGTCGGCCACGATCAACGCTCCGCGCGGGTCGACAGTGACGCCCACCGGGCGGCCGCGCGTCTTGCCGTCATCCCCATGGAAGCCGGACACGAAGTCGATGGGCTGACCTGCCGGGCGACCGTCGCGGAACGGCACGAACACCACCTTGTAGCCCACTGGCGGGTCGCGGTTCCAGCTGCCGTGCTCGCCGACAAATGCGCCTTCGGCAAACTTCGCGCCCATCACCGGCGACGAGAACGCCACGCCCAGCGCGGCAACATGCGAGCCCAGCGCATAGTCGGGCGTGATGGCAGAAGCCACTTTCTGTGGATCTTGCGGCATCACACGTTCATCGACATTTTTGCCCCAATAGCTATAAGGCCAGCCGTAGAAGCCGCCCTCGCGTACCGAGGTCAGATAGTCGGGCACCAGGTTCGGGCCAATTTCGTCGCGCTCGTTGACCACGGCCCACAGCGCACCGGTTCCTGGCTGAATCGCCAGTGCGGTGGGATTACGCAGACCGGTGGCATATGGCCTGTGTGCGCCGGTTGCCGCGTCTACTTGCCAGACTTGGGCGCGATCGACCTCTGCCACCATGCCGCGCTCGGTGATGTTGCTGTTGGAGCCGATCGCCACATACAGATAGCGGCCATCCGCGCTGGCGGTGAGCGCCTTGGTCCAATGGTGATTGATGGCCGACGGTAGGTCGGTCACCTTATTCGGCGCGCCGCTGGCCTTGGTCTGGCCGTCGCGGTAGTCGAAACGTACCAGTGCATCCTGGTTGGCGACATAGAGCGCATTGCCGATCAGCGCAAGCCCGTAGGGCGCATTGAGTTTGTCGGCGAACACCGTCTTCATTTCATAGGTGCCATCGCCATCGGCATCGCGTAACAGGGTGAGGCGATTGCCGCTCTTGGCCTTGGATGTGCCCTTGGCCTTGATCGGGCCGGCGATGATGTCCTTGGGCTTGAGGTTGGGCGCAGACCCGCCGCGGCCCTCGGCGACCAGGATGTCGCCATTCGGCAGTAACAGCGTCTGGCGCGGAATGCCGAGGTCGGTCGCAATGGCGGTGATGCGATAACCCGCCGGCACCGTCGGGGTGCGCTTGCCCCATGCGGTCGGTTCGGCGATCGTCATGTCGGGCAGCACCCCGCGATCCGGGGCCGGCAGTTCCGGCATGGCGCCGTGCTGGTCGAGCTCGGGGGCCTTGCCGCAGGCGGCCAGCGCAGCCGCGAGAACGGAGACGGCAAGCACATGTATGTAGCGGCTCATCGTGCACCTCCCATGCGCAGACCCGACAGCCCAGACCAGGTGGCGACCAAGGCGAACAGCGTGGCGATTGCCGACAGCGTCAGTGCTGCGGGCATGATGGCCCAGGCATCGCGTGCGTGATGCAGCGCGTCGAAGAACCCGACGATCCAGGTTGCCACCAATGCGATCACATAGATGACGTTGCGGCTGCCGCGCACCAGCCCGACGATGGCGGCCACAAGCGCGAGGGTGGTCACGATCATGGCGCCGACCAGCAGCCAGGACGCGAAGTTGCTCCATTGGATCTGGTAGCTGCTCCAATAGGCGTAGTCGCTCAACAGCGCGCCAAGGAACAAGGGCCACACACCGCCGAGCACGGCTGCATGGAATGGATGGATGGCCCAGCGACGGGGCGGAACGACGGCTGTATTCATGGCGGACTCATTGGGGACAATGGCGAAACGTGCCCCGATGCTGCCAGCTGGCGTGTGATGAGCAAGACGATATCGGATGCGGTGTTTCTGCCCATGCCATGAACGCATTGTTGCAGGCGCCCGCCGTGCACGGGTGCGCTTGGCGATGCTGCAAGGCCGCCTGGCACCGCCGTGCGGTTGGCATCCATCCGTCCTCGCCAGCGCAGTTCGACCAGACACCTCGCCGCTGATCCCGCCACACGACCACTGGGCCGGCACACCGACCACAAGTCATAGAGTGCTGAGTGCAGATGGCAGCTGCGATTGAGAACAACAGCCTAGTGTGCACCTGCCAGGCAGGCACGGCCGGTGCTCGGTGTGGCGTGGACCACTCGAACACACCGGTTCTGATTACACCGCCCGCATCCAGCTGAGGACTGCTCGCAAGGATCTGTTAACCGCTCTTCCGTGATCTCACCGCATCACGCCTTCAACGCCACGCGGTAATGAGCGCATCTCATAACTGCATGCAGCGCACGCGGATGGAACGACGATACCGATACCGCATGCTGGCGCCATGCCTTGGCGCGCCTCGCAGCGTGTGTCCATGGCGCATCGCGCAGCCGCGCAGGCCTGCGGCTATCGCATGACCATGAGGAGATGACGCTTGGATTTCAGCACAGCGATCCCTAAATCTGAATGTAAGAGAGCGATGACGTCGGTGCAGCGGCCCTCGTTGCTCGCTCGTTTGATGGCCTACGCTCTCGGCGCGGTCGTTGTTTGTTTGGTTGCCCCCTCCCCCGCGGCAACACCTTCCCCGGAGTCCATCGGTATGCCCATCTCAGAAAGTCTGTCGCCCCGGCAGCAAGCCATCGCCCCGATTGCCGCGTTTGCGGCGACTGGCGATATCGACCGTTTGAACACTGCATTGGAGGCAGGTCTGGAGGCCGGGCTGACCATCAACGAATGCAAGGAGGTGTTGGTGCAGGTCTACGCCTATGCCGGCTTTCCGCGCAGCCTCAACGCACTGGCGGCACTAATGCAGGTCGTGCAGGCGCGGCAGCAGCGCGGCCTTGCCGACGCGCAGGGCACGCTGCCAGGCCCAGTGCCGACCGGGCAGGATCTGCTTGCATTGGGCACCGCCAATCAGACGCAGCTGGTGGGTGCAGCGGTGTCGGGTCCCCTGTTCGAGTTCGCACCGGCCATCGATACCTATTTGAAGACGCATCTGTGCGGCGACATTTTCGCGCGCGACAACCTCGATTGGGTGAGCCGCGAACTGGCAACGGTGAGCATGCTCGCAGCGCTGGAAGGTGTGGATTCGCAGTTGCAGTCGCATCTGAAGATCAGCATGAACATTGGCGTGAGCAGCGCGCAGCTCAACGCGCTGGCGCAGGTGCTGGATACGCGGGTCGGTGCAGCTGCCGGCACCCGCGCCAAGGCCGCCCTGGCCAAGACGCAGTGAGGGTGCTACCCACGTGATGCAGCCGCTGGCTGACGCAGCCGCCAAGCAGGCGATTGGCCCGATGTGCCGTCGCGTGGCCGAGAGCGACCTGCACGCAGGCGGCACGGCGCGCGGCACAGGAATGACGGCGCTCTGATTCCTTGGCCGATGTGTCGCTCGGTCGGGTTGCTGCCGATCTGCGCCGCGCTCCGCACTGCCACGATTGCAGGCGCTCGCCAGCGCCTGCGGTTGCCCGCTCGCCTGCGGCAACCTCAACATACTCCGCAGATCAGCGAGTTGGCAGGCAAGCGGCGAGGCGCCGCCTGGCGGCGCCATCCATCGCCATCGGCTGCTGGCAGGCTGCGGTACGCATCTGCCCTGGAAACAGCGACGGCCACCGCGCACGGCCAGAGCGCAGCTTGAACCGGGGATCCGACGCTGCGTGGCTTGCGCTGCGAACGCGTCGCTTATCGCGATGCGCCACCGCCCGCCGCGCCAGGTCACTCCACGCGCCATTCGGGCGCCTCTGCGGGCTTCCTTGTGCATGTGGCCGTCTCCCTTTGGAGCCCGTGCGCGTGGTGGATCGATCTTGCGAGTGTTCCGGTGCCCTCCAGATACCCTGCGACGCACTACCCAGCTGCCGCCGGGATCGGCCACGGCCGCGCGTACAGGTCGTGCAAACATGGATCCGGTCTCCAGTCCGCACGGCCTTGCCTGAGCAAATCGCTCAAACGTTCACAGCCGTGGCTCGGCCGTCTGTCGCGGTACGGCCGAAGCGGAGTTCCCTGGCGTCGGCACCAAGCGGGCTGAACCTTTGCAGGCTTTAAATGCGGGAATGTCGATCGCTTGCCCAGGAAAGTCATCGCTATTGCGTTCGTGCCGAAAACCAACCGGATTATTGAAATTCGATCATTAAATAATAGCCAGCCCACACCGATCGCCGGGAAAAATATTTAAAAACCACTCCAAAAATAAACGGAATTGTTCAAATTATTCAGTTTTAATGCAACCGATTGCGAAATCGATGCGCTTTAGACAGCGAATTTTGCACAATCGAACCAGACTGGCCGGCTCGACTTTCCGACACTTTTATCGCGACGACGGCAGGCTATAACTGTCATCTAGACGCTTTGAACCATCGCTGCGAGCGACATTATTCAACATCTTCCCGCGTACGGCCGCGTCCGTTAGAGTGACTAACTTGCGGTTGAATTCGCTACACGATGTGGGGAACTCACCCACATCTTTGACATGATTCCCCGATTACCTGCGTTCTTCATCGCATTTAGGATTGCCGCCCGCTGCGAAATGCGACGCTGTATTGTCGAGTTCGGTCCGACAGTTTTCTGCATTCCGATCTGCTAGCCGGGTCTTTATCCGGTTCTGCTATGAATTAAATCGGCGCCGCCTATCGCACGCGTTTTTCTCTGAATAGCAACTGTCCATTCAGATTTTAGAGTGAATGGATAGCGCCGTTAAACAAACCGCAAGCACACGGCGAATGCATCAGCGGAGTTGCCGAGTGCTTTGCCAGCGCAACTCCGAGGGGACGGACCGCTGCTGTTTGAAGTGAATAACACGTGAAATTAAACGCCTTCGTTGGTGACCACCAGCGCTGGGACCTTCTGCGCCAAATTCCAGAATCAGCAGTAGCGGCGCGCCTCCAACGGAATCGACCCATCTTATGAATCGCTCGCTACTTGCAACCACCATCGCCTCCTGTCTCGTCCTGACCGCATGTGGCGGCGGCGGTGGCGGCGGCAACGTCCGCAATGATCCGCCGCAGAGCACCGTGATTGCGCCGGCACCCACGCCGACCGCACCCACCACCCCCACCACTCCAGGCACCACCTCCGACCCGCTGCCCAAGACCGCGCCGGTTCCGACGCCTGCGCCTACCCGCTATCAAGGCGTTGGCAGCAATCTGCTGGTGCCGATCAATGCCGATCTGGCGCAACAGGCCGGTGCCCGCGGCCAGGGCGTGAAGCTGGCGGTGCTGGACGACAACCTGGTGCCGAGTTACGCGCCGATTGCCGGCAAGGTCGATGGCTTCACCGACTACACCGCCAGCCCGGGCACGCCCGAGTCCTCGTCCAATGCGCTGCGCGGCCATGGCACGATCGTCTCGGCGCTGGTGCTGGGCTCGGCGCAGGACGGCTTTGCCGGTGGTGTGGCTCCGGATGCGGACCTGTTCTATGCACGTATCTGCGCCGAGAATTCCTGCGGCACCCAGCAGGCCCGCCGCGCTGCGGTGGATCTGGCCGCCTCCGGCGTCCGCATCGCCAACCTGTCGCTGGGGGCCTCGTATGCCGACGCCGCCGGCAGCGCGAACGCGGCAGCGGCCTGGCGGTTTGCGCTGACACCGCTGGTGCAGGCAGACGCGCTGATCGTCGCCTCGACAGGCAACGAGGGCGCCGCCGAAGCCTCGTACCCGGCGGCAACGCCGGTGCAGGAAGCCAGTGTGCGCAACAACTGGCTGGCGGTGGGCGCGATCAATATCGACAGCGCCGGCAATCCGGCCGGCCTGACCAGCTATTCCAATCATTGCGGCGCCGCTGCGCAATGGTGCCTGGTGGCACCGGGCAGCTTCACCGCGCCGGCGCTGGCCGGCACCGAATTGCAGGGCCAGGTCGCCGGCACCTCGTTCTCCACCGCTGCGGTCAGCGGCGTCGCGGCGCAGGTATTGGGCGTGTATCCGTGGATGAGCGCCTCCAACCTGCAGCAGACCCTGTTGACCACCGCTACCGACCTGGGCGACCCGGGCGTGGATGCGCTGTATGGCTGGGGCCTGGTCAACGCGGCCAAGGCGATCAAGGGTCCGGGCCAGTTCGCCAGCAACTGGGCGGCCAATGTGGGTGCGGGCTACGACAGCACCTTCAGCAACGATATTTCCGGCAGCGGCAGCCTGACCAAGAACGGCAGCGGCAAACTCACCCTGAGCGGGAACAATAGCTATACCGGCGGCACCACTGTCGCTGATGGTGTGCTCGCGCTGTCCGGCAGCCTGCGCTCGGATCTTCTGGTCGCCAACTCGGCCACCTTCGAGTCGCGCGGCGGCGTGATCAACGGCGGCTACAGCCTGGTCAACACCACCGGCACCACCGCCATCGAGTTGGGCAAGGGCCTGACCGTCACCGGTGTGGCCAGCCTGAAAGGCAATCTGCTGTTGCTGCCGGAAGCGGCGGGCTACACCGTGGGCAGTAGCGAGAGGATCGTCAACGCCGGGGTCCTGCAAGGCACGTTCGACCGTGTGCAGTACGCCAACAATTTCTTCTGGACCGCGTCGCTTGCCTACGATCCGACCACCGTCACCGCAACCCTGACCCGCAATGCGGCAGCCGCCAGCGCGCAAGCCGCCGGTGCGCCGCAGGCCGTGGTCAACGGTGCCGCGCAGGCCGATGCGCTGGTCAAGGTGCTGGACACCCGCGTGGCCTCCGGCGACACCGCAAACCTGGGTGGTCTGATCAGCGCCACCGGCTCGCTGCTGGCGGCATCCAACGCACAGGTCGCCGCATCGCTGCCGACCCTGGCCGGCCAGGTGCATGGCATCGAGCGCACGCTGGGCTTCCAGTCGGCACTCAACGATGCACGCGTGGCTGCCGACCGCCTGCCCTACCTGGCCGACACCACCACGCTGACCACCTGGATGCAGGGCAGCTACCTGGATGGCGATCTGAGCCGCAGCGGGTTCGCCTCGGCCGACTACACCCAGCAAGCCACCACCTTCGGCGTGGACCTGCCGGTCGGCAATGCCGGCACGGTCGTGGGCGCGGCGGTGACCTCTGGCCAGGACCGCGCGCACATCGATGCATCGGCCAGCCGTCTGCGCGCGGACCGTTATGCGATGACCGCGTATCTGTATCAGCCCATCGGCCAGGCGTATGTGTCGGGCATCGGTTCGTATGGCATGAGCAATGTGGACACCGAGCGCAACGTGCAGGCCGGCAGCGTCGGCGAGCGCTTGCAGGACCGTCGCCACGACACCAACTGGTCGCTGCGTGCGGAAGTCGGCCTGCTGCCGCATGCCGGGCTGTCGCCTTTCGTCGCTGCAGGCGTGGTCAGCCAGACCCAGGACGCCTTCAGCGAAGCATCGCTGACCGGTCTGGGCCTGAGCGCCGGTAGCGACACCTTGCGCGCGGGATATGGCGAGGTGGGCGTGCGCGGTCATCTGGCACGCGGCAAGTGGGGCTTCGATGGTCTGGTCGCCTACCGCTCGTTGCTGGGCAACCCCAACGCCGACTTTACCGCCTGGTTCACCGGCTTGCCGGAGGCGCGCTTCAACGTTGCCGGGACGCCGGTGTCGAAGCAGGCCGTGCGCGCCTCGGTCGGCGTGCGTTATCAGGTCAACGACGCGTTCTCGCTGTACGGCAATGTAGGTGCCGAGCGTGGTCGTTCCGATTCCAACAGCATCAACGCCAATGTCGGTCTGCGCTGGCAGTTCTGATCCAGCGATGGCGGCGGTGACGCGACAGCATCCGCTGGCCGTGTAACGCCGGCGACGACGAAGGCCCCGGCACGCCGGGGCCTTCGTGCGTCTGGCTTGTCGAAGCGCGCAGCCCATGGCCGGCACCCCTGTGTGCATGTGTCCCGATGCGGCTGCAATGCGACGAAGTTGCTCGGGGCGATGCAGCGGGATGCAGAAAAACGCCTGAAAACTTTTGCGTCCGATCGATGCGCGATGTTGCCATGCGGGTTATCGCCGTGATCTATCGTTGATCCCGCCCCACGGTCACCCGCCCCTGCGTGCTCGTGGGTACGGACACGCTTGCGCTAGTCGACGACGACGTCTTGGTGCGCGCCTGACCAGGCGGATCGGCACACAACAAAAGCCCCGGCATGCCGGGGCTTTGGCGTTCACTGCGTAGAGCCGATCAGAAACTCCAGCCCCAGGTCACCTGCCCGCCATACGCGGTCTGTCCATCGCCATCGAGTCCCTGCAACGACAGCGACATGCGGCTGTTGGGCGAGGTGATCAGGCTGACGCCCAACTCGCCGATGGCGGCATTCTTGGCCAGCGTGACGCTTTGCACCGAAAACTCCGAGTCGGTGCCGATGAAGCCCGCCGAACGCTGCACCGCGCGATCACCGAACGCGTGCCGCCACCCCACCGAAGCATAGAGTGCGGCCTGCTGACCAAGCTCCCAACGTCCGCGCACACCCAGGGTACTGGTGGTGAACTCGTCCTTGGCACTGTCCACCGACAGCCCGGCGATCCCGCCGCGCTCAACGAATCCGTCGGTCTTCAGATGGGTGTAGTCGGCGGCAATGAAGGGGCTATATACCGCATTGGCGGTGCGCAGATTCCACGACGCCTCCAACGACACGGTCACGGCAGTGGCATCGTATTCGCTGCTGAGGCGTTCTTCGAGCACGCCGGGCAGCATCACCCGACGCGTGCCGTCCACGCTGTAGTCCGCATAGTCCACAGCGCCCTGTAGCGAAAACGCGGACCAATCGGCCTGCCCATACACACCGACATGTGTGCCATCGATATCGGCGCGATCGCCCCATTCGCGCGACCAGCTTTCGATGTCCTGGCTACCCACCGCCACACCGAACACGCTGCGCTCGCCGATGCGGCGCTCTGCACCGGCCATGATGCCGTTGTCTTCGCGGCGCACCGAAATCGCATTGGCATCGCCGTCGACACGGTTGGGCAGGCTACGCCCGGTGATCCACACGGTGGTGTCGCCGATGCGGGTGTCCTGGCTGTCACCGCGTAGATGGCTGCCGATGCCGCTGTTGAGAAAGCGGCTGTCCAGCATGGCGGTTGCGGTACTGGCATGGCTTTCCCCCGACAGCGATGCGAAGGCGGTGGCGACGGCCTGCGGGTCGTCCGGCAGACGCACCACGGCCTGATACACCGGGCTATTGATCGACAGGCCATCGACCGCAGCGGCAGTGGACTGCTGGTTGGGCGTGGTCACCGCATCCACCATGCCGACGGTATTGCGTCCCAGCGACACCGACAACCCGGTTGCGCTGGTGCTGACGTTGGGGTCGATAAACGCATAATCGGAGAAGACGTTTGTGAATTGCCCGGTGAGCCCGCCGGCGGCGTTGATCACCGGAATCTCGGTGAACAGCGGCAGGTCGGCTGCACGCACCAGTACCAACGTGCTGCCTGGTGCCACCGTGGCAGCGCCGCCCACGGCGAGTGGGGCGACCACACCACCGGCGCCCGGAGTGACCTGCAAGGTGGAGCCGGTTCCGATCGTCGCGTCGCCGCCGACGCCGATGGTGCCGTTGCCGCCGCCGATCGCCACGGTGCCGCCGGATGTACTGAGGCTGCCGATGCTGCCGCTGCCGGTCAGCGTGCCACCCGGCCCGACGCTCACCGGCCCACCGATGGCAGCGCCGGGATTGGCCGGATTGCCCACGCTCAAGGTACCGGCGTTGACCTCGGTCGGTCCTGTGAAGCTGCTGCTGTTTGCGGTGAGCAACAACGTGCCCGTGCCGAGCTTGACGAACCGGCCGACCCCGAACAGCCTGCCTGCGTAGGTCCCGTTGCTGTTCTGCAGGAACGTCAGCGTGCTGTTGTTGACGATATCGCCCTGCAAGCTGCCGGTGTTGCCGATCAAGGTACCGGCATTGATGGTGGTCCCGCCTAGATAAGTATTGGCTCCATCCAGCGTGACCGCACCGGTGCCGTTCTTGATCAGCGCACCGCTGCCGGAGACGCTGCCGGCAAAACTACCGTCGTCCGCCTGATCGAAGACCAGCACTGCGTTGTCGAGGATGTTGCCTTGCAGGCTGGTGGTGGTGCCCTGCAACGTGCCCGCGGCAACGGTGGTGCCGCCGCTGTAGGTGTTGGCAGCGGCCAGCGTGAGTGCGCCGGCGCCCTGCTTCACCACAGTGCCGGTGCCGCTGACGACGCCGGTAAATGTGCCATCGGCCGCCTGGTCGAACACCAGCGTGGCGTTGTCCACCACGTCGCCCTGCAGACTGTCGGTCGTGCCGATCAAGCTGCCGGCACTCACCAACGTGCCGCCGGTATAGCTATTGGCACCGGTCAGCTGCAGCGTGCCGCTGCCGGCCTTCTCCAGCGAGCCGGTCCCGCTGACCACGCCGGCATAGACCCCGCCGGTGGTCTGGTTGAACACCAGTGCCGCATTGTTGACGATGTCGCCCTGCACGCTGGTGCTGTCGCCGATCAGGCTGCCCGCCGCGATCGTCGTGCCGCCACTGTAGCCATTCGCACCGTTGAGCAACAGCGCACCCGCGCCGTCCTTGACCACGTTGCCGGTGCCGGTGATCGAACCGCTGAACACGCCATCGGCTGCCTGATTGAAGACCACGGTGGCGTTGTCGACGATCGCGCCTTGCAAGCTCGCGCTATTGCCTGCCAGCGTGCCGGCATTGACCGTGGTGCCGCCGGTATACGTGTTGCCGCCGTCCAACGTCAGCGTGCCGGTATTGGTCTTGATCAACGCACCGCTGCCACCGATGGCCCCAGCCAATGTCAGATCGGCCGGGTTGTCGACGGTCAGCGCCGCGCCCAGGTTGACCGCGTTGCCCAGCGCTGCGGCAACTGCATTGCTGAGCACCGAGTCGCCTGTCACCGACAACGGACCGCTGCCCAAGGCGGTGTTGCTGCCCACTGCCAGCGTGCCGGCGTTCAACACGGTGCCGCCCACGTAGCTGTTGTTGCCTGTGAGCGTGAGCGTGCTGGTGCCGTTCTTGATCAAGCCGCCCGCGCCGCTGACCGGCCCGGACAAGCTCAGGTCGTTGCTGCCGAGCAGGTTCAATGCGCCGTCGAGGATCACCGCATTGCCGACCGCCACGGCCTGATTGCTATCGAGGCTGGTGCCTGCTGCGGCGGTCAACGCCCCAGTGCCCAATGCCTGCGCATCGCCCAGTACGAGCGTGCCGCCACCGAGCGAGGTGCCGCCGGTGTAGCTGTTGGCTGCGTCGAGTACCAGGGTACCGGTGTCGAGTTTCTGCAGTGCGCCTGCGCCGCCGATGGCGACATCGATCGTGCCGGTCACGCCGGGGTCGACACGGATGATGGTGTTGGCGGCATTGGCGCTCAAGCCACCTGCCCCGCCGTCGCTCAGCACGTAGCCATCGGTGACGAACTGCATGCCGGTGATGCCTTGGGTGCCTTGCACGCCGACGGTGCCGGCAGTGCCGGCGAACACCGCAAAGCTGTTCTGCCAGGTGTCGTTGGTCAGGCCGTCGATCGATGTCCAGTTGGTGCCGCCGGCCGTCCATGCAGCGCTGCCGCCATCGATGCTGCCGTTGGCGACGGTTTGCGCACCATCCCAGAACTGCACGTTGCTGCCCGGCGCCAGCACCACCACGTTGACCTGCTGGGCCAGCGCGGTCTGCAGCGTCAGCTGGGTCGGGTCGATGGTGCCGGGCAGCGTGCCAATACCCAGGCCGTTGTCGGTCAATGCACCGCTGTAGTCGATCAGGCGATACACACCGGTGCCGAAGCCGCCGATGTCGGTGATGCTGAGCGTGCCATCCAACGTGAGGTCGCCGTTGACCGCCAGCACACCGGTCTGGCTCGGGATGCCCAGGAACGCATCGAGCGTGGCGTTGGACGCCATGCTCAAACTGCCGGTGGTCAGCAATGCGCCACTGCTCACCACCAGACGGCCGCCATCGTTGAGGGTCACCGCCGCATCGACCACGCCGCTGCCGCTCAAGCTGCCGCCCGCGCCAACGTTCAGGCCGCCCGCGCTGGCCAGCGCGCCATCCACATCCAGCGTGCCGCCAAGGACCTGCGTGATGCCGCCCAGCACGCTGGTGCCGGTGAGCTGCAGCGTGCCGGTGCCCACCTTGTCCAGGTTGCCGGCACCGCTCAAACTGCCGGCGAACGTACCTCCGGCATTGTTGACGCCCAGCTGCAGCGTGTTGCCGCCGAGGATGTCGACCGCGCCCAGCCCGGTCACCGCGCCCAGCGCTGCACTGCTGCCCAACGACAGCCCGGCACCTGCCGCAACATCCACCGTGCTGGTGGCGCCCAGGTTGCCGGTGGCAGAGGTGGCAAGCACACCGGCCTGTACCGCCACAGGGCCGCTGAAGCTGTTGGCACCTGCCAGGGTCAAGGTGCCCAGCCCGGTCTTGGTGAGCGCGCCGGTGCCACTGAGCGTGCTGGTCAGTGCCAGATCCGCGGCGCTGGCGATGGTCAGGTCTGCGCCGAGGTTGACACTGTTGCCCAGCGCCAAGGCAATCGCATTGCTCAAGGTGGAGTTGCCCAACACCGACAGGCTGCCAACACCCAGTGCCGTATTGCTGCCGACCGCCAACGTGCCCGCGTTCAACACGCTGCCACCGACGTAGCTGTTGCTGCCGTCGAGCGTGAGCGTGGTGGCGCCATTCTTGATCAGGCTGCCGGCGCCGCTGACCGAACCAGCCAAGGTCAAATTGTTGCTGCCGAGCAGGTTCAGCGCGCCATCCAGCACCACTGCATTGCCGACCGCCAATACCTGATTGCTATCGAGGTTGGTGCCTGCTGCAGCGGTCAACGTGCCTGTGCCGAGTGCTTGCGCATCGCCCAGCACCAAGGTGCCACCAGCGAGCGAGGTGCCGCCGGTATAGCTATTGGCCGCGTCGAGCACCAGGGTACCGGTGTCGAGTTTTTGCACACCACCGGGACCGGAGATGGCGACGTCGATTGTCGCGGTGGCGCCAGGATCGACGCGTATCGCAGTGAGTGAATTGGCTACCGCCAGCGTACCGGCGCCGGCATCGTTCAACAGGTAGCCATCGGTTGCGAACTGCAGGCCGCCAACGCTTTGCGCGCCTTGCACGCCGACGGTGCCGGCAGTGCCGGAAAACACTGCAAAATCGCCTTGCCAGGTGCTGTTGGCGCTGCCGTCCTGGCCGGTCCAGTTGGTGGTAGCGCCCCACACACCCGAGCCGCCATCGACCGTGCCATTGGCCGTGGTCTGCACGCCATCCCAGAACTGCACGATGCTGCCGGGCGCGGTGACCACCAGATTGATCTGCTGGCCGATCGCGGTCTGCAATGCCAGCTGGCTGATATCGACGCTGCCGGGAATGCTGCCGAACAGCACACCGTTATTGGTGAGCAAACCGGTGTAATCGATCAACCGATACACACCGGTGCCAAAGCCGCCGATGTCGATGACATTGAGCGTGCCGTCCAGGGTGAGATTGCCGTTGACCGCAAGCAGGCGCGTCGTGCTTGGCGCCGCCAGCGACACGTCCATCACGGCGCCCGGTGCCAACGTCAGCCCACCCATGCTCAGCGAGGACCCGCTGCTCAAGGCCAGCCGGCCGCCATTGCCGATGGTCACATCGCTGCCGATGCTGCCGCTGGGGCCGGTACCGGTGAGCGTGCCGCCGGCGACCACATTCAACGCGCTCGTGCCCAGGCTGCCTACCACATCCAAGATGCCGCCGCTCACCTGCGTGGCGCCGCCGGTCACGCTGGTGCCGAGCAGGTTCACGGTGCCCGGGCCAACCTTGTCAAGATTGCCGCCACCGCCCAGGCTGCCGGCGAAATTGCCGCTGCCCAGCTGCAAGGTGGCGCCTGCATCGGTATCGACGCTGCCCGCACCGGTGAGTGCGTTGATCAGGCCGCCGTTGGTCAGGTTCAAGGACGCGCCGGCCGCCACATCCACGTTACTGGCGTTGCCGAGCGATGCGGCCGTGCTGGCCACCACGGTGCCGGCCTGGATCGCCAGCGGGCCGGTGTTGGTATTGTTGCCGCTCAGCGTCAAGGTGCCGAGGCCGGTCTTGGTCAGCGCGCCCGCACCGCTGATGGTGCCGCTGGCCAGCATGTCCGCCGTGTTGTCGACGGTAAGCGCTGCAGACAGATCGATGCCATTGCTCAAGGCCACCGCGATGGCGTTGCTCAACACCGAATCGCCGGTGACCGACAAGCTGCCGGTGCCCAGCGCGTTGTCGGCCCCCACCGCAATCGTGCCGGCGTTGAGCGTGGTGCCGCCGCTGTAGGTGTTGCTGCCATTGAGCGACACCGTGGTGGTGCCGTTCTTGACCAGGCTGCCGGTGCCGCTGATGGCGCCGTTCAAGGCCAGGTCGTTGCTGCCGATCAGCGAGAGCTGGCTGTTCAGTTGCACGCTATTGCCGACAGCGAGCACCGTGTTGGCATCCAGTTCGCTTGCGCCACTGACCACCAGGCCGCCCACACCCAAGGCTGCAGCGTTGCCAAGCACCAGGCGGCCGGCATCCAGGGTGACGCCGCCACTGAAGGTATTAGCGTTGCCCAGAGTCAGTGTTGCAGCCCCTTGTTTAGCGAGACTGCCGATTCCGCTGACGACGCCATCGAGCGTGATGTCCTGCGTACCGGGCAGCGTCAATGCGCCGTTCAAGGCAAGTGCATTGGCCAGCGCCACGGCCGTGGTGGCATCGAGCGTCGTGCCGCCCGCAGCGGTGAGCGTGCCGGTACCCAATGCCGCATCGTTGCCGACTACCACGCCACCTGCCTGCAGCTGCAACCCGCCACCCCAGGTGTTGTTGCCAGCAAGCGTGAGCGTCTGCGTGCCGGTCTTGATCAAGCTTCCTGCACCATCGATCACGCCGTTGAGCGTGAGCGCTTGGCCGTCGATAGCGAGCGCGCCATTCACCGTAACGGCGTTCTGCAAGGTTGCAGCAATGGCGGCGCTGAGCAGCGTGCCATCGGCCGCGATGAGCGCACCGCTCCCCAGCGCTGTATCACTGCCAATGATCAGCGAACCTGCGTTCAACAACGTGCCACCGGCATAACCATTGTTGCCGGTCAGCGTCAACGCGCCGCTGCCCTGCTTGATCAGGCTGCCGGCACCGCTCACCGTGCCGGTCAAGTCGAGCGCGTTGTTGCCGGTCAGCGATAGCGCACCATTCAACACGACGTCGTTGCCTACCGTGGCTGCAGTGGTTGCCTGCAACTGCGTGCCGTTGGCAGCGCTCAACGCGCCACTTCCCAAGGCCGCACCGCTGTCGATCAGCAAGGCGCCTGCATTGAGATCTACGCCGCCGGCAAAGGTATTGGCGCCGGTCAGCGTCAGCGCAGCGCCGCCATTCTTTACCAGGCCGCCGGCACCGCTGACGCCTCCATTGAGCACAAGGTCCTGGCTGCCGCCAAGCAACAGATCGGCATTCAGTACGATGTCGTTGGCGAGCACGCGTGCAGCGGTGCTATCGAGCTGGCCGCCGGCAACGGTGAGGCTGCCTGTACCCAGTGCGGCATCGCTGCCTAGCACCAGGCTGCCCGCAGTCAGCAGCGTGCCACCGGTGTAGGTGTTGTTTCCTGACAGGGTCAAGCTGGCGGGGCCGAGTTTGTCCAGACTTCCGACACCGCTGATGCCGCCAGTGAGCGTCAGCGCGTTGCTGCCGCCGATGCTGACCAAACCTGTCAGCGCGATGGCATTAGCAAGCGTGCTCACCGCGACGTTATCCAGCGTGGTGCCGGCCGCTGCGGTCAATGCGCCTGCGCCCAGTGCCGTGTCGCTACCAACAACAAGCTTGCCCGCGCTCAGCAAGGTGCCGCCCGCATATAGATTGTTGCCGCTGAGGGTGAGATCGCCGCTACCGGTTTTCACCAGGCTGCCGGTACCGCTGATACCGCCGCCCAGCGTCAGCGCCTGCGCGCCATTGAGCGTCAACGTATTGCTATTCAACGCGATGGCATTGGCTAGCGTGGTAGGCGTGGTGCCCTGCAGATTGGCGTTGCCGCCGAGGCTGAGTGCGCCGCTGCCAAGCGCACCGTTATTGGTCACCTGCAAGGTGCCGCCGGCAAGCGTGGTGCCGCCACTGTAGGTGTTCAAGCCGCCGAGTGTGAGCGTACCGGTGCCGAGCTTGCTCAACGCACCGGTGCCGCTGATCGAACCACTCAAATTCAGTGCGGTGCCATTGCTGGCCACGCCCAGAATGCCGGTGAGCGCAATCGTATTGCCCAGCGTTGCCGCTGTGCTTGCATCGAGCACACCGCCGCTGGCGGTCAGAGTGCCGGTGCCCAATGCGGCGTTGGAGCCGACCACCAGGCGCCCGTTGCTCAGCGTGGTGCCACCGGTATAGCCGTTGACATTGGTCAAGGTGAGATCGCCGGCGCCGCTCTTGATCAGGCTGCCACTGCCATTGATGGCGCCGCCAAGGGTCAGTGCCTGCGCGCCGGTCCACGTCAATGGCCCGGCAAGATTGACGGCGTTGGTTACCGCCAGCGATGCGCCGGTGCTGAGACTGGAGGCGCCGGTGACATTCAACGCACCATTGCCCAGCGCGGTGGCAGTGCCCAATTGCAGGGTGCCCGCTGCCAGCGTTGTGCCGCCGCCATAGGTGTTGGCACCGTTGAGCGTCAGCGTGCCGGTGCCGGTCTTGTTGATGCCGCCGGTTCCGGCAAGCGCACCGGTCAAGGTGAGTGCATTGCCACTGGCGCCCAGCCCCAGGGTGGTATTGAGTGCAAACGCATTGTTCAAGGTCAACGGTGCGGTGGTGTCCAGCAGCCCGCCTGCTGCAGTGACGGTGCCGGTGCCGAGCGCGCCGGACGTTTCCAGCACCGTGGTGCCCGCGCTCAGCGTGGTGCCGCCGGAATAGGTATTGGCGCCGCCGAGCGTGAGCGTGCCGGTGCCGGTCTTGTTGAGCGCACCGACTCCGCTGACCACACCACCGAGCCGCACGGTATTGGTCCCGCCAATGCCCAAGTTGCTGTTCAATACAAAGGCGTTGGTCAAATTAAGTGCGGTACCGGCCAGCAGGCTCCCGCCGGAGGCGGTGACGGTTCCTGTTCCCAACGCGGCGTTGTTGCCCGCGGTCAGCGTGCCCCCGCTCAAATTGACGCCGCCGCTGAAGGTATTGCTGCCAGTGAGGTTCAATCCACCGGTGCCGGCCTTGGTCAATGCACCCGTCCCTGTCAGCGTGCTGCCGATGGTTAGCGCATTGGCGCCCTGCACCGTCAAACCGCCGGTGGCAAGCGTAATGCCACCGGCCGGTGCCAGCGTCAGCCCGGCAGCAGTGGCTTCGAGCGTGCCGCCATTGGCCGTGATCGCGGTGCCCAGCTGCGCAGGTAACGCAAATTGCAGCACACCGCCGTTGAGTACGCTGTTGCCAAAGTTGCTCGCGCCGCCCAAGGCCCAGGTCCCACTATTGACGCGCAGGCTGCCGAAATTGATGTACTGATCGGTGCTTGCCACGCCAGCGCCGGTCACGCCGCTGCCGGTTCCTGTCGCTGAATTCTGCAGGATCAGCGTGTTGGTTCCGCCCGCACCGCCATCCACCACGCCGGTGCGTGCAAAGCTCAGCAAACCGCCTGGACCAAGCAATTCCAGTCCGAGTCCGCCAGCGCTGTTGATGCTTCCGCCGGTCACTGCGGTGAAGGTATTGGTGCTGTTGGCACCCATCGACACGCTGCCGTTGATGGTGCCGGAATTGACGAAACTGTTGCCGGTGGCCGAACTCTGAAACCCGACGCGTCCATCGATGGTGCCGGAATTGACCGCATTGACGGTGCCACCGCCACTGACGGCAATCACCGGCGTGTCGGCACCCAGTACCGACAGATTGAGCAGCGTCCGGCTGCTGATCAGCCCGGCATTGTTGATCTGCACGACGCCATTGCTGGCAGATGTCATGCCCAACGCCATTCCATCGAGATTGAGCAGATTGGCGCCGAGTAACCCGCCGGTCCCGTAGATGCTGCCGCCGGCGAGATTGTTGGCAACCACCGATGTCGAACTTGCGTTGCCCATGGTGACGCCGGTACTCAACACCGACAGCAGGCCAAGCACGGATGGATCGATGGTGCCATTGTTGTTGAGCGTGGCATTGGTGCCACCAAGCGCGATGGCGGTACCGCCCAGCAGGCCAGCCGTCATCTGCGTACCAGACGCCACGTTGACGGTCAGGTTATTGGCGCTACTGGAAAAGGCATTGCTGGTCGCCGGCAGACCGCTACAGGTGACGGTTGCGCCAGCGGCGGGCAATGCCGGCGTACACGCCCCCCAGGCCAATCCAGGAGCGGTGGCCCCCACCGCCAGAACCACCAGACTCGGCAATGCACGACGCGTCGCTCCGGGCTTACGTCGACGTCGCACCAGCTCATGCGTGACGACCCAATTACCAATCGCTGCGTTCCAGACCAGCGCAAATGCACGATTCATTCTGATTCCCCTGATTGCCCGCAATAGACCAGCGCGCATACGCGTACGCGCCTTCGAAAGACGGAAGTGGATGTAGCGACCTAGTGGATTTAGAGCGTGACCCGCTTCAAATCGGCCACTTAAGGATGAGAGCGATTAATACCAATCCCTGGTAAACACGCTGCCAAATTAATAGGCGAATCGACTCGACCGAACTGTGCGGAGTATCACTAACCATAAAATCCTGCGTTACACGACCATAAACTGTCGACTTGTTTACTTGTGCCCGCTTTAAAAAAAATGAAACGGTCGTTCGATATGGCCCATAGGGCTTTATAGCGGGCACTACGGCTGAATCCAGCGCTTATTTGTGTGCGCTGAAGCTGATTTACTTACTGAGTTCGCAGACTTGAGCGAACCGGTCCATGCCCAGCCGCATGATAGCTGGCCGAACCACATAAGCAGACGCTACAAGGTTATTCCGCACTGCAAAATACGTGGCGGTTAAGACCGGCCTGCCTGAGTCCGTTTGGATCGATAAAACCAATTAGCGGTCGACGCCAGCAGGTGGAATGCGGTATTTGTACCAGCCACGGCTTACAGCGAGACGAACAGCGCCTATCGATTATTTTTTTGTTTTGCTTACGGACGCGACCGCTTGCGGTGGCAGCATGGCCCCGCTCGTCACTTGTCGATGACCTCGGTTTGTTTCTAGTAGCCCTGCAGTGTGTGATCTTCAACACGGACCCTGACGACATGACGCTTGCTTCGGGAGACAAATCGCCGGAACGCCAATTCGATTGGTCAGGCGTGCCGATCGATCTCGGCGGGATGGAACCGCTCGAACAGATCGCCCGCCTGCTCTGCCATGCGCTGGTCGCGCCCGCGGCTGCGCTGACCATTACCGAGGCCGGCCGTATGCGGGTGCTCGCATCGCGTGGCATCAGTACCCACCAGGTCGAGCACGCCATCGCGCTGTGTCGGCGCGCACCTGCCGCCGCCAATGGCGTGACAGAGTTGATCGAACATGCGGCACTCGCGCCGATTCAACTGGGCGATGCCGCCTTCCCTGGGCTGCCTGCCCGGTTTATTGCCTGCGTCCCGGTCGGTGCGCCGCAAGCCGGTATCACCGGCACGCTGTGCGTGATCGACACGCGCGAGCGCCGCCTTGCCAGCCAGGAACATCAGCAGCTGCTGATGTTTGCCAACGTGGCCGCTGCGCAGCTGGAGCTGCAGTTCGGCGCGGGCAGGCGCGAGCCGCATAGCGGCCTGCTCAACGCGCGCCAGCTGCAAGCGGATCTGGACGCCCTGGCCTTCGGCAGCCACAGCGTGCCGACCATCGCGGCGTTTATCGAGGTCTACGATACGCAGGCGGCCAATGAGGCCCGCCAGGCGCTGGGCATGCAGCCGCTGGAAGAACTGACCCGTCATGCCAGCTGCGTGCTGACGCGTGCACTGCGCGGCAAGGCGACCGTCTATCACGTCGCCTCGATGCGCTTTGCGTTTTTCCTGCTCAATTCCGCGCCCGACGAAATGGAAGACCTGTTGCTGGATTTGCGCGACATGCTGCACAAGCCGGTGGACGCCGCCGGGGTGCCGATGTCGCTGACCTTCCATGCCGGCGTGGTGCGCTTTGCACCGCAACAGCCAGACACCAACGATGTAATGCGCAAGGGCCTGGTATCGCTGGGCGATGCCATCAGCAACAACGCGGTGGTGTGCTGGTATAGCGCATCGCAGGACGACGCCATCCAGCGCTCGTATCGATTGGCGCTGGATGCGGAAAAAGCACTGGACGCTGGCGATTTCCGTTTGGTGTTCCAGCCACGCATCAACCTGCAGGATCTGTCGGTCATCGGGTTCGAAGCGCTGCTGCGCTGGCGGCATGCCAGCCTGGGGCCGATCGGCCCGGACGAGTTCATTCCATTGTTCGAAAAGACCGCGCTGATGTGCACGGTCACCAACTGGGTGATCGAAAGTGCGTTGGTGCAGCTATCGCAATGGCGCGCGCAAGGCCTGGATTTTTCGATCTCGATCAATCTGTCCTCCCGCGATTTCGGCAACATCAATCTTGCCGCCGATGTGATCAAGCGCTGCAAGGAGCTGGCCATCCCCACCCACCGGATCGAGCTGGAAATCACCGAAGGCCGCTGGTTGCGCAGCAACGTCGAAGCCGTTCCGCGCCTGCGCGCGCTCCGCGACGCTGGCGTCAGCGTGGCCATCGACGATTTTGGTACCGGCTACAGCAATTTCGGTTACCTCACCGAGTTGCCCGTCAATGTGCTCAAGCTGGATCGCTCGCTGGTGACCGGCATTGCCAACAAGACCGGGATGCAGATGCGTGCAGAAGCGGTGGTGCGCATGGCCAGCGCACTCGGCTATCGCACCGTTGCCGAAGGTGTCGAGCATGCCGACGAAATTGCGTTGCTGCGCAGCTGGGGCTGCGACGAGGCACAGGGGTATCTGCTGTCCAGGCCGATGGAAGCGCCACTGGTCGCGGCGTATATGCAGGACGCCAGGGCGCAGCAACGCCTGTCCTGAGCCAACGCGGCGTGATTGCGCTGGGTCACGCCGGTCGACATCACCTACTCGCCTTCAGGACACAGGCTGCCGAGGCGCGTCGCAAGCGTGCGCTCGGCATGTGGCTTGCGTGGATTCACGCCTCCGAGAGCGCGTAATCCAGCGCCGCACAAATCGCCGCAACCTGTGCAGCGTTGCACTGCTCCGGCGTGGCGCGCGGACTATCCGGATATACCTCGGTGGTGGTGCGATAGCGCGCATCGGTGACGCCGGCACACAGGCCCAGGCGTCGCACCGGGTAATTGATCACGCCATGACCGGTGACCGGCGCACCGATGATCTGCCCCTGTGCATCGGCCGGTGCGATATGCGTGACCTGCTCCACCGCCGCGATCACCGCCTGCTGAAACGCGGGCTGCGGGTCTTCGCTATCGCCCACCAGATAGAACCCATCCGGGATGCTGCCAGGCACGAACGGCTTGCCATCGCGCGCCGCCAGTGCTGGACGGAACTCGCTTTCGTCGCTATCGGTGGTCTCGTGCAGGTCGATATGCACCAGTATGTTGCCAGCAGTTGCAGCAACCAGTTGCATCAAAGCCGCCGACTCTGCAGCCGGACTGTCGTCACGGAACGAACGGTTTGGATCCACCGCGTTGGCATTCCAGCGCTGGATACGCTCATAGCCCCAGGGATTGATGCATGGCGCAACCAGCAGGTTGATCCTACCCACATAGTCCGCCGCCTGGTGCTGTAAAAACAGCAACGCGCCTTGCACGCCACTGGTCTCGTAGCCATGCACGCCACCTGTGACCAGTGCGCAGGGCAGCGCGCTGTCCCAGCCAGCACTGCGCAATGCCAGCAGCGGGTACTGTGCAGCGTCCGCCGCGATGGTGCCGTATTGCACGCGTTGGTAGCGCTCATCCAATGCCTCGATGATCTGTACCACCTCGGCTGCATAGCTGCGTCGCACCACCTGACGCGCACGCCAGGCCATGCGTTCGTCATCGCCCCACGGCTGGCCAGGAGTACCGATCGGATAGTGGAGATGCGTTGTCATGATCACGTTGCATTGTTTGAAAGCATCAAGGGTAAGCGCTCGCCGCGCAGAAAGAAAAAAGCCCCGCAATCATGCGGGGCTTCTCAGCGACCTACGGCGTCGGATCACGGCCTATTTTTTGGCGGTCACGCCCGGTGTAGCGTCGCGCACCAGAAACTCTTCTGTCAGCTCGGGCAAATGGGCAAGCAGCCAGTCGGCCATGGCCTGCTCCTGAGGCAAAATCTGCTCGCAGACACGCTGGGTTTCGATGTCGCCCACCGTCTTGGCTGCACCTAGCAATGCGGTGTAGGTAGCGATCTCGAGATTTTCGAACACATAGCTGGCCATCGCGCCCTTGACGATCTCGTCGGAGGTGGTCATTCCCCCCATGGCCTGACCAAACGCGGCCATCTTGCCCATGGCGTCCTTGATGACGGAAGGCGACCCGCCCAGGCGTTCGATGCACGATTCCACCAAGCGTTGCTGGCCCAAGGTTTCTTGAAGATGTTCTTCGATGCGTGCCTTGAGTTTCGGATAGTGCTCGATGCGCGCGGCCTGGGCCTTGAGCATCTGCTCTGCCTGCTGCTCCATTGCATGCGCATCGCGCAACCAGTCCATCAGGTTTTCTCGGGGTTCGGCCATGCGACATCTCCTGTTTGTTTGCGATGGCTCAAGCCTGCCGGGCTTGGCATGAAAATCATGGCTGCTTCGGGTGGACGCCGTGTTGGTCGTGCACATGCCGTTGATATAGCAGGCCGTCAGAGCAGGGAGCCCTGCGCTTATCGCGCGATGTACAAGGCGCAACGTTGTCGCGCTCGGATACTTCGCGAGCCGCAGCGACAACCAGTCGAGCTCGTTAGTTAGCGTGTGCTCGATGGCGGAGATCCGAACGCGCGACTAGATACGCCTACCGTGAGGTGTGCAAATTCTGCCGACGCATGCGCATCCAGTTGTAGGAGCTGGAAAATTTTCCCTGCAATCGTTAGCGGGCGTCCCCAACGCTGCAAAATTTTCCGACGCATTGGCAATGCTTTGCGCATCAACCAGTTATGAGCGACGCACGACCACACCGGTTTTACCGACATCCACCAAGGCTGTTTGAGTGAAATCGATTGTTTTTTTACGTGGTGTGGAATCATAGGCTTGCGCCTAAAGCAACAGGCTCCACGCCGTCACAGCGCAGAGCCTGCGTCCCCTAAATCATACCGCACGCGTTTGCGTGCTTGCCCGTCGATTAAGCGGATTCTTCCTGCGGCTTGGCCTGCTTGGAGCGTCCGCCTTTGCTGCCGATACGCGACATATGATCGCGGTCGCGGCTCACTGCCTGGCCACCCTTACGGCCTGCCTCGCGGGCTTCGTCGCTGGTGAATTCATGTGCATTGCCGCTGGCGTGCGCCGCCTTTCCACCGCTGCTGGCCAGCACGCGACGCTTCTCCGGATCCAATGCGGCAAAACCGCGCCGGCTACGAGTACTGTTTTGTCCGTCTTCCACTGTGCCTCCTCTCGATGCATCGGTACGTCATTCGGTGAGGGGCTTGACGCAACATTCGTGCCAACCCGCAAATACAGGCGGCGTGGCGGTAGACGAGCCCATGCAGGAAGAAACCGCTGCGCTCGCTGCGCAAATCTTGCACACCTGACGATGCTGGACCGCTGGGAGGGTGTAGATGGCGTAGTGCTACCAATGCGGGATGAGGATCGCTGCTTGCCGAGGCGATGTGCACCCGTGCATCTATCGATCGGCGTCCGCGGTGGAAAGCAGAAAGCAGAAAGCCCAGCGTGATCGCACCTGCACCAGATGTACTAAACGATGCGATGCCGCACTTCGGCGGTCGAGCGAGGGCGGCGCCAGTTGCATCCGAGAGCGCGGGAACGGTTTGCGCAGGGGACCGGATGCCGGCACACACAGCAAGTGCCCGGCCTGCGGCTGCGTTTTGCACAAAGGCTCGGACCACGACCGTTCAAGGATCGACGCTGCACACATCTCGCGGCCCGCTTAAACCAGGAACATCGCGATTCGCATGCCACGCGCGTGCCGATGCTCGGTGGAACGAGCGCATTCAGTGGCCACAAGAGTCAGCGGCGGCAACGGCCCACCTCCAGGTCATCCAGCCGCCTGCTGCAATGTCGCACCGAAGCGGTCGTCGCAGGCCAGTGATGCCTCAGACAATGCGTCGCCCACCAGCAGCAGGGTCGGCAGACCCGGCAATAGCGCTGCGGCAGTCGTTCCCAGCTCGCCAAGCGTGGTCAGCCTGCGCTGCTGCTCCGGCCTGGTGGCTGCCTGCACAATGGCAGCTGGCGTACTGGCAGGCAGATACGCCAGCAGCGCCGTCGCCAACGCATCTGCGCGGCGCAAGCCCATGTAGATGCCCAGCGTTGTACCGCTGGCCGCCAGCGCACCCCAGTTTGGCCCGCCGTGGTCGTGCGTATGCGCGGTGACGAAGGTGATGCCGTGACAATGCGCGCGATGGGTCAGTGATACCTCAAGCGCCGCCGCCGCCGCGAATGCCGCGCTGACCCCATTGATCACCTGCACGCCGACACCGGCGGCGCGCAGAAAGGCGATCTCTTCGCCGGCGCGCCCAAATAACAAGGCATCGCCGCCCTTGACCCGCACCACGCGCAGGCCCTGCAACGCATAACGCCGCATCAACCGGCAGATGAATTCCTGCGGCGTGGAGCGGCAACCACCGCGTTTGCCGACCCGGATCACGCGCGCATGTGGTGCCAGCTCGACGATGTCGGGGTTGGCCAGGTCGTCGAGCAACAGCACCTGCGCCACTGCCAACGCCCTTACCGCCTTGATGGTGAGCAGTTCCAGATCGCCGGGGCCGGCGGACAACAGCACCACATCACGCGCGCAGCAAGGGGTGACGGACATGAGAGATCTCGCAGTGTGTGGAGGGATGAAGTGCATCAGGCCAGCCGCGGTTGGCGGCATAGCCGGGTCAGTTGCGGAATGCAGGAGCCGCAGATGGTTCCGCAGCCCAGCCGTTGCTTGAGCTGCGCGACGTCAGCGCCATCGTTGATGGCCGTATGAATCGCCCTGGCTGTGACATGCATGCAGGTACACACGATGGGGTCGCTGGGTGCGGCACGTGTGGGGGCAAATACGGCCAGCCGGGCACCCGGCCAGGGCTTGCCAGCCAGGGCGAGGGTCAGCAGCGACCGGTCGGCGTCGCTGGGCTGTGCGGCGGTCAACAGCAGGCCATCGATATGGCTCTGGTCGTCTTGCGTGCGCCAGCCGACGCGACGCATCAATCCACGGCGCAGATCGCGGTATTCCAGAACGTCCGGCCCGGCCGGCAATTGCAACGCGGCGATCAGACGGTCGATCCACGCCGCATCGGGCGCGCGCTCGCACGCCGCTTGCAGCACCGCCCACTGCCCGCCGCCATCGTCGAGCGGTTCGGCATGCAAACGCAGGCTGGCATAGCCGCACTCACGTAGCAGCGGCTGCAGCGCCTGCTGCATCGCCAGTGCATCGCCGCGACGTGCCGCCAGCAGATGCCAGCCGAACACGGCTTTCTCCACGCGTACTGCCGCATGCTTGAGCTCGGGCTGGTACGAGCGCGTATCCACTGCCGGCGTGCTGACTTCGTTGATGCCGCCACTGGACAGTGTCTGCCCGCTCCAGTGCATTGCGGCAAACACGGTCCCCGAGCGCAGTTCGTCGGATAGTTCCAGCGGCAGCACCAACGCACCGCGCTTGCTGGCGACCTGCACCAATTCGCCGGCCACCAGCCCGCGACGCGTGGCATCGTCCGGATGCATGCGCAAGGACGGTTCCGGGCTATGGGCGTAGGCCGCGGCGACGCGCCCGGTACGCGACATGCCATGCCATTGGTCGCGCAGGCGACCGGTGAGCAGGCGCATCGGAAAACGTGCCGACGTGGCTTCGGCCACTTTGCGATACGGCGTTGCATGAAATCGCGCACGGCCATCGGCAGTGGCGAACACGCCATCGGTATAGCGGCGCGCCTGCCCTTGCGTGGCGCCTGCGGGAAACGGCCATTGCTGCGGACTCTGGTCCAGCACTGCGTAATCCACGCCCCCCATATCCAGGTCGCGCCCTACCGTCAACGCACGATGCTCGTCGAAGATCTGTGCGGTGCTGTCGAAGGCGAACAGGCCGGCACCGGTGGCCGGTGCCAGCCGCGCCTCCAGTCGTCGGGCAACTTCGTTGGCGATCCACCAATCGGCACGCGCCTGTCCAGGCGCTTCTACCGCCTTGCGGACGCGGGTGATGCGGCGTTCGGAATTGGTGACCGTGCCATCCTTCTCGCCCCAACTGGCCGCCGGCAGCAAGACGTCGGCATAGGGCACGGTGTCGGTACCGGAGAAGGCGTCCTGCACGATCACCAGTTCGGCCTGTTCCAGCGCGGCGCGAATGCCGGCCACGTCCGGCATCGAATGCACGGGGTTGGTGCAGACGATCCACACCGCCTTCAAGCTGCCGGCGCGCAGCCGCTCGAACAACGCCACCGCCGGCGTGCCCGGGTTTGGCGAAATGCGCCCCGCCGGCACGTCCCACAGCCGTTCGACCTCGGCACGATGCTCCGCATTACCGATCTCCCGGTGTGCCGCCAGCATCGTCGCCATGCCGCCCACTTCCCGCCCGCCCATCGCATTGGGCTGGCCGGTCAACGAAAACGGCCCTGCCCCCGGCTTGCCGATCTGACCGGTGGCCAGATGCAGATTGATCAGCGCAAGGTTCTTGTCGGTGCCGTGCGCGGATTGATTCAAGCCCATGCAATACAGCGACAGCGCCGCTGGACTACGCCCGAACCACTCGGCCGCCTGCACCAGGTCCTCGTGCGAGATTCCGCAGATCTCGGCGCTCATGCGCGGGGTGTACTCGCGCAACATCCGCTTGAGGGCATCGAACTCCTGCGTGCTCGCCGCAACGAAGCGCGCATCCACCAGACCCTCCCAGATCAGGTGATGCAGCATGCCGTTGAACAAAGCGACGTCGGTGCCGGGTTCGATTGCCAGGTGCAGGTCGGCCATGGCCGCGGTATCGGTACGCCGAGGGTCGATTACGATCCAGCGAATGTCCGGGTTGCGAGCGCGCGCCTCTTCGAGCCTGCGAAACAGCACCGGATGCGCGTACGCCATGTTGCTGCCCGCAAACACCACCGTGTGCGCCAGCTCCAGATCTTCGTAACAGGTCGGCGGGCCGTCGGCGCCGAGTGCAAGCTTGTAAGCGGTGACCGCACTGGACATGCACAGGCGCGAGTTGGTGTCGATGTTGTTGGTGCCGATCAGGCCCTTGGCCAACTTGTTGAAGACGTAATAGTCCTCAGTGAGCAACTGCCCCGACAGATAGAACGCCACCGAATCCGGGCCATGCGCCTGGACGATGGCCGCCAGTTTGCTGGTGACGTGGGTAAGTGCCTGCTCCCAGCTCACCGGCGCACGCGGTGCCTGCCGATGCCGGCGCAATTCCGGTGCAAGAACCCGCCCTTGCGTACTTGCAACAGTCTGCGGCAACGCCAGACCCTTGCTGCACAGACGGCCGTGATTGGCCGGATGCAGCGGGTCGCCTTCGATGCCTACAATACGTTCGCGATCGGCATCGTGCTCACTGTGGATCAGTACGCCGCAGCCCACGCCGCAATAGCAACAGGTCGAGCGCGTGATGCGATGCATCGGCCCTGCCATGCGTGGCTGGGCTGGACTGGCAGGCGACAGTGGTGACAGTGGTGACAGAGCTTGGCTCATGTTGCCGGCTCAGTCACAGCATCCGGCTGCGCCACCGGCTGCAACACGATCCACACCGCACCGGCCTCCACCTTGATCGGGTAGCGCGGCGCGCAGCCTACATCCGGTGCGCAGGCCTGCCCGCTTTGCAAGCCGATCGCCCAGCCATGCAGCGGGCAAGTCACGGTGTCGCCGGCCACGATGCCTTGCGACAACGGCCCGCCCTTGTGCGGGCAACGGTCTTGCAACGCAAACACCTGGTCGCTGGCTGTGCGGAAAACGGCGATCGCCGGTAGACCATCCACTTCCAGCACGCGCGCACCCAGCATCGGCAACTCCTGCAGCGCGCACACGTGCACCCATGCGTCGTTGTGCATGCTCATCCCTCCACGGTTGCGGCAGGCGCTGCGATGCGCAGCGGTAGATATTCCTGGCGGCGCTCGCCGGCGATGCGCGCTTTCCATGGGTCGACCAGGCCTTCGAGCGAATACAGCAGGCGCTCGTACAGCGCACGCCGGTTGGCCGCGTCGTCCACCACCTGCGCGCGGATGTAGTCCAGCCCCACCCGTGCGATGTAATGCACGGTGCGATCCAGGTAATAGGCCTGCTCGCGGTACAGCTGCAGGAATGCGCCGGTGTATTCGCGCACTTCCTCAGCGGTTGTCACCTTGACCAAAAAGCGCGCCACCTCGGTCTTGATGCCGCCATTGCCGCCAATATGCAGTTCCCAGCCCGAATCGACCGCGATGATGCCCACGTCCTTGATACCGGATTCGGCGCAATTCCGCGGGCAACCGGACACCGCAAGCTTCACCTTGTGCGGGCTCCACATATTGGCCAGCATGGTTTCCAGGTCGATGCCCATCTGGGTGCTGTTCTGGGTGCCGAAGCGGCAGAACTCGCTGCCCACGCAGGTTTTTACCGTGCGGATCGACTTGCCGTACGCATGGCCGGACGGCATGCCCAGATCGCGCCACACATCCACCAGATCCTCTTTCTTGACGCCGAGCAGATCGATGCGCTGGCCGCCGGTCACCTTGACCATCGGCACCGCGTACTTGTCTGCCACATCGGCGATGCGGCGCAGCTCGCCCGCATTGGTCACCCCACCCTTCATCTGCGGAATCACCGAGAAGGTGCCGTCCTTCTGGATGTTGGCGTGCGCGCGTTCGTTGATGAAACGCGACTGCGGATCGTCGATGGCCTCATGCGGCCAGGTCGAGAGCATGTAGTAGTTGATCGCCGGCCGGCAGGTGGCGCAGCCGTTGGGCGTGCGCCATTCCATGAACGCGTAGGCCTGCGCATGGGTGAGCAGCCTGTGCTCGCGGATAGCGCGGCGCACCTCGCCATGGCTGAGGTCGGTACACGCGCAGACGGCCTTGGTTTTCGGGGTTTCCTGGAAGTTGGAGCCCAGGCAGTTCATCAGAATCTGTTCGACCAAGCCGGTGCAAGAGCCGCAGGAACTAGCGGCCTTGGTGTGCTTTTTCACCTCGTCGACAGTGAATAGCCCTTGCTCGCTGATGGCTTTGACGATCGTGCCCTTGCACACGCCGTTGCAGCCGCAGACCTCGTCGCTGTCTGACATGGCGCTGGCACGATCCTGACCGCCGGTGCCCGAGTCTCCCAGCGCGCTTTCACCAAAGATCAGCTGGTCACGCTGCGCCTGGATCGGCGTGCCGTCCTTGAGCAGCTTGAAGTACCAGCCGCCATCGCTGGTGTCGCCGTACAGGCACGCCCCCACCAGCACATCGTCGCGGATCACCAGCTTCTTGTAGACACCACCGGCCGGGTCGGACAGCACGATCTCCTCGCAGCCATCGCCGCCCATGAAATCACCTGCGGAAAATAGATCGATGCCGGTGACCTTGAGCTTGGTCGACGCCACCGAGCCGCGATAGATGCCGATGCCGAATTGCGCCAGATGGTTCGCGCAGACCTTGGCCTGCTCGAACAACGGCGCTACCAGGCCGTAGGCGATCCCACGATGGTTTGCGCACTCGCCCACCGCATACACGCGTGGATCGAAGCTCTGCAGGCTGTCGTTGACCACGATGCCGCGCGAGCAATGGATGCCGGCTTCTTCGGCAAGGCGCGTGTTGGGGCGGATGCCGGCGGCCATCACCACCAGATCAGCAGGGATTTCGCTGCCATCGGCGAATCTGGCCCCGATCACCTCGCCCTGCGCATTGCCGAGCAGCGCGCTGGTTGCGGTGTTCAAGCGAAATTCCAGGCCACGTGCGCGCAGTGCCTGCTGCAGCAGACTGCCCGCCACCGGGTCGAGCTGGCGTTCCAGCAGCCAGCCGGCCAGGTGCACCACGGTCACGTCCATGCCGCGCGCCTTCAAGCCATTGGCCGCTTCCAGACCAAGCAGGCCGCCGCCGATCACCACCGCATGCTGCTTGCTGCGCGCGGTGTCGATCATGGTGCGGGTGTCCTGGATATCGCGGTACCCGATCACGCCCTTCAGCTCGTTGCCCGGGATCGGCAGTACGAACGGCACCGAGCCAGTAGCGATCAGCAGGCGGTCGTACTCGGCTTCGGTGCCATCGGCGGCAATGACGCGGCGACGTACCCGGTCGATGCGTGTGACTTCCTTATTCAGGTGCAGATGGATGCCGTTGTCGCGATACCACTGCAGCGAGTTGAGCACGATGTCGTCGAACTCCTGCTCCCCGGCCAACACCGGCGACAGCAGGATGCGGTTGTAGTTGGGATGCGGCTCGGCCCCGAACACGGTGATGTGGTACATGCCCGGCATCAGCTTGAGCAGTTCTTCCACGGTGCGGATGCCCGCCATGCCGTTACCGATGATGACGAGTCTGGGTTGCTTCATTGCCTGGATTCCTGTCGACATGTCAGACGCGCGCCGCGCCGGCGGTGGACCATTCGTTGCGCCACTGAGCCTTGACGCCGGCCAGCAGTGCCCAGCCCCCAAGGGCGAACGCGGCAAATAGCCACATGCCCACTGCATAACTGCCGGTGTGTTGCTTGAGCACGCCCAGGCTGGCGGCCAGCGCGAATCCGCCGATGCCGCCGGCCATACCGATCAAACCGGTCATGACGCCGATGTCCTGGCCGAAGCGCTGCGGCACCAGCTGAAACACCGCGCCATTTCCAGCGCCCAGACACAGCAACGTCAGCACGAACAACGCCAGCGTCAGCGTGGCGCCACCGGCACCGAACCCGGCGATGCCCACCAGCGCGGCCACCAGCAGATACACCGCCAGCAAGGCACGCGTGCCACCGACGCGGTCGGCGAGCACGCCACCCAGCGGACGCATCACCGAGCCGGCCAGCACGCAGGCGGCCGTGGCCCAGCCCGCAGTGCGTGCATCGAAATCGAACTGGTCGTGGAAGTAGCCCGGCAACGCGCTGGCAAAGCCGGAAAATCCACCAAAGGTGATCGCATAGAAAAACATGAAGCGCCACGCATCGCGGTTACCCACCAGGACGCGGCCGTAATCGGACCATTGCTTGCGCGCGACCGGCGCAGGCGCCTCCTTGGCAATCGACGCAAACACGATCAGCGTCAGCACCAACGGGATGCACGCCAGCCCGAACACGTTTTGATAGCCGAAGGCGGCCGCCAGCATCGGGGCGAACAACGCCGCCAGCACCGTGCCGGAATTGCCTGCACCGGCAATGCCCATCGCGGTGCCCTGGTGCTCGGGTGGATACCAGCGCGATGCGAGCGGCAATGCAACCGCAAACGAAGCACCGGCAATGCCCAGCAGTACGCCCAGCATCAACACCTGCCCCATGCTGCTGACGCCCAGTTGCCAGGCACCGAACAACGCCGCAATGACCGCAAGCTGGGCAAGCACGCCGGCACGCTTGGCACCGATGCGATCGGCAAACATGCCCAGCACCAGGCGCAGCACCGCACCGCACAGGATCGGCACGGCCACCATCAGGGCGCGCTGCTGTGTATCCAGGCCCAGCGATCGCGCAATCGGCACCTGCAACGGACCGAGCAGATACCACACCATGAAGCTCAGGTCGAAATACAGGAAGGAAGCGAACAAGGTGGGCGTGTGCCCGGATCGCCAGAACGAGCGCTGCATAGAGACCTCTTCGAATGCGATGGTCAAAAAAAAAACGGCGCCCCTCCGGTAAACCGGAAGGACGCCGTTGTCCTGGATGCGTGCGGATCGCCGTTGAACCGCTGCACCGTGTACGTGTTGTTGCAGGCACGCCGTTGCGCCCGCGAGTGAGTGCTACGCAATCAGCGTGCCAAGTCCTTCATCCGAGCGTCACGTTGCTGCAAATCATTGAAAAATAAAATCTTTCAGCGCACTTCAAAAGATGTCTTGCGGCTACCAGCGTGGCAGATGAGGCTTGCCACTCCCCTGCTTCGTGCGGCCATGCACCAATAGCGTGCGCCGATCATTTGGGGCCCATGCCAGATCCACATGTCGCACGCATCTCAAACACCGCAGCGAAGCTATGGACTGCAGCTCTGTCACAGATGCATCGGCACTGTCCGACTCTAGGTAGCAGGCCGTATGTGGGTTCGTAGGGTCGTTAACAATACAGGCGGGCGCAGCCTCGGTTTCCAACCATAGCCAGGCAGACGATGTGTCGAGCCGTCGCGTCGTTATGGATGCAGGCAGACGCTGGCGCGTCTAGGGTACGGTGCCATTGCCGCTCGCGGGACACGCTGTCAATCCATCCATCGACGCCGCTCCGTGGCGGCATCCATGCCGCCACAGGGACGCGCACGCGGTAAAGACACCGTACCCGAACGTTGGTCGGTCCCCTCTTCACTGGTCCTTGCCCACCCACCATCGTGGGACCTTATGCGGCAGGGATGCCGCGTAAGAGCCTCCAGGGACGGATTCACTGCATGTCCTGCGACGGTAGGTGGACAAGAACCAAGCAAGCAGACCGTGTCAGTCGCTTCCAGGTGCATCGAACAACAGATTGCGCCGATGATCGCTATCCGGCACTGCGATATTCACGCGTGCCGCAGCGCTGCGATAGTTGTCCAAGCGATGGATATCGCGCAGCCGCGCAATATCGTTGTCCTGGATATCGTGCCATCCCCAGCGCTGGAACTGGCTCAGGAACCACTCGCCATCCGATAGCCACGGCATGTTCACCATGCCGTGGCGATGGAACGCAAGCGAAGTCGCATCATTTGCCTGACCAGCGGCATCGGCATCGGCATCGGCATCCAGACACGTTGCCAGATGCGAGGCCGACACGCCGATATGTTGAGGCTCCGCCAGCCACTGTGCGCATTGCGCGCGGTTGTCCGCGGCGGCATCCAGCCAGCGACATGCTTCCAGCACGCAGGCCGTCAGTTGCTCGGCCAGCTCCGGCTGCAAGGCGGCAAATTCGCGCCGGCAGGCCAGCACCTTTTCCGGATGACCGGGCCACAACTGACCACTGCGGATCACCCGTGCCCCGCTGCCCTGGACTTGTGCCACGGCCGCCCAAGGTTCGCCGGAGCAGTAGCCGTCGATCAGTCCGCTGGCCAGTGCCTCGGGCATCTGCGGCGGTGGAATGCTGAGCACATCGACATCGCGCATCGGGTCTACGCCACCCGCGGCTAGCCAGTAATACAGCCACAACGCATGCGTGCCGGTGGGAAAGGTTTGTGCGAAGACAGCACGTCGCCCCAGCCCCTCCAGGACTTGGGGCAGGCGCCGACCATCCACAAGCGCTTGCGCCAACCCAGGAGCCATGGTGATCGCCTGGCCGTTATGGTTGAGCGTCATCAGCAACGCCATTGCGCATTGCGGCCCGGCAATGCCCAACTCGATGGCATACACCAGGCTCGCGAGCGTATGCGCCGCGTCCACCTCGCCCGCCAGCAGACGATCGCGCACGCCGGCCCAGGAGGCCTGCCGTTGCAGGTCAAGTTGCACGCCATGCGCGCGATCCAGGCCCAGCCGCTGCGCGGCGATCAACGGGGCGCAGTCGATCAGCGGCATGTAGGCCACGCGCAGTACGGGGAGGTTGGCTTGGCTCATGTGTTCATCCCAACAACTCGGCCATGGCCACGATGCGTCGCGCCACTTCGGCCAGCTTGACACCCTGCTTCATCGCCTGCTGACGCAGCGCGGCGTAAGCATCGGCCTCGCTAAGGCCACGTTTTTCCATCAGCAGACCCTTGGCACGGTCGATCTGCTTGCGGTCGTGCAAGGCCTGCTGCACATCGTCCAGGCGTTTGCGCATGCTGCTCTCGTGCGCAAACCGGGCCAGCGCCACCTGCACGATTGGCGCCAATCGCGCCGGTGATAGCCCATCCACCACGTACGCGGTGACGCCTGCACCCACTGCAGCGTGGATCAAGGCGTCGTCGCCATCGCCGGAGAACATCACCACCGGGCGCGGTGCATGGGCGTGCAGCATCGACAACTGCTCCAGCGTATCGCGCGAGGGCGAGTCCACGTCGATCACCACGACATCCGGCTGCTGGCTCTGCACCGCATGCAGCAACGCGCCGACCGATGCCACATCGTCGAGCACCGTGTAGCCGGCGCGCGTCAGCGCCTGGCGCAGTTCGCCAATGGGCTTTTCGGTATCGTTGACCAGCAAAACACGCATTGGCGGCTGCGAGGCGTGTGGACGTGGCCCGATGGTGCCATGCAACATGCCGTCGGTGCGAGTCATCTTTCGGAGTAGGCCTGATGCCATTGTTCCCGTTGTTCGCAAACCTGCAGGGACGCGCTGTGCTGGTGATTGGCGGTGGCGAGGTCGCCACGCGCAAGGTGCTCGCGCTGCTCAAGGCGGGCGCGCAGATCCGCCTGTATGCGCACGCGCTCTCGCCCGAGCTTGCGGAACTGATGCGCGCCGGCCGCTTCGAGCAGCTGGTCGGGCAGTTCGACCCGTCATGGATCGACACGGTCTGGCTGGTGGTCGCAGCCACCGACGACACCGACTTGAACCAGCGCGTTGCTGCTGCCGCGGGTGCGCGCCAGCGGCTGGTCAACGTGGTGGACGATGCCGAGCTGTCCACATACCAGGTGCCCGCGATCGTAGACCGCGATCCGCTGGTCGTTGCCATTTCATCGGCCGGTGCGGCGCCGATGCTGGCGCGCCGCCTGCGCGAGCGGCTCGAGCGCGAGCTGGACGTATCGGTAGGTCGCTTCGCTGGTTTGTTCGCGCGCCACCGCGAACGAATCCGCAACCAGTTCCCCGATATGAACCGGCGCAGGCGTTGGTTCGATCGCGTGATCGATGGGCAAGTGCCGTTGCTGCTGCAAGCCGGCGACGATGTCGCGGCCGAAGCCGCCTTCAACGCGGCATTGGACGACGCCGGCACCGTTCCGGCGCGTGGCAGCGTGCAATTGGTCGGCACCGGCCCCGGCGACCCTGGACTGCTGACATTGAAAGCGTTGCGTGCGATGAATCTGGCCGATGTGCTGCTTGTTGGCGCAGACGTGCCGGACACGATCCTCGAGCTGGCACGCCGCGATGCTTCACGGCGCGCACTGCCGCCCGAGCCGCAGGCACACCATGCGCTGCTGCTGGAACTGGCAGGCGAAGGCCTGCATGTGGTCGCGCTGCGCAGCGGCACCGGCTACTGCGCAGTCGCAGCGGCCTCGATCGAAGCCGCACTGCAGGCACGCGGACTTGCCTGCGAGCGCATACCGGGGATTTGCACCGAGCGCTGTAAGCAAGCCACAGGCTGAGCAGTTAGCGCCATCGACGCTCGGCGCCCTCGCGCTGGGCAACCGCGGGCAACAGCTATTGCGTGCGCACTATTGCCACTGATGACTTCGCTGCGTGTCCGCCAACCGGACGAACGCAGCGCAGGCCTACTCAAACGGTCAACTCACTGTTTCGGAAGCCGCTTGCGCGCACTATCGCGCACATCGATATCGAAGGTCACGCGCAGCGCCATGGGCTCTGCATGCCCGGCGCCCGCATCGAAGTTGAAACTCAATCCTTCGCGACTAGGCAATTGGCGTGCGTGCTCTTCCAGCGCGTCGCGCGGCACCAGCAATTGCCAGTGATCGGTGGCGCAATTGCAGGCGGCATGTCCACCGGTCAGGCTCACGCTATGCCGCACCAGGCGGGCGCCCTGCCCGCTTGGCAGGCGACTGAGGTTGTCGACGCTGCGCCCCGCGAGCAAGATGGCGAGTTCAGCTTCGTCGATACGGAACCGCAGGTGCTGGCCTTCAATCTGGATTTTCATGGATGAGCTGGCTCCACTGCTCGGGCGTATTGCAATTGACGAACGCGGTGCGTTCGCTGTCGGTCACAGCCACGCGATGGCAATGCAGTGAACGCTGCAAGGCGCGCAGCGAGCGTGACGATGCCTCACCCGCCATCAACGTCGATAACGCCTCACGCACGGTCGCGTCGATGCATAGGCGCATCGGCAGCATCTGCTCGTCAAACGCGACACAACGCTGCTGTGCGGGCGCCAGCAACCGTGCGATCAACTGCGTGGTCAACAGCGGCATGTCCACCGGCACCACCACCAGCGTGGTCATATCGGCGACCTGATCGAGCACGCTGACCAACCCGCCCAACGGTCCCAGATCCGGCTGCAGGTCGGCAATGCCCTCATACCCTGGACGAATGCCACTGATAAGCACATCCTGCGCGCCCGCGTCGCGCAGCACCGCCTGCATCTGCACTAACAATGGACGCCCGCGCCAGTGAAGCATGGCTTTGTCCTGCCCCATCCGCGACGAGCGGCCACCGGCCAGCACCACGCCGGTCCATGCAGAGGGAGCGCTCATGTAGTGAACACGCTTGTGTAGCGCGGGTAGCGGCTCATGCAATCACTACCGGCGCTGCCGGATGCAGATGGCCCAACCCGAACACCTCTGCCGTCATGCTCGGCGCCGCGGCCTCGTCCTGCGGCTCCAGCACCGCCCAGACATTGGCCTGCAGTAAGGGCGCCAGGCGAAACGACTCCTGTTGCGGCAGCATCTGCACGCGCAGCGCGCCTAGTGCTCTGCAGGACAACTGTGCGCGTAGATGCTGGCGCCAGATCGGTCGCGCCTGCATCGGTGTCTCAAGGGCGACGCGCAGGCCGCACTCGGCCGGCATGCCTAAGAATCGGCGCAAGGCAGGTTCGACAAAAAAACGCAGCCCGGCGGCGCTGGCCATGGGATTGCCCGGCAAGCCGACATACAACACGCCGTCGCTAAACCGGGCCAGTAGCACCGGCTTGCCCGGGCGTACGGCAACCTTGTGAAACAGCAGGCGCGCCGCATGCCGCGCCAATGCGTCGGGCACGAAGTCATAGCGACCGCGCGACACCGCACCGGTACTCAAGATCACGTCGGCGCCGGCATTGCGCGCCTGTGCGAGTGCGGTATCGAAGGCTGCATCGTCGTCGCCCACCTGCCCTTGCCACACAACATGGGCGCCCGCTGCATGCAACTGACTGTGCAGGTAGCGACTGGTGCCATCGCGGATCTGGCCAGGTTGCAGCGGTTGCGCAGGATCGCTGACCAACTCGCGGCCCGTCGCGATCAGCGCAACCCGTGGGCGCCGGACGACCTGGACCTGCGCGCATCCCAGACTGGCCAGTACCATCAAATGCGCGCCACGCAGCACGGTACCGGCATCCATCACGACATCACCCAGACGCACGTCGTCTCCACGGCGGCGAATATGCTGCCCCACGCGCACATCAGCACGTAGACGGATAAGGCCGGGCTGTGCGTGATGCAGCGCACGCAAGACATCCACCTGCTCGATCGGCACTACCGCATCGGCACCCGCAGGTACGCCAGCACCGGTCATGATCTCCCACGCAGCACCCTCTTCCGCTGCCGCCGCATCTGCACCTGCCGCGATTGTGCCCGCTACCTCATGTTCGCTGCCTGCTACCGCACTTAGTCCATATGTAGCAATGGCGAACCCATCCATGGCGCTGTTATCGAACGGCGGCAACTCGGCAGGACTCTGCAACGGTTGTGCAAGCACACGCCCTTCGGCATCGGCGCTATCAACCCACTCGCTGGCCAGCGGAGTAACCTGCTGGTGCACGATGGCAAGGGCTTCGGCGTAGCTGATCATGAGTAATGCGATGCCGACTGATGATGACCTGACTAGGATAGCGGCCTGCAGCGGAGCCGGTACAGCGCCGCTCGTAGCGTCGTCGCGACGCCGCTTGGCCTCGGCGCATAACCATGCCCTTCGCATCAACGCGACATCGCTTGACCCTGCTCGAACACACTGCCTACAGAGCCCGACGCAGACTGACGTGCCACACCTCATATCGTGACCCATGCACTCAGTCGAACTTTTGGGCTGGATGGCCAGTGCCATCCTGATCGCGACCCTGATCCGCCAGATCTACAAACAGTGGGCATCCGATGAAGCGCACGGTGTGTCGCGCTGGTTGTTCATCGGTCAAATCAGCGCATCGCTGCTGTTCATCCTCTATAGCTATCTCGTCGGCAATGCCGTGTTTGTCGTCAGCAACGCATTGATTCTGCTGACGGCCATTACCGGGTATGTCCTACAGCGGATTAAGCGCGGTCGCTTGGGCGATGTTGGCTGAGGCACGAGCTAGGGGTATCGGACCTTGGGCAGACAAGCGCGCCTGGGCGAGGATGGCGTAGGCGCGCATGGTGTCTTCGCGTCCGCCTAGCCAACCGGTCTGCGAGTCGGTCTGTCAGCTGGGCCCGGTGTACCGACGAGCACGGCGGCGGCCACATTGGCTTGTGGCGTGGTCTTGCCTACTGACCGCAGCCGTATCGAACATTGATAAGCCGCGCATCGATCAGCCCGTCATGGCTATTTCTCGCGAGCCGCACTTGGGTCTTTCTTGGCGGTCCGCTTGCGTGCGCTCGCGGTTTTGGCAGCGGGCACGCCCGTGGCGTTCTTCTTTGCCGCTGCTTGCCGCGCTGGCGTTTTGTCGCCGCGCTTCGAACTGGCCTTTGCTGCTTTTTTGGCCGGCGATTGGCGTGCTGGCGCGTTTTTTGTCGCTTTCAACTTGCGCGTCGTCGATGTGGCCTGAGCCCCTGCTCTCAGCTTGGTCGCTTCATCGGGAACACGCACGCTGATCCAGGTCGGCGCATGGTCGCTTGCCTTTTCCAGGGCACGCACCCACTTGTCGACGCCCGCATCCAGTAGACCTGGCGCCAACGCACGATTGAGCAACAAATGATCGATACGCAGGCCACGGTCACGCGCAAAGTGCTGGCGAAAATAATCCCAGAACGTATAGATCGGTGCATCGCCATATACTGCCAACAGGCTGTCGGTCCACCCTTGTTCCACGAGCGTCTGGTAGGCCTGCCGGCTTTCCGGTTGCAGCAAGGCATCCTTTCGCCAACCCTTGGGGTCGTAGATGTCCGCATCGGTGGGCACCACATTGAAGTCGCCGATCAAGGCCACCGGATGTGGCAAGCCCACCAGTGTTTTCGCATGCCGGATAAGGCGCTGAAACCAGGCAAGCTTGTAGTCGAATTTCGGCCCTGGCTGCGGGTTGCCATTGGGCAGATACAGGCAGGCCACCACCACACCGTGAATCGCTGCCTCAAGATACCGGCTCTGCGTGTCGCTCGGGTCCCATGGCAAGCCCCGGCGAATCTCGATAGGGTCGGTGCCGCGGGCCAGCAGGGCCACACCGTTCCATGCGCGCTGCCCTTGCCAAATCACGCCATAGCCAGCATCGCGGATTGCCTGCTCCGGAAATGCCTCCTGGGTAGCTTTCAGTTCCTGCAGGCCCACAATATCCGGCTGCTCACGCGTGAGCCATTCCAGCAGATGCGACAATCTGCTGCCGATTCCATTGACGTTGTACGTGGCGATCTTGCGTGTGGTGCCTGCCATGGAATGTCGGCTCTGTGGGCGGTCGGTGACGGCACAGCATGGCGGCTGGCGCATGAAGCCGATGCTCAAGCGAGGTGAAGCTGCAACATAGGCATGCGCGGAGACTCACGCGCTGCTGACGATTGGCGTTCTTAGAGTAATCCACGCCCCTTTGCTGGAGACCCCATGCGACATTCCACCTTATGGCTCGCCCTGGCCTTATGCGTCAGTTGCTCGCGCAGCCCGCCTGCGGTCACGCCGCCCGGCGCGCCCGAGACCACCAAAACCGATGTATTGGAAGCCGGCGCAAAGGTACTGCAGCCCAGCGGGCCTGTCGAAAAACTCGATATCTACCTGGTTGGTTTTCATCCGATGAAAGATGCGCCCGACGAGCAGATGGAAGCGCATCACTACTGCCATCAGGTCAACGAAGATATGGCGCAGTGCGCGCTTTACGACGGCAATACCGATAGCGCCAACCTGACCGGCATCGAATACATCATTTCCGAAAAAATTTTTGCGCAATTACCCGCACAGGAACGCAATTACTGGCATCCGCATAACGGAGAGATTCTTTCTGGCCAGCTGTCGGCTCCGAATCTTCCGCTGGCTGCTGAGAAGGAGCTGATGCGCAGCAAGATGAACAGTTACGGCAAGACGTGGCACACTTGGCATTCGCGCAAGGGCAGCGCAGCCGGCGACGCATTGCCGTTGGGCGAGCCGATGTTGGCTTGGTCGTTCAATCGCGATGGCGAAGTGCAGCAACCCCTTGTCGACCAGCGTGATCAGGCCGTCTCGGTCTCCACGGCCGAACGTCGCGCCAATCGCCAAGACCTCACCTCTTTGGCCAAGCCGCAGCATGGTGTGGATGCCTTGCGTCACCACTTCGGTGATACCAAGGCCATCCCTGGCGTGGTCGATGCCGACCAGGCTGAGCAGTAACGTCTGTGAGCCCTGCTGCATCCCGCAGCAGGGCTCCCGTCAACACACAAGGCCTACGCATAATCCGGCGCGGAGACAGCCATCCAACTCTGGCGCGCCCTTCCGGAGCATTGGCATCGCACCGGGCATCCAAAATCTGGTGCGGTTCTGCAAGATTGTCCTGCTGCGCAGGATGCGGTTCCGTCCGCATCGCTCGCAGCGGGAATGATCGGCAGGCCGGTCATGATTCAGCGTACTTCAGCGCTCTTCTTCTCTCCTTGCAACGCCTTGGCCGCAGCCAGGTGGTCGGCAACGTGGTGGCGCGTGGTCTGCAGATGTGCAAGCACGTCAGGCGTCTTGGCGGCAGGAATCAGCTTCTTGTCCAGTGCCGCCAACGCATCGGTGTGGTCCTTGACCATCGCGGTGACGTAGGCGGTTTCAAACGCGGTGCCGTCCAGCTTTTGCAGGGCTGCGGCCTCGGTCTTCGCCTTGGCCATTTGCGCCTTGGCGTCTGCGGCCGACGTGTTCGGTTGCCACTTCTCGAGTTTCTGGTTGTTGTCGGTATGTTCCTTGACCATGCGCATTGCATAATCACGCACGCCACCCTGCACCTGCTTCTGCAGCGCCAGATTGGCGGCGTTGATCTCTCCCACATTGATCGCGCTCAGCGTCCCGAGCGCAGCGCGTTCGGTGCCACTGGGCATGGCATCGCCCTGCTGCTGCCCTGTCACCTTCGCGGAGGGAGGCGTGTTCTGGGCGTGGGCCGACATACTGACGCCAATGCACAGTGCGAGTACCACGAGAATCGGTCGACGTGTCTTCATGAAAACTCCAGACGGATGTGTGTCTGCATGCTGGGCTGCGTTGCGTGACCCGTTTGTCGCCCGGATGTCGAGACGTGGCGAAGGCGATGTGCCGGACACGGGCGGTCATCACACCAGCTGAAGGTTGGGCAAGCCCGCGATAGGAACGCCGGTGATCGCTGAGCGCAGTCCTTGTTCAATGGGCTTGCATGTCTTGTTCCCGCAGCGAGCCACAGCACATAAAACCCGGTTATTTGCGCGACAATGGCATCATGAACCCCTATGACATTTCCCCTACCGACGCACGCGCACGCGCCCTGCAGGGAGCCCTGCTGATCGATATCCGGCAATTGCACGAGCGCGCGAGTGGCCAAGCCGAAGGCGCGTTGGCGATTGCGCAGCACGACCTTGAAACCGTGCCCGCGCAGCATGTTTCCGAACACGCACGTGAAATCGTGCTGATCTGTCAGAGCGGCAAGCGCTCAGCGCACACCGCCAATGCATTGCGAGCACAGGGATACACGCAGGTTGCATCGGTGCTGGGCGGCACCACAGCATGGATGCGCGATGGGCTGCCGCTGGTACGCCCGACACTACCGGCGGACGAGCAGGATTTTCTCGAACGGTACTCGCGGCATCTGCGCTTGCCGCAGGTCGGCGTGCAAGGCCAGCAGCGGTTGGCGGACGCGCGCGTGTTGTTGATCGGCGCAGGCGGGCTGGGTTCACCTGCGGCGTTCTATCTCGCCGCTGCAGGCGTCGGCCATCTGCGCCTAGCCGATGACGACGTGGTCGACCGCAGCAATCTGCAGCGCCAGATCCTGCACACGGAAGACAGCGTCGGCATTGCCAAGGTCGACTCTGCCGCGCAGCGTATCAGCGCGCTCAATCCGCGCGTACAAGTCGAGCCGGTGCAGACACGCGTTACCGCCGACAACGTGGAAGCCTTATTGCAGGATGTCGACGTGGTTGTCGACGGCGCCGATAATTTCGCTGCGCGCTACCTGCTTAACGATGCCTGCGTGAAACTCGGCAAGCCACTCGTGTACGGCGCGGTGCAACAGTTCGAAGGTCAGGTGAGCGTATTCGATGCCGGTCGCAACCGGGGGCAGGCACCGTGCTATCGCTGCCTGTTTCCCGAACCGCCGCCGCCGGAGTTTGCACCCAGTTGCGCGGAGGCCGGCGTGCTTGGTGTGCTGCCCGGGGTGATCGGGCTGTTGCAGGCCACCGAAGCGCTCAAGTTGCTGCTTGGCATCGGCGACACCCTGCGCGGGCGCTTGCTCAGCTTCGATGCGCTATCGATGCGGTTCCGCGAGATTCGCCTGCCGCCCGATCCACATTGCCCGCTGTGCGCGCCGGGCGTCGCCTTTCCTGGCTATGCGGACTATGCGGCGTTTTGCGGCAGCGTAGTTGGTTGAGCGCGTTCGTCGAAGCAGCATTGCAGGTCTGCAACATCTGCTCTGCACCTTGATGAAGATGGCGGCGAGATCCGCCGGCACGACTCGGCGGACCATCACCCGGTTTCAGGCGCTGGCTCGTTGCGTAGGCAGATTGAGGGGGCGACGCAACGAGGCGGTCTTTGCAGCGGGCGAAGCGAAGCAGCACACGGTTTCCGCAAGGCTTGCTCCTCGCTCAAGCGACAAGCGCGTCGCGGCGTAGACAAATCATTCAGAGCGGCTAACAAGACGCTGTGCAGCATCCGCCAGGCGAGCGCAGCGGGTGCTCGAGTCGACATGGGCCTTTCGTAATGCTCTGAGCACGCTGCCTACATCCACCTGACGACTTGCTCGCCACGTTTTGTTAGCCGCTCTGAGACGTGTGCCTACAACGCGTACGGAATCACCCGCACGATTTCGCCCGCCTCGAAGCGACGCGCCTGTTCCGGCAAGACGATCAGCGCATTGCTGTCGGCCGCGCCACGTAGCAGATGCGAGGCATCCCCCCGCTGCGGTTCCGCGCTCAGGCGCGCGTCGGCGCCGCACACCAGCCGACCGCGCAGGAATTCCAGGCGCTCGTGCCGCTTCTCCCAGGGGCTGGCCAACGCAGCGTGCCACATCGGGCGCGGCTCGGCGCGCCCCTGCAGCCCGTCCAGCAACGGCACGCCGTAGGCGATCAACGTCGCCAGGACCGACACCGGATTACCCGGCAGGCCCAACACCAGACAACGCCCGATCTGCCCCAACACCGCCGGCATGCCCGGGCGCATGCGCACACGCCAGAAATGGATCCGGCCCAGTTCCTGGATCAGGCGCGGCAGGTAATCTTTTTCGCCAGCAGACACACCGCCGCAGGTGATCACCACGTCGAAAGCCGCCGCCGCGTCTTCCAGCATGGTGCGGATGCGCTGCGGGTCGTCCGGCAGAGTCGGCCACGCGGTCGGCGCATAGCCCAGCGCCCGCAGCTGCGCCATCAGCATGTCGCGGTTGCTGTTGTAGATCTGGCCGGGACCAAGCGGCATACCCGGCTCGACCAACTCGTCACCGGTGGCCAGCACTGCAATGGTCGGTCGCGGTGCCACCGCCAACCGCGATACGCCCAGCGCCGCAGCCAGGCCGATACGCGCCGGAGTGAGCACCTGCCCGGTCTGGATCACCAGATCGCCGGCACGCACATCGCTACCGGCCAAGCGCACCGATGCACCGGCGCTCGGCGCCGCCTGGATGGTCACGACGCCATCGCGCTCTTCGGTGTCTTCCTTGGGCACCACGGTATCGGCGCCCGCCGGTAGCGGAGCACCAGTGGTGATGCGCAGGCACTGGCCATGCGCAAGCGTGCCACCCCAGTGCTCGCCGGCAAACTGCTCGCCGACAAGCTGCAAGCGCGTCTGCGCTCCAGCCAGATCAACATGCCGCAACGCAAACCCATCCATCGCGCTGTTGGCGAAGGGCGGCAACGCCAGTGGCGCAATCAGGTCGGCTGCCGAGATGCGGCCATCCGCGCGCGCGGTGGCAATGGTTTCGTCCGGCGGACGATTGGCGCCGGCCACGGCATGCAGAATCTGCAACGCCTGCGCATAAGCAATACGGGTGGGATAGTCGTTCATGGCATCAAGGATACCAGCGCCCCATCACTGCCCGGGACTCCCATAGGCATGGATCCAGATGCTGCGTGCGGGTGCATTACCCGCCGGTAGCGACCAAACACCTGCTGCTGCAATCCATCGATGCCATGGCACAAGCGGCCATGGCATGCGTCATGGACTTACTTGCCCTTGACGTGTCGCATCAGGCGGCGCTTGCGTGCCACCTGCCGCTCGGAGAGCGTGTTCTTCTTGCCTTCGTACGGATTGGCGCCTTCGCGGAAGATGAAACGCACTGGCGTCCCTACCAACTTGAAGCGCTTGCGGAAGAAGTTCTCCAGATAGCGCTTGTACGACTCCGGCAGCACCTTCAAGCGCGTGCCATGCACGATGAAGGTCGGCGGATTTGCGCCACCTGGGTGCACGTAGCGCAGCTTGGAGACATGGCCACGGATGCTCGGCGGCGGATTGGTCTCGTAGGCGATTTCCAGCGCCTGGTTCACTTCGCTGGTGCTGAATTCGTGCGTCGCCGAGGCGTGCGCGCGGTGGATGGCCTGGAACAACTCGCGCATGCCCGAGCCATGCAGCGCGGAGATCCGCACCGCCTCGGCCCAACTGACGAAACCCAGCTTGCGCGACAGCAGGTCTTCGGCTTGCGCACGTTGATAGTCGCTTTGCCCATCCCACTTGTTGATCGCAACAACCAGGGCGCGGCCGGCATCCAGAATCGCGCCCAGAATGGTCGCGTCCTGATCGGTTACGCCTTCGGTTGCGTCCAACATCAGTACCGCGACCTGGCATTGCTCGATCGCCTGCAACGTCTTGAACGCACTGAATTTCTCGACCGCCTCTTCGACCTTGCCGCGGCGGCGCAGGCCGGCGGTGTCGATCAGCCGGTACTGCCGGTTGTCGCGCTCCAGGTCCACTGCGATCGAATCGCGCGTGGTCCCCGGCACTTCGGAGGCGATCATGCGCTCCTCGCCCAGCAGGCGATTGACCAGCGTCGACTTGCCTACATTCGGGCGGCCGACAAAAGCGATCCGCACGCGCGCCGGATCGTTGTCCAGCAACTCGCCGGACCCTTCCTCGGGGAGGCGTGCACCGACTTCCTCGAGCAGTTCGTCGATACCCTGCCGATGCGCGGCAGACAAAGCGACCACGTCCGAGAAGCCATAACGCGCAAACTCCGAACGCACGGTTTCTTCGTCGGTGCCGTCGATCTTGTTGATGACCAGCACGGTCGGCCGCGCCAGCTTGCGCAACCAGGCCAGGATTTCGTCATCCAGCGATGAAGCGCCTTCGCGGCCATCGACCACGAACAACACCAGATCCGCTTCGCCTGCCGCAGCACGTGCCTGACGTGCAGTCGCGCCGGCGAGCCCTTCCTCGTCGCCGGCGATACCGCCGGTATCGACAACGATGAAGGGTTGTTGCTCGTCCAACCGGCAGACGCCGTAGTTACGGTCGCGAGTGACGCCGGGCTGGTCGTGGACCAGCGCGTCACGGGTGCGCGTCAGCGCATTGAAGATGGTGGACTTGCCGACATTGGGCCGTCCAACCAGGGCGACCAGGGGCAGCATCGCAAGGTCCTTATTGTGCCAACCGGAAGGCGGTGAGATCGCCGTCGGTGTTTTGTACCAGCAGAATGCCATCGACGACCACCGGCTGCGCCAGCAGCGTGTCGCGTCCAGCGCGAGCGCGCGCGGCCAGTGCACCGTCGCTGAGCTTCAGCCAGTGCAGGTAGCCTTTGTAATCACCAACCACGGCGTAATCGCCCTGGATGGCCACACCGGTCAGGGAGCGACGCGCCAAGGCAGCCTGCGACCACATCGCCGCGCCAGTGCTCTTGTCCAGGCCCCACACCGACCCGGCGTTATCGGATACAACCACCACGGCCGACGACACGCCCACGCCACCGGCGCCGCCGTGATCGCGCGTCCACAGCGGACGTCCGCTCGGGCCTTCCAGTGCTAGGGTTTCGTTCTTGAAGCTGGTGGCGTACAGCGTGGTGCCGTCCACAACCGGCGCACCGTCCACGTCGGACATGCGCTCCAGCTCGGTGCGGCCTTCCGGCACGCCGATGGCCTGCTCCCACAACGGGCGGCCATCCTGCAGCGCCAGCGCACTCAAGGTGCCGCTGTCGTTACCAACGAACACCACCCCCGGGCCGGTCACGATCGGCGCATTGCCGCGCACCGACAGGGTCGGGCCTTCTTCGGCATGGAACCAGCGACGCTCACCGGTCGCAGCGTCAAAAGCACTGACGCGGCCGTCGTTGCTACGCACCAGTACCAGACTCTGCGCAACGGCAGGCGCGGCGATCACCTCGTTGGGCACCTTGGCGCGCCACTTCTCCGTACCATCAGCCTGATTCAACGCAATCACGTCACCAGACAGCGTCCCGATCACCACCAGGCCTTCGCCAACCCCGGGACCACCGGACAGGCGCTGCTTGAACTTGCGATCGTTACGCTCTTCTTTCTTGGGCTTGTATTCCCACACGCGCTTGCCGGTCTGCAGGTCCAGCGCCTGTACGCCGCCGGTGATCGCTGCGGCATATACCTTGCCATCGGCCACGGCCGGGCGCTGACGCACGCCGATATGACCTTCACCTTTGCCGACGCCGGTGGACCAGATCTTGTCGACTTTGACGGACGGCTCGAACTTGACCAGCTCGGCTGGTTCCTGCGCCTTCTTGGCAGCAGCATCCTTACCAGCAAACCAGCCCTTGACCGTGCTGCAACCGGCCAACGACATTCCCATCAGGGCGATCAACGCAATGCGCTTGTACATGGTGTCCTGCTTCATCAAATCTGCTCCGCCGGATCGGGCACTTTGCCGCCCACATCAATCAGCTTGGTTTCCAGCAACCGGCGCTGCGGCGAGGCCACATCCACCGTGGTCAATGCCTTGGCGTACAGCGCACGTGCTTCGTCGGTCTTGCCCTGAACGACCAGCGCATCGGCGCGAATCTCCAGGCTGGCGTTATCCTGCGCATCGGCTAGCAGCTTGATCGCCTCGTCGGGCTTGCCGCTCTCGGTCAGCACGCGTGCAAGCCGCTGCTGCACGATGTGCTTGAGCTCGCCTTCTGCGGGTACGTCGCGCAGCGTCTTGATCGCCTCGGCGTTCTTGCCGGCATCGACCTGGGCCTTGGCCAGGCGCAGCGCTGCCAGCTCGGCATAGATGCCGCCCTTGCCATCGTCCAGCGCCACAATGTCCTTGGCGGCCTTGTCCAGGTCCTTGCCCTGGATCGACTTCACCACCGCTTCGTAACGCGCGTTGGCCTCAACCAATTCGGTGTTGGTGTGCTTCTGCCACCACTGCCAGCCCAGGATCAGGGCCAGTCCAAGCAGGACGCCGCCCACCAGTCCTGCGCCATTCTTTCTCAACCAGGAACGAACGCGTTCGCCTTGTTCGTGTTCGTCCAGCAGATCGTCGATCGCCATGCGTACTCTCGCTCCGCCATCCCGGAGGCGCGGAACATCAAAAGGGAAAAATGAAAAACCGCAGTCCGCTTCACTCGGAAGCAGGCACCACGGAGCCGTCGGAGGATACCGCAAAACGTGCCACGTTAGCGCGCTGGAACGGTTTCACATCGACGATACTGCCGCCTTGCTGAACCTCTACCGCCGACGCATTGCCCAGCACGATGCGGCCCACCTGACCCGGAGAATAACTGCGGCGTTCGCCTGCACGGATCAATGCTTTTTCGACTGCACTGCCATCCGGCGCCAGGATTTGCACCCAGCTGTCACCGCTGAAACTCAGCAACAGACTCTTGCCAGAGCCCGCCACCGCGGGTGCCGCATCGGCAGCAGGCGTTGCGCGCGGAACCGGCGTCATCGAGGCAATATATGGTGCTGGCTGCTCGCGCGGCGCTGTCGCTGGTTGCGCCGCAGCTTTACTAGACGCGGCTCCGTTCGCCGCGACGGGCATGCTGTCCAGCGATACGGTGTTAGGCGACCTGCCATCCAGATGCGAGCGGGTGGCGTACCAGACCGGCACTGCAAACACGCCGGTGATGACGACATACATCGCCTTGCGCGCGGTGCTTTCGAGAATGCGGCGCGCGCGCGGAGTGTGGGTATGGCTGACCAGCTTGACCGGTTCGACCGGCGCAATGCTCGCCTGCTGCAGCGACGGCTCCAGATCCACATGCAACAGCCGTGCGTAACTGCGCAACTGACCGCGAACGAAGACCGGCGCGCCCAGGCGCTGCCAGTCTTCCTGCTCCAGCGATCGCACCACATGTGCCGGCATGCGCAGCTTGCCCGCGACATCGTCCACGCTCAGACCCGCCGCTTCGCGAGCGTCGCGCAACTGCGGCCCGCAGCCCTTTTCCTGCTCGAAAGGGTTCGGATTGGAATCACTGATCACAATGCATTGGCCCCGGGGTTAGCGGTCGCTGCGTCAGGAAATTCCTTGACCAACCGCTGTTGGTAACGGCTGGCAGCTACCTTGTCGCCTAGCCCTTGCTCAATCTGAATCGCGAGTTGTAACACGGAAGCCGTTACCGGTGCAGCCGAAAGGCGACGTTCGATAAAGGCGCGCGCTTCGAAATAATTGCGACGTCCGGCTTCCAGACGTGCCATCGACTCCAACGCATAAGGATTGCTCGGGTCCAGTTCGAGTGCCTTGCGCAAATCGCTTGCCGCGCGCTCAGGCTGCCCCGCCTTGAGTGCGCACCCACCTGCATTGCCGAGTGCGGACGCGGGCGATGCATAGGTTCGGTCGGCGAGTGCGCGATCGAACCAGACCAGCGATTCGGCAGGCGACCCATTGGCGCACACCCACGCACCATAATTGTTCAATACATCTCCGCGTTGCGGCGCCAGCTCGGCGGCACGGCGATAAGATGCCCCCGAGCCGGCGATATCGCCGCGACCGCCCTGGATCAGAGCCAACATACCGATGGCGTCCACCGATTGCGGGTCCTTCTTCAGGGCGGCGCGGATCTGCTCCTCGGCGCCGGCATAGTCGCCGGTCCGCATCCGATTGCTGGCCAGGCCCAGCCTTTCCTGCACCGCCAAGCGGTCCTTAGTGGACTTGTTGTCGCGGAACGAATAGACCGGCGCGACTTCTTCCACGCGCTTGGCCGAACCGGCCTTGGCATTGCGACCACCACAGCCAACCGCGCACAACGCGATTGCCGCGACCGCCATTAACGCAAGTTCACGCTGCCGCATCTCGATCGGCCTGCCCTTCCAATGTGCGGCGAAATTCCGCCTGGCGACGGGTACGGTCCATGACCTGCCCCTTGAGCTGCCCGCACGCCGCGTCGATGTCATCGCCACGCGTACGGCGAACCATCGTCAGCACCTGCGCGTCGAGCAGAATCTTCTGGAATGCGCGGATCTCCGTTTCGCCGGAGCGCTCATAGCGCGTGCCGGGGAACGGGTTGAACGGAATCAGGTTGACCTTGCCGGCGTCCTTGGACTGCACCGCATTGTCGAACTGCCGCATCAGCCTGGCCAACTGGCGCGCGTGCTCCGGCTGGTCGTTGATGCCCTTCATCAAGGTGTATTCGAAGGTCACCGAGTCGCGCTTCTTGCTGCCACGCAGGTAGCGCGCGCACGACTCCATCAACTCGGCGATCGGGTACTTCTTGTTCAACGGCACCAGGCTTTCGCGCAAGCTGTCGTTGGCGGCATGCAGCGACACCGCCAGCGACACATCGCTTTCGGCAGACAGCCGGTCGATCATCGGCACCAAACCGGAGGTCGACAGCGTCACCCGCTTGCTGGCCAGGCCGTAGCCAAGATCGTCGCGCATCACGCTCATCGCGCGCACGACGTTATCGAAATTCATCAACGGCTCGCCCATGCCCATCATCACCACGTTGGTGAGGCGGCGCTGCTGGTGCGGCACGTTGCCCAGATGGCGCGCAGCAACCCACACCTGCCCGATGATCTCGGCGGTGGTGAGGTTGCGATTGAAGCCCTGGGTGGCGGTTGAACAGAACGTGCAGTTCAATCCGCAGCCGACCTGGGAGGACACGCACAACGTGCCACGGCTCTTGTCGGGGATGTAGACCGTCTCAACGGCGTTCTTGCCGTCGGTGCCCATGGCCAACAGCCATTTGTGGGTTCCGTCGGTGGAAGGCTTGTCGAAAACGACATTCGGAACCAGCACCTCGGCATGCTGGTGCAACTTCGCACGCAATGCCTTGCCGAGGTCGGTCATCTGGTCGAAATCGGTGACGTAGCGATGGTGAATCCACTTCATCACCTGATGGGCACGGTAACGCGCTTCGCCGAGAGTCTCGGCGAAGAAGCGCTCCAATCCCTCGCGATCGAGGTCGAGCAGGTTCTGCTTGCGCATCGGCGCTGCGGGGACAGCAACGTCCTGCAGCACGGAGGGGATCACGACCTCATTCACGATTCGACTCACTCGGCCTCAGCGCGAGACCACTTCGGTAGCGGCAAAGAAATACGCGACTTCGTTGGCAGCGTTCTCGACCGAGTCCGAGCCGTGGGCGGCATTGGCATCGATCGAATCGGCGAAATCGGCGCGGATGGTACCCGGCGCAGCGTCCTTGGGATTGGTCGCGCCCAGCAGGTCGCGATGCGCGGCAACGGCGTTCTCGCCTTCCAGCGCCTGGATCATCACCGGGCCGGAGATCATGAACTCCACCAGCGCGTTGAAGAACGGACGCTCGCGGTGTACGGCATAGAAGCCCTCGGCCTCGCGGCGAGACAGCTGCTTGTACTTGGCGGCTACGACCTTCAGGCCAGCCTTTTCGAAGCGGCTATAGATTTCACCGATGACGTTCTTCGCGACGGCGTCGGGCTTGATGATGGACAGGGTGCGCTCCAGCGCCATTGGGAATTCTCCGTTGGGCGGGCCACTGAAGGCCCGAGGTTATCATGAAAAAAACCCGCGTCAAAACGCGGGCTTAGGCTTCTTTGCGATGGTCAATTCTATCCCGTCGCAACGGGGTTTGCACACCGCCCCCTGAATCGTGCTGCATCGCCACATGACCTGGCCGCAACCAAACCCGTAGACTCAAACAATCGTTTGATTGAGTTCAGCACCCCGCGTATGCCCAAGCCCGCCCACTTCTCCACCAAGGACCGCATTCTCGGTGCCGCCGAGGAGCTGTTCGCCCAGCACGGGTTTGCCGGCACGTCACTGCGGCAGCTGACCACCCAGGCCGACGTCAACATCGCAGCGGTCAACTACCACTTCGGCTCCAAGGAAAACCTGGTCAACGAGGTATTCCGTCGTCGCATGGACGAAATGACCGCCGCCCGCCTACAACAGCTGGAGGCCGCGAAGAAATCGCAGCCCGGCGAGCTCACCGCGGTGCTGGCCGCGTTCGTCGAACCGGCCCTGGCGATGGCGCAGGACCGCCAGAACGGCGGCGCCTTCGTGCGCGTGATCGCCCGCGCCTATGCCGAAAAGAACGACAACCTGCGCAAGTTCCTGTCCGACCACTACGGGCACGTGCTGCGCGAATTCGGCAAGGCCATTGCCGCCTGCGTGCCGGGCCTGAGCAAGGAAGAGCTGTACTGGCGGCTGGACTTCCTGGCCGGTGCGCTGACCTATGCCATGGCCGACTTCGGCCTGATCAAGCGTCCGGCCGGCGTCAGCGAAGCCGACCACCGCGCCCGCGCGGCGCGCGAACTCATTCGTTTCGCGGAACCCGGTTTCCGCGCTCATTCCACACCGTAAACGTTCCACAAGAGGCTATTGCTATGTCCAATCCGTTGCTAGTTCGTCGCGCCGCCGTGCTCGGTGCCGGCGTCATGGGCGCGCAGATCGCCGCGCACCTCACCAATGCCGGCGTCGACACCGTGCTGTTCGACCTGCCTGCCAAGGACGGTCCGGCCGACGGCGTCGTGCTCAAGGCGATTGCCAACCTCGGCAAGCTCAGCCCTGCCCCGCTCGCCAGCAAGGCGCTGGCCGAAGCGATCACCCCGGCCAACTATGAGACTGGCCTGGAGCAGCTGCGCGATTGCGATCTGATCATCGAGGCGATCGCCGAGCGGATGGACTGGAAGCAGGACCTGTACAAGAAGATCGCGCCGTTTGTCTCCGAGCATGCGGTGCTGGCCTCCAACACCTCTGGGCTGGGCATCAACAAGCTGTCCGACGTGTTGCCGGAGCAATTGCGCCACCGCTTCTGCGGCGTGCATTTCTTCAACCCGCCGCGCTACATGCACCTGGCCGAGCTGATTCCGGCCAAGGGCACCGACAAGGCCGTGCTGGAAGGCCTGGAAGCGTTCCTGGTCACCACGCTCGGCAAGGGCGTGGTGTACGCGAAAGACACGCCGAACTTCATCGGCAACCGCATCGGCGTGTTCTCGATCCTGTCCACCATCCACCACACGCAGGAATTCGGCCTGGGCTTCGATGAAGTGGACGGCCTGACCGGCCCCCTGGTCGGACGCCCGAAGTCGGCGACCTACCGCACCTCGGACGTGGTTGGCCTGGACACCATGGCCCATGTGATCAAGACCATGGGCGACACACTGCCGGACGACCCGTGGCATCAGTATTTCAAGTCGCCAAAGTGGCTGGATGCGTTGATCGCCAAGGGCGCGCTGGGTCAGAAGGTCGGTGCCGGCATCTTCCGCAAGGTCGGCAAGGACATCGTGGTGCTAGACCTGCAGAAGCAGGATTACCGCGCCGCTGATCGCACCGCTGCGCCGGAAGTGGTCGAGATCCTCAAGATCAAGAACCCGGCCGAAAAGTTCGCCAAGCTGCGTGAAAGCCAGCACCCGCAGGCGCAGTTCCTGTGGGCCACGTTCCGCGACCTGTTCCACTACAGCGCCTATCACCTGGCCGACATCGCCGAGACCGCGCGCGACGTGGACCTAGCCATCCGTTGGGGCTACGGCTGGTCGCTGGGCCCGTTCGAAACCTGGCAGGCCGCCGGCTGGAAGCAGGTGGCGCAGTGGATTGCCGAAGACATTTCCAACGGCAAGAGCATGAGCAGCGCGCCGCTGCCGAACTGGGTGTTCGATGGCCGCGATGGTGTGCATGGTGCCGAAGGCTCGTACAGCCCGGCACGCGACGCCAAGCTGCCGCGTTCGGCGCTGCCGGTCTACAAGCGCCAGCGCTTCCCGGACCCGCTGCTGGGCGAGCAATTCTCGCCGGGCGAAACCGTGTTCGAAAACGACGGCGTGCGCATGTGGCATGACGGTGACGACATCGCCGTGGTCAGTTTCAAGACCAAGATGAATACCGTGTCCGACCACGTGCTCAACGGGCTGCAGGAAGTCGTGGGCCGCGCGGAGAAGGACTTCGCCGGTCTGGTGATCTGGCAGCAGAAGGAGCCCTTCTCTGCCGGTGCCGATCTGGCCGGCGCGCTGGGCCTGTTGCAGGCCGGCAAGGTGAATGCGTTCGAAGCCTTGGTCGCCAACTTCCAGGCCACCAGCCAGCGCATCAAGTATTCGCAGGTGCCGGTGATTTCGGCCGTGCGCGGCCTGGCATTGGGCGGCGGTTGCGAATTCCAGATGCACAGCGCCAAGACCGTCGCATCGCTGGAGAGCTATATCGGCCTGGTCGAAGCCGGCGTCGGCCTGTTGCCGGCCGGCGGCGGTCTGAAGGAAATCGCTGCACGCGCCTCGGTGGCGGCAGGCCCGGGCGGCGATGTGTTCGCCGAGCTGAAGAAGACCTTCGAAACCGTGGCAATGGCCAAGGTTTCCAATTCGGCGGTCAACGCCCAGGAGCTGGGCCTGCTGCGCGCCACCGACAAGATCGTCTTCAACAGCTACGAGGCACTGCACATCGCCAAGGCCGAAGCGCGCGCACTGGCCGAAGGTGGCTACCGCGCCCCGCTGCCGGCGCGCCGCATCCAAGTCGCCGGCGACGTCGGCATCGCCACCTTCAAGATGCTGCTGGTCAACATGCTGGAAGGCCGCTTCATCAGCGAATACGACTACGAAATTGCCACCCGCATCGCCACCGTGATGTGTGGCGGCGAAGTCGATCGTGGCGCGCTGGTGGATGAAGAATGGCTGCTCAAACTGGAGCGCAAGCACTTCGTCGAACTCGCCCAGCAGGAAAAAACCCAGGCGCGGATTGGGCACATGCTCAAGACGGGGAAGCCCCTCAGGAACTGAGATTCGGGAGTCGGGATTGGGGATTCGTAACAGCGGGTCCCCTGCCCTCCAACTTTCTCGCTTCCACCAAATTTATCCGCCGGGCAGGAACATTCGGGCACGGGGATTCGCTTTGACGAATCCCAAATTCCGAATCCCCAATCCCGGCTATCGGAGATAGCCATGAGCAAGCAGATTCAAGAAGCCTACATCGTTGCCGCCACGCGTACGCCGGTCGGCAAGGCGCCCAAGGGTGTGTTCCGCAATACCCGTCCTGACGACATGCTGGCGCACGTGTTGCGTGCAGTCGTGGCGCAGGCGCCGGGGATCGATCTGTCGCGCATCGACGACGCCATCATTGGCTGCGCGATGCCCGAGGGCGAGCAAGGCATGAACGTGGCGCGCATCGGCGTGCTGCTGGCCGGCCTGCCCAACACCGTGGCTGGCCAGACCATCAACCGCTTCTGTTCGTCCGGCATCCAGGCCGTGGCGATGGCGGCCGATCAGATCCGTCTGGGCAATGCCGACCTGATGCTGGCCGGCGGTACCGAGTCGATGTCGATGGTGCCGATGATGGGCAACAAGGTCGCCATGTCGCCGAACGTGTTCGCCGACGACCATGTGGCCATCGCCTACGGCATGGGTATCACCGCCGAGAAGGTGGCCGAGGAATGGAAGGTCTCGCGCGAGGATCAGGATGCGTTCGCGCTGGCATCGCACCAGAAGGCCATCGCCGCGATCGCCGCAGGCGAGTTCCGCGACGAGATCACGCCGTACGAAATTCTCTCGCACCAGCCTGACCTGGCCGGCAATGTCATCGCGCTGCGCAAGCGCCTGGTCGACACTGATGAAGGCCCGCGCCCGGACAGTTCGCTCGAAGGCCTGGCCAAGCTGCGCCCGGTGTTCCGCAACGGCCAGTTCGGCGGCAGCGTCACCGCCGGTAACTCCTCGCAGATGAGCGACGGTGCCGGTGCGGTGCTGCTGGCCTCCGAGCAGGCGATCAAGGATTACGGGCTGACCCCACTTGCGCGTTTTGTCAGCTTCTCGGTGGCAGGCGTGCGCCCGGAAGTGATGGGTATCGGCCCGATCGCGGCAATTCCCAAGGCGCTCAAGCAGGCCGGCCTGACCAAGGACCAGATCGACTGGATCGAGCTCAACGAAGCCTTCGCCGCCCAGGCGTTGGCGGTGATCCGCGACAGCGAACTGGATCCGTCCAAGGTCAACCCGCTGGGCGGCGCGATTGCGCTGGGCCATCCGCTGGGCGCGACCGGCGCAATCCGTGCCGCCACCCTGGTGCACGGCCTGCGTCGCCGCCAGCAGAAGTACGGCATGGTCACCATGTGCATCGGCACCGGCATGGGTGCGGCGGGCATTATCGAGGCGCTGTAAGCATCGGTTTGACAAGATTGGCCAAGGCGTCAATCTTGTGATCAGTAGTGACCGAAGGCGTGCGCAAGCACGCCTTCTTTATTTCTGACGGCAACCGCCGCCGGCCGCAGGTGCGCTGTGCGCGGGATTGCTTGAAGGAATCGATGTCTGGGGTGGATGCACCGATTGCACTGCGCTGCTCCCGCTTTAGCGACGACAGCGCCCAGCTGCGTTGTGTGGGAACTGCCGCACTAGCAACCGTACAGTCCGATATACCGCACGCAACGTGTAGCCCAGAAGCCTTCTCGGCAAACTTCAGTGCGTACAACAAAGGCGATCGCCTAGCGCGCCACCAGCCACTGACCTGCACGCGCACCAGCAAACACCAGCACTACCCCGGCCACCAGCGTCACCGCCAGATACACGCCAATCATCGTGGAACGATCGGTACGGGCGAATAGCAGGCATTCCATCATCAGCGACGAAAACGTGGTCAGCCCGCCGAGTACGCCGACGACCAGCAATGCACGCAGCGGCCAACTGGACGGACCGCGCGCGTCCAGCCATACCAGCAACACTCCAGCCAGGAAAGAACCTAGCAGGTTGACCGTCAACGTCCCCCAGGGGAAGCCGGCGCCAAAACGCTGCAGCAGCGATGTACCGATCGCAAACCGCAGCCCGGAGCCCAGCGCGCCGCCGGTCATTGCCAGCAGCAACTGCTGCCACCACACCGGCGCGTTCATGCGCGCCCTCCGCAAGCGGCCAGCGGGATGTTCAACGGGGTGTCGTGCATGGTCGGCATCGTCCAACTCCTGGGCAAGAAACGATGCCGGGGCACAGGCCTGCCGCCCCGGCGGGGACGGGCAGGCATCATCAGCGCGCAAACTGCGTGCGGTTCAAGGAGGAATGCCATCTCCTGTGCGGTGGATTATGCCGCGGGCTTGCCGCCCTTGTCAGCCCGCGCCTGTTCGCGAGCGGCACGCAGGCGATCGAGCTTTTCCTTGAGCTTGATCTCCAGCCCGCGCGGCACCGGGTTGTAGTACACCCGCTCGCCCATCGCATCCGGAAAGCCGGTCTGGTCGAGCGCGATCCCGCCTTCGGCGTCGTGGTCGTATTGATAATCCTGGCCGTAACCGAGCGTCTTCATCAACTTGGTCGGCGCATTGCGCAGGTGCAGTGGCACCTCCTGGGTGCCGGTGGCGCGCACCTCGGCCTTGGCCTGATTGAAGGCTGCGTAGCCGGCGTTGGATTTGGCGGTGCTTGCCAGGTACAGCACCAACTGTGCGAAGGCTAGCTCGCCTTCGGGGCTGCCGAGGCGCTCGTAAATATCCCAAGCCTCCAGCGCCATGCTCTGCGCGCGCGGGTCGGCCAGACCGATATCCTCGATCGCCATGCGGGTCAGGCGCCGCGCCAGATAGGCCGGGTCGCAACCGCCGTCGAGCATGCGGGTGAGCCAATACAGCGCCGCATCCGGATTGGAGCTGCGCACCGATTTATGCAGCGCCGAGATCTGGTCGTAGAACTGTTCGCCGTTCTTGTCGAACCGCCGGGTGCGGTCGGCCAGCACCTGCAGCAGCGTCTGCGGGGTGATCTCCCCGCCTTCGCCGCCTGCCAGTTCGGCGGCGATTTCCAGCAGGGTCAACGCGCGCCGAACATCGCCATCGGCGGCACTGGCGATTTCCAGCAACGACGCGTCGCTGACCTGGATGGTCTCCTGCCCCAACCCGCGCTCGGGGTCGTGCAAGGCCCGCTGCAAGGCGTCGACGATGTCCTGCGGCGACACCGATTCCAGCACGTGCACGCGGCAGCGCGACAGCAATGCCGAGTTCAATTCGAACGACGGGTTTTCCGTGGTCGCACCGACGAACAGGATGGTGCCGCGCTCGATATGCGGCAGAAACGCGTCCTGCTGCGCCTTATTGAAGCGGTGCACCTCATCGACGAACAACACGGTGCGGCGGCCGCTGGCGAACCGCTGCGCGGCCTCGGCCAGCACCTGGCGCACATCGGGCAGCCCCGACAACACTGCGGATATCGCCTTGAATTCGGCATCCGCATAATGCGCCAGCAGCAAGGCGAGCGTGGTCTTGCCGCAGCCCGGCGGGCCCCACAGGATCATCGAATGCACGCGACCGGATTCCACCGCGCGCCGCAGTGCGCTGTCGGGCGTCAACAGGCGTTTCTGGCCGACCATTTCGTCCAGCGTCCGCGGACGCATGCGTTCTGCGAGCGGGCGCAGATGATCGGCGTCCACGCTAAGCAGATCGGCGGTGCTGTCGATGGTGGTTCTGGTCCGTGCCACGACTCATTCTATCGCGGCCGGGCGTTATCGCATTGCAGAGATCAGTAGCTCCGTGGAACGGCAGGCCTCGCACGGCCCAGCGACGTTCGCCGCAGCGATGCAGGCTGGCCACCGCTTCCAGGGCACAGGAGCCGCAACGCAAAACGCCTTCGCGTAGGAAGACGTCTGCAACAACGCATCCGCTGGCAGTGCACAAAGCTCAAGTGCGCTGCCGGCAACGCAGGGATTGGTCGTTTCAAACAACCATGTTGTTATTGCGCGTCGCCCACCACATCCACGCCCTTGGCCGGGGTGTAGCGGAAGGTGTCGGGCGCAAACGCCGGGTTGCGCTTCCAGCCGCTGAAACTGATTGCCGTGCGCTGACCCACCGCATCGACCACTTCCATCTTGGTCAGGCCGTCCTTGCCGAAACCGAGCGAGGCCATCTGGAAGCTGGCTTCAGTGTCGACCTTCGGCGTCAACGACAACCATTGCAACCCATCGCGCGGCGCGGCTTCTTCGCTGACGTCGTATTGCTTGTCCAGCCGCGCGGGGTCGATCAAGGCCACCAGCGGGCTGTTCTGCTCTTCATTACCCTGCGCGCGCACGGTGACCTGCTCCAGATCGGGGTCGAACACCCACACCTTCTTGCCGTCAGCCACGATCAATTGCTTGTACGGCTTGGCGTATTCCCAGCGGAACTGGCGCGGTTGCGACACTGCGACCCGACCGCTCGAACGCTCCTTGATGCGGCCGTTGGCATCGGTGACCTGCTGGTTGAACTGCCCATCCAGGCCCTTCAGGCCACGGGTGAAGGTGTCCAGCTCCTGGCGCGCACCGGCAAACGCGGTGCCGGCGAACAGAGCGGTGGCGAGGACGGCATAACGGAGCTGGCGATGCATCGCGGTCTTCCAGAAAGGAGTGCGCCAATTCTGAAGCTTCATAGATGAATGGGCGAGCGCTATCGCAAGGACGCGTTCATGCGGCGGCAGCGGCCTGGCTCAGTGCGCGGTCTGCACCTTGGACAGATCGCCGTAAACGATCTGCCCGCGGAAGCCGCGTCGGACCTGCTGATACAACTCGCGAAATGCACGGTAATCCTGTGGCCGGCACAAGGCCTGCGGCCCATGCACTGCCGCGCGTTGTAGGCGATGGACCGCAGTGACCGTCTGCCCCTGACGCGACCAGTCCACGGCGTATTCGCCAGCTGCATTGCGAAACCTGCTGCTGCGCGGGATGGCAATGATCGGCACGGTGTCGGGCAAGGTCACCACGTAGGTTTCCTCGCGCACGCTGTCGTTGCAGTAGAACGGGGTCAGATTGTCTTCGGCCGACGTGGTGGTGTAGATCCCGCGCGTCGACTCGGCACCGGGCATGTCCGGCAAGGTCATGCCGCCGACCACCGAAAAATCCACCGCATCGCTGGCCTGGAAGCTGTAGCGATAGTTGAACGGTGCCTCCAGATCCAGCGGATCGCCCTGGATCAGCAGATCGCCGGTCCCGACGAAACCGGACTGGGCAATGATCGATTCCTCGATACGATTGCGGTTCTGCGCATTGAGCTGCACGAACATCGCGCGCAAGCCCACCTCGCCGGTCTGCCCGCTGTCCAGGGTCGTCAGGCCCTGCAATCCGCCCTGCGGCGTGAAGCGGTACTCGGTACGGGCAACGTAGCGATTGACCTTACGGTCGTTGGGCGGGGTCTGGGTGACCTTGCCGTCGCGCGTATGCACCACGGGCGCGCCAAGATCGCTGGCCGGCAACTGACCGAAGCGCGCATACGGGTTGGTTGAATCGACGTAAAGGTCGAACGCCGGGATATAGGTGATAGCGTGATTGAAGCGACCCAGCACCGGGATTGCCGGCAATGTCGGCCCGCCCTCCGCGCCGATCAGCACGGGTGTGCTGGCAATGCCCTTGGCCGCCAGCAGCGCTTCCAGAATCACTGTGTGGTCTTTGCAGTCGCCGTAATGATTGGCCAGGATGCTGTCGGCACTGTTGGGCTCCAGACCGCCATTGCCCAGATATACCGCCACGTAACGGATATTTCGCGCGACCCAGGCGTACAACGCCGCTGCCTGCGCGCGTGGCTCGGCGATCCCGGTGGTCACCTGGTCGGCCAACGCCTGGATCGCGGGCGTGACCGCGGCGGCGCGGCCACCCTTGACGTGATACGCCAGGCCCATCTGCGACCAGCTATCGAACGTGCTGGCCATCAGCGTAGGGCTGAATTCCCAGCTCGCCGCGCTCCAGTTCTGGTTCTTCATCGGTGTGGCACGCTGGTAGCGCCATTCCCAGCGCGCCTGATCGCCACGCACCTGCGGCTTGTTGCTGCCCTGCAAGCCGCGCGCGGAGAGGTGCATCGGCAGCGATTTGGGTGCGACCAGCGTCACTACCGCATTGTCGTATTGGGCGAACACGCTGAAGGTTTCCCACAGGCTGAAATAACCGGGGAAGTACGGCGTGTTCTGTGCGCGTCGCACGCGATAGACGATGCGCGCGCCCGGCGCCAGGTTCGGGAACACCACCACCTTGACCTTGCGGTCGGCGTACATCGCCGCCGAGGCGCTGGAATAGCTTTCCTGCGTGTAGATCTTGTCGGCCGCCACGTCCTGGCGCAGCCCTTCGGCGGTGACGGTGTACGCCTCCAGCACGTCGAGCGTTTCCATCTTTTCGCTATAGCTCAGCCGGACCTGGCTGAACTGCTCCACCGCCGACTTGGTCTTGAGCAGGATTTCGTATTCGTCGGTTTCCACGCTGCTGGCATCGGCACGCACTTCGTAGTCGGCGCGATAGCGCACGAAGCTGTAATTGGTATCGGCCTGGGTGCGCGCCGCGGCGGGCACGGCCTGCCGTTGCGCGTAAGCAAGCAGCGGAGCGGAAATCAACAGCACGAGCAGCAACAAGGGACGACGCAGCATGGGTCTCGATCACGACGGGCCGGAGCGGCACTTGTCCGCTAGGGTAGCCGGTGTGCCCGGCAATGACAGGTATCGACTTCCAACAATGCTGCACTGGTGCGTATGGCAGCGCTCGTTGAGGCGACCAGGCGACGCGGCCTATGCAACGACGGTCTGCGGCGCTTTGCACAGGCGCGTGTAGCGAGTGGCGGAGGGTCAAGACGCGACCTACGCAAGTCGAATCCAGTTGACCTTCGCCCTCCCACCACCCCGCATTCCACCGCCCCACGCAACGACGGCAGCCGCTGCGCTTATTTCGGCGGCGGCGGTGCCAGCACCGTGCGATCGCCGTTGTGCTCTGGCTGACTGACCACGCCGGCCGCCTCCATCGCCTCGATCAACCGCGCGGCGCGGTTGTAGCCGATCTTCAGACGACGCTGCACACCGGAGATCGATGCGCGCCGGGTTTCGGTGACGATGCGCAAGGCTTCGTCGTACAACGGGTCGGACTCGTCGCCACCGCCGCCACTGCTCTCCGGCAAGCCGGTCGCACCGACCACGGTGCCGTCGCCCATCGTCTGCACTTCGTCCAGCACGCCTTCGACGTAGGACACCGGCCCGCTGGCTTTGAGATGCTCGACCACGCGATGCACTTCCTCGTCGCTGACGAAGGCGCCATGCACGCGGTCCGGCAGCGCGGTGCCCGGTGGCAGATACAGCATGTCGCCGTTGCCCAGCAGCGCTTCTGCGCCGGATTGGTCCAGGATGGTGCGCGAGTCGATCTTGGAGCTGACCTGGAACGCCACGCGGGTCGGGATATTGGCCTTGATCAAGCCGGTGATCACGTCCACCGACGGCCGCTGCGTGGCCAGGATCAAGTGGATGCCGGCCGCGCGCGCCTTCTGCGCCAGACGCGCGATGAGTTCTTCGACCTTCTTGCCGACGATCATCATCATGTCGGCGAATTCGTCGATGAAGATGACGATGAACGGCAGCGTCTCCAGCGGCCGCGGGGCTTCGCCCAGCTCCGGGTTCGGCTTGAACAGCGGGTCCATCATCGGCTGGCCGGCGTCGATGGCGTCCTTGACCTTCTTGTTGAAGCCGGCCAAGTTGCGCACGCCCACTGCGCTCATCAGCTTGTAGCGGCGCTCCATCTCGGCCACGCACCAGCGAAGGCCGTTGGCGGCCTCCTTCATGTCGGTGACCACCGGCGCCAGCAGGTGCGGGATGCCCTGGTAGACGCTCAACTCGAGCATCTTCGGGTCGATCATCAGCATCCGCAGTTCCTTGTGCGAGGCCTTGAACAGCAGGCTCAGCACCATCGCATTGACCGCCACCGACTTGCCCGAGCCAGTGGTACCGGCCACCAGCAAATGCGGCATGCGCGCCAGATCGGCCACGGTCGGGCGGCCGGCGATGTCCTTGCCCAACGCCAGCGTCAACGGGCTGGTCGACTTGTCGTATTCCTTGGAGCGCAACAATTCGGACAGGAAGATCATCTCGCGGGTGACGTTGGGGATCTCCAGACCCACCACCGACTTGCCCGGAATCACGTCCACCACGCGCACCGACTTGACCGACAGGCCGCGCGCGATGTCCTTGTCCAGCGAGCTGATCTGGCTAACCTTGATGCCCGGTGCCGGCTCGATCTCGAAGCGGGTGATCACCGGACCCGGATAGGCACCGACCACCTGCGCCTCGATGCGAAAATCCTTGAGCTTGAACTCGATCTGCCGTGACAACGTCTCCAGTGTTTCTTCGGAATAGCCCTTGGCCTGCGGCTTGGGATCGTCCAGCAAGGCCAGCGGCGGCAGGTCCGAGCCGTCGGTGCTCACGCCCTGGAACATCGGAATCTGGGTATCGCGCTTGGCGCGCTCGCTCTTTTCCACTACCGGTGCCGGCGGCGGCTCGATCTTGACCGGCTCGCGCTTGGCCTGCTTGACAGCATCGACCTTGCGCACTTCCTCGCGCTCTTCGCGCATCACGCGGGTCTGCTGCCACTCGGTTGCCTGATGGGTCTTGCGCTGCATCAGCGGGCCCAGCGCCAGCACCCACTTGCCGATGCGCTCCATCACCGCAAACCACGACAAGCCGGTCGCCAGCGTGATCGAGACCAGCAGCAGCACCACCACGAACAGGTTGGCGCCCAATGCGCCAAAGCCGGCACCCAGCGAATTGCTGACCAGCCGCCCCAAAATGCCACCCGCACCCGCCACATCGCCGTTGAACAGGCGCAAATGCAGAAAGCCTGTCGAGGCAATCAGGAACCCGACCATGCCGACCAGGCGCAGTGCCGGCCCAAGGTCGGCCTCGGCCTGCCCTTCCTTGTCCATGCCGAACAAGGCGATCCATGCCACCGCGCCCAGCACGACCGGCAACAGAAACGCGACGTAACCAAACAGCTGCAGCAACACGTCGGCGAGCCATGCACCAACCCGTCCGCCTATGTTGTGCACCGGTGCGACCACACTGCCGGTCTGCGACCAACCCGGATCTACGGCCGAGTAGGTGAACAGGCTCGCCAGCAGATACAGCAGCAACGGCGCCACCGCGATCAATGCCAGATCGCGCCACAGCTTCTGTCGGCGCGGATTATCCGCCACCGCCGTCTTGCGCGACGACGCTTTGCCCTCTGCGGGCTTGCTGCGTTCGGGAACCTGCTTTGCCACCTGTAGCCAGACCTTAGAAAAATGCTGTTAGTGGTTGATAATAAACGACCCAGGCCACGGTTTCAGCAGTTGGATGAGCGCCGGTCGCCAACGCGGCCGGCGACCAACGAAAAACGCCGCACTAGGCGGCGTCGACATGCGTTGCGGGCGGACCATGCCATCTGCGGTTCAAGCAGTTCCATCGTGCCGCCTTGATTCACCGGGTGGGGACCGCCACTCTATGCCGCCACGGGGGCGCCTTTTGTATCGGCGCCATCCCACCAATTCCTAGATCGCGAGTATACATGAGCGCCTCATCTGCCAGTCCCGCCAAGCACTCCCGCCTGCTGATCCTCGGCTCCGGCCCGGCCGGCTGGACCGCTGCGGTCTATGCCGCACGCGCTAATCTCAAGCCGGTAGTGATCACCGGGCTGCAGCAAGGCGGCCAGCTGATGACCACCACAGAAGTCGACAATTGGCCGGGCGACCCCCACGGCCTGATGGGCCCGGATCTGATGAACCGCATGCAAGCGCACGCAGAGCGCTTCGAGACCGAGGTCATCTTCGACTACATCCATACTGCCGACCTGTCGCAGCGCCCGTTCCGGCTAATCGGCGACAGCGCCGAGTACACCTGCGACGCACTGATCATCGCCACCGGCGCCACCGCCAAGTACCTGGGCATCCCGACCGAAGAGGCCTTCAAGGGTCGCGGCGTCTCTGCCTGCGCCACCTGCGACGGGTTCTTCTACAAGGACCAGGATGTGGTGGTAGTCGGCGGCGGCAATACTGCGGTCGAGGAAGCGCTGTACCTGTCCAACATCGCGCGCAAGGTCTACCTGGTGCACCGCCGCGACACCCTGCGCGCGGAAAAGATCATGCAGGACAAGCTGTTTGCCAAGGTCGCCGCTGGCAAGATCGAAACCGTCTGGCACCACGCCATCGAAGAAGTGCTGGGCAACGATGCCGGCGTCACCGGCGTGCGGGTCAAGTCCACCCTCGACGGAAGCACCCGCGACATCGACGCGCACGGCTTCTTCGTCGCCATCGGCCACCACCCAAATACGCAACTGTTCGACGGCCAGCTGGCCATGAACAACGGCTACCTGGAAATCCGCTCCGGCCTGAACGGCGCAGCGACCGAAACCTCGGTGGCCGGCGTGTTCGCAGCCGGCGACGTGGCCGACCAGCACTACCGCCAGGCCATCACCTCGGCCGGGTTCGGCTGCATGGCCGCGCTGGATGCCGAACGTTATCTCGACAAGAGCGCCTGAGATGGCGCCTGATTGCCGGCCGCGCTACGCGGCCAGCATCGCTAGCGGGCCGAGCGCATGAGCGTGACTGCTCGCTGGTGCCGCCAGCTGGGCGAACTTCCGGCTGGCGCCTGGGATGCGCTGCACGATAGCACGCATCCCTTTGTCAGCTACGCATTTCTGCAAGGCCTCGAACGCGAAGGCTGCCTGCGCCCGGATTGGGGCTGGAATCCACTGCATCTGACCTTGTGGAAAGGCGACACCCTGGTCGCCGCCGCGCCGGGCTATCTGAAGAGCAATTCGCATGGCGAGTTCGTGTTCGACCACGCCTGGGCGCATGCCTATGCACGCTACGGTCAGGACTATTTCCCAAAGTGGCTGTGCGGCGTGCCCTACTCGCCAGTGACCGGCCCGCGCCTGCTCGGCGCACCCAAGTGGCGCGGGCACCTACTGGCCGCGATGCGCGAGCTGGTGGAGCGCAGCAGCCTGTCTTCGGCGCATGTGAATTTTCATCGAGCCGATGAAGATGCCGCGTTCGACGCCGACTGGCTGGAGCGTAACGATCTGCAATATCACTGGCACAACGCCAGCGGCTGGAGCGACTTCGAGACATTTCTGGCGGCGATGGACCACAAGCGCCGCAAAAACATCCGCCAGGAACGCGCCAAGGTGCAACGCGCAGGCGTGCAGCTGCGCGTGGTGCATGGCGATGAGGCGAGCCAGGCGGACCTGGACGCCATGTACGGCTTCTATCTCAAAACCTTCAGCGAGTACGGCAATTCGCCCGCACTGACACCAGAATTCCTACGCCACCTGGCGGACCACCTGCCGCGGCAGCTGGTGATGTTCCTGGCAGACCTCGATGGGCAGGCGATTGCCGGCGCACTGTGCCTGCGCGGCCACGACACGCTTTACGGTCGTTACTGGGGCGGCGAAGCCCTGCCCGGGCTGCACTTCGAAACCTGCTATTACCAGGGCATCGAATACTGCCTGCGCGAAGGCTTGACCCGCTTCGAGCCTGGCGCGCAAGGCGAGCACAAGATCGCGCGCGGCTTTTTGCCGACATTGGTGCGCAGCCGTCACTGGATCGCCGCCCCGGGCTTTCGCGAACCGCTGGCGCAGTGGTGCGCCGACGAACGCAAGGAGGTCGCGCGGCACGCGGTCGACCTGGCGGACCACAGCCCGTTTCGCGACTGACCTAGTGCGCGCCAAGCGTCCGCGTCGCCGCTAGACTCAAGTCATGTCGCGCGCACTGCCCCACCTGCTGTCACCGGATCCCACCAGCCCGTTCCCGCCGGTCGAGCGGGCCTTGCGCGAGCCCGATGGCCTGCTCGCCATCGGCGGCGACCTGCACCCGCAACGCCTGCTCAACGCGTATGCGCATGGCATCTTTCCCTGGTTTTCGGAAGGGCAACCGATCCTGTGGTGGAGCCCGGACCCACGCATGGTCTTTCGCACCGACCGCGTGCGCCTGTCGTCGCGCTTCAGGCGGCAGTTGCGCAATTGCCGCTGGACCCTGCGTGCAGATACCGCATTTGCACAGGTCATTGCCGCCTGCGCGTCCAGCCCGCGTCCCGGACAGGACGGCACCTGGATCACCGCGCAAATGCAGGCGGCGTATGTCGACCTGCACCATCGCGGCCACGCGCACTCGCTGGAAGTGTTTGACGGCACGCGCCTGGTCGGCGGCATCTACGGCGTCGCGGTCGGCCGCATGTTCTTCGGGGAAAGCATGTTCAGCGCGGTCAGCGGCGGCTCGAAAGTCGCGCTAGCCGCTCTGGCTGCCGAGCTGCATGCACGCGGATGGCCGCTGCTCGATGCACAGGTGGAAAACCCCCATCTGCTCAGCATGGGCGCGCAGCACATGCCACGCCCGGAGTTTTTGCTGTGCGTGCGGCGCCAGGTTGCCCTGGTGGAACCGGCCGGCAGCTGGTCCGAACGTTACGGTGAGCGGCCGGTCACGGCGCTGAGTGAAGCCCGCTTAACATAAAATTTGCGCCACCGGGAGATGGAGCGTAAAATGCCGTCCCTTACGGCCCTTCCGGGCCAGCTTTGATTGCACAGGATTACATGTCGAAAGACGACTCCATTGAATTCGAAGGCAGCGTCAGCGAGACGCTCCCCAACACCACGTTCCGGGTCAAGCTGGAAAACGGGCATGAAATCATTGCCCACATCTCCGGCCGTATGCGCAAGAACTACATCCGCATCCTGACCGGCGACCGGGTCAAAGTTGAAATGACTCCGTACGACCTGACCAAGGGCCGTATCACCTACCGCATGAAGTAAGCGGTTCTGGTGCTGAGACGCAAGGCGGCCCATGGCCGCTTTCTGTCGTTCCTGCGATTTGCCGAGGGACTCATTTCGCAGCAGAGACGACTACAAGGCATTCTTTGTCCTAGGGCTGAAGAATCCGGCAGACGAGCAACGGCGTCGTCAAGAAGATCAGCTCGTTGCGCTCGCCGAAGATGCGCCTGGCCTCATCGTAGACGGGTCGTAGGCACGTACCGACTTCCCGCGACTGCACTGCCATCAAGCGATGGGATCGATGCTGCACGCATGTCATAGGCAAATCCCGAATGTCCAACCGTGAATTGATCTCTAATTCGAGCGCGCGGGCGTTGCCCTCCAGCCGCAGACGGCGGCGCATTGCAAGGCTCTCGCCTCGCCGCCCTTACGTCATCCTTTGCAAGCGCACGGTGCGGCCCTGAGCAACTTCGGGCACTGGGCGGCGAATCGCTGTTCGCGCACCGCATCGTCCCGACAAAAAAAGCCGCTCATCCGAGCGGCTTTTTTTAAGAGACATCAACTCACGCCATCGATCAATCGACGGTTGCTGGCAGCAAACGCTCCGGTTCCGGATGCGCTTCCACCACCAGTTCGCCATCCTTCACATCGATATTGACCCGCCCGCCTTCCACGAGCTTTCCGAACAACAGTTCGTCGGCGAGCGGGCGCTTGATCTTCTCCTGGATCACGCGCGACATCGGACGCGCGCCCATCAGCGGATCGAAACCATGCTGGGCCAGCCAATCGCGCGCAGTCGGGGTAGCCGACAGGGAGACGTGCTTTTCCTGCAACAGCATTTCCAGCTCGATGATGAACTTGTCCACCACGCGCAGAATGTGGTCAAAGCCCAGCGGCTGGAACTGCACGATCGCGTCGAGACGGTTGCGGAACTCCGGCGTAAACCCGCGCCGGATTGACTCCATCGCATCGGTGGAATGGTCCTGCTTGGTAAACCCGATCGACCGGCGCGATGCCTGGGTGGCACCGGCATTGGTGGTCATCACCAGGATCACGTTCTTGAAGTTCGCCTCGCGCCCGTTGGTGTCGGTAAGGATGCCGCGGTCCATGACCTGCAACAGGATGTTGAAGATGTCCGGATGCGCCTTCTCCACCTCGTCCAGTAGCAGCACGCAATGCGGCGTCTTGACGATCTTCTCGGTCAACAGGCCGCCTTGGTCGAAACCGACGTAGCCCGGAGGCGCACCGATCAGGCGGCTGATCGAATGCGCCTCCATGTACTCGGACATGTCGAAACGCACCAGCTCGATGCCCAGCTGCAGCGCCAGCTGCTTGGTCACCTCGGTCTTGCCCACACCGGTCGGGCCGGCGAAGAGGAAGTTGCCAATCGGCTTTTCCGGATTGGCCAGGCCCGAGCGTGCCAGCTTGATCGAGCCGGCCAGCGTTTCGATCGCCGGGTTCTGCCCGAAGATCACCATCTTCAGGTTGCGCTCCAGATGCTGCAGCACGTCCTTATCGGTCGCGCTGACCTGCTTGGCCGGAATGCGCGCCATCTTGGCGACAATGGTTTCGATCTCCTCGATGTCGATCAGCTCCTTGCGCACGCCATCTGGCAGCAAACGCTGACGCGCACCGGCTTCGTCCATCACATCGATGGCCTTGTCCGGCAACAGGCGGTCGCCGATATGCTTGACCGACAAATCCACAGCTGCCTGCAGCGCATCGTCGGCATAGGTCACGCCGTGGTGCGCTTCGTACTTGGGCTTGAGCCCTTGCAGGATCTCGAACGTTTCTCCGACGGTCGGCTCGACGATGTCGATCTTCTGGAAGCGCCGCGCCAAGGCGCGGTCTTTTTCGAAAATGCCGCGGTATTCCTGGAACGTGGTCGAGCCAATGCAACGCAGCTCGCCCGAGGACAGCGCCGGCTTGATCAGATTGGACGCGTCCATGGTGCCGCCCGACGCAGAACCCGCACCGATGATGGTGTGGATTTCATCGATGAACAGGACCGCATTAGGCACCTTCTTCAGCGCCGCGAGCACGCCCTTGAGGCGCTTTTCGAAGTCGCCACGGTATTTGGTGCCGGCGACCAGCGCACCCAGATCCAACGAGAAGATGACCGCGTCGGCGAGCACTTCCGGCACGTCGTTGTCGACGATACGCTTGGCAAGCCCTTCGGCGATCGCAGTCTTGCCCACACCGGCCTCGCCCACGTACAGCGGGTTGTTCTTGCGACGGCGGCAAAGGACCTGGATGGTGCGCTCGATCTCATCGCCGCGGCCGACCAATGGATCGATTTTGCCGTTGCGCGCCTGCTCGTTGAGATTGGTAGCGTACTCGGCCAGCGCGTCGCCCTTGGCTTCGCCCTCCCCGCCTTCACTCTTGGGCTCGCCGTCGGACGCGGACGGTTGCTCACCGTCTTCGCCCAGCTTGGCGATGCCGTGGGACAGGTAATTGACGATGTCCAAGCGGGTGATGTCCTGCTGATTCAGGAAATACACCGCGTGCGAATCCTTCTCGCCGAAGATCGCCACCAGCACGTTAGCGCCAGTGACCTCCTTCTTGCCGGAAGATTGCACGTGGTAAACCGCACGTTGCAGCACACGCTGAAAGCCCAGGGTTGGCTGAGTGTCGCGGCCATCGTCTTCTGCCAGACGCGAGACCGAGGCCTCGATCGCCTGTTCCAGGTCGTTATGCAGCCGCAGCTGATCCGCGCCGCAAGCCTTGAGCACGGCTTGCGCGGAAGGATTATCCAGCAGCGAGAGCAGCAGGTGCTCGACGGTCATGAATTCATGACGCGCTTCGCGTGCTCGCTTGTAGCACTGGCCGATTGTTTGCTCTAGATCTTTGCTGAACATTGGAAACTCCGAACGGCTGTTGCCAACAATATGCGGCTTTTGTTGGGATTTTCCACAACCCTATCGGATAGGCATGTTCAGACGGCGTTAGCACGTGGTTGCAGCCACACTGTTGCGCTGCTGGAACGGCCGTCGAGCCAGCTCAGGTTTGTTCCATCGTGCACAGCAGCGGATGCTGGTTCATGCGCGAAAATTCGTTGACCTGCGCCACTTTGGACTCGGCCACCTCGCGGCTGTAGACCCCGCAAACCCCGCGCCCACGCGTGTGGACGTGCAGCATCACCTGGGTGGCCCGCTCCAGATCGAGGTTGAAAAACTGTTGCAGCACGGTCACCACGAAGTCCATCGGGGTGTAGTCGTCGTTCAGCAGCAGCACCTGGTAACGCGGCGGCGGCGCCACTTCCGGCTTGCTGGCTTCGACCGTGAGGCCATGATCGTGTTCGTGAGAGGTCTTCCGAGGCATCCGGCCATTATACGGTTCATCGCCGTGCGCATTGGACGATTTGCGCCGCGCCGCGCACAATTTGTCTCCAATTCCTCGGCTGGCCTTTGATGACCGATACCCCGACCGCGCTGCGACTGGCGCCGTCTTCCGCAGCATCCCGGCATGCCTGCGCGCCCCTGGACGCACTCCCCCATCGTGCGGATCCCCTCGGCACTGGTGCGGGGACGGGCACAATGGCCCGCCCCTCGCCTACCAAGGAGCACGATTGATGAGCACTTCCGAACAACGCTGGCACCCGGATGTCACCGTGGCCACCGTGGTAGTGCGCGATGGCCGCTTCCTGCAGGTTGAGGAAACCATCGCAGGCAGGCTGTTGTTGAACCAGCCTGCGGGCCATCTGGAGCCGAACGAAAGCCTGCTGGACGCGGCCGTGCGCGAGACCCTGGAAGAGACTGGCTGGGATGTGCGCCTGACTCACTTCATCGGCACCTACCAATGGGTGGCGCCGAGCGGCCAATGCTTCCTGCGCTTCGCCTTCGTCGGCGAGGCGGTGACCCATCACCCAGAGCGCAGCCTGGATACAGGCGTGATACGCGCGCTGTGGATGACCCCGGAGGAGTTGCGCGAGGCGGCCGATCGGCTGCGGAGCCCCCTGGTGTGGGAGGTAGTGGCCGACTTTCTGGCCGGGCAGCGGCATCCATTGACGCTGGTGCGGCACGTCGCATGAGTACGCCGCGCATCGTGGTGGGCGTATCCGGTGGCGTGGATTCGTCGGTGGCGGCGTGGAAACTGGCGCAGCAGGGCGAGCCGATCGCCGGATTGTTCATGCAGAACTGGGCCGACGACGGCAGTGGCGATTGTCGGGCGGAAGACGACCGTCGCGATGCGGTGGCGGTCTGCGGAGTGCTGGGTATCCCGTTTCACTTTCGCGACTTCTCCGGCGAATACTGGAGCGGCGTGTTCGAGCATTTCCTGGCCGAATATGCGGCCGGGCGCACACCCAACCCGGATGTCTTGTGCAACCGAGAGGTGAAGTTCAAGCATTTTCTGGACGCCGCCCAGGCGCTGGGCGCCGAGCGCATCGCCACTGGCCATTACGCGCAGGTGGCCTATCGCGGCGGACGCTGGCGGCTGCTGCGTGGGGCTGACCGCGGCAAGGACCAAAGCTATTTCCTGCACCAACTTGGGCAGACCCAGTTGGCCGCGACCGTGTTCCCGATCGGGGATCTGGAAAAGAGTACGCTGCGCCGCATTGCCCAGGACGCCGGTCTACCGACCCATGCCAAGAAGGATTCCACCGGGATCTGCTTTATCGGCGAGCGCGACTTTCGCGAATTTCTGGGGCGCTACCTGCCTGCCCGCACCGGCGAGATCCGCGACCCGCAGGGGCAACGCATTGCCGACCATCCGGGGGTGTTCTACTTCACGCTGGGTCAGCGCGAGGGCCTGAACATCGGCGGCGTGCGCGGCCGGGCAGCCGCGCCTTGGTACGTGGTGGGCAAGGACGTGGCCAGCAACGTGCTGTACGTGGATCAGGACCGCGATAGCCCGCTGCTGCAATCGCAATGGCTGCAGTCCGAGCAGGCCCACTGGGTGACCGGCGCACCGCCCGCGCGCCGTTTCACTTGCACTGCGCAGACCCGCTATCGGCAGCCGGACGAGCCGTGCACGGTGGATGTGCAGGACGACGGCAGCGTGCAGGTGCGCTTCGAACGGCCGCAGCGGGCGGTGACGCCCGGGCAGTCGCTGGTGTTGTACGACGGCGAGGAATGCCTGGGCGGTGCGGTCATTGCCGCCACCGATGCGCCGCTGGAACGCCAGCTGGCGGGATCTTCTTTTCCTCTTGAGGGTGTGGCTTGATGAGTTCTTCCATGGATCACCGTGTGCTGGCGCTTGCCGGCGTCGCCCAGGCCCTGCAGCAGGTACGGCGGATTGCCGAAACCGGGCACTCGGAAGCGGCGACGGTGCGCACCGCCATCGACAGTGTGTTCCGGGTGGACGCGGCCTCGCCGGAGGCGGTCTACGGCTCAGCCGCAGCGGTGGCCCCCGGTCTGCGCCTGTTGCACAACTACTTCCGCAACCAGGCACAGGACGATGTGCTGCCGCGCCTGGCGCTGGCAGTGCTGCAGCTGGAGCGACGTTTTGTCCGCGATACCACGACCGTGTCTACCGTGTCCGACGGCATCGAGGCCGCTGCCCGGCAGGCGCAGAACCTGAACGATAGCGCTCATCCGGATGTGCTCACCTCGCTGGGCGGGCTGTACGCGCAGACCATCAGTCACTTGCGCCCCAAGGTCATGGTGCAGGGCAACCCGCATTACCTGGGCCAGGCCGGCGTGGTCGCCGAAATCCGTGCATTGTTGCTGGCAGCGGTCCGCTCGGCTGTGCTGTGGCGGCAGATGGGGGGCAGTTTGTGGGATTTCCTGTTCGCCAAACGCGCGATGAGCGAAGCGGTAGACCGCGCACTGCGCTGAGCGCGTAACAACACGGTTTCAGGCGCCTGCAACGGGCGCTCGCGCTTGCCGACCGCGAGCGCCTTGGCAAGACGACGTGGCGATCGTCGCTAAAGACCACGGGGGTAGTGCCGATACAGCAACCGTGACTCTGCCGAGAACGCCCATGTATTCACGTCCACTGATCCGTCTAGCCGCTCCTTTGGCTCTGACCTTGCTGTTTCCCTTCGCTGTCGGATTCGACTGGCCCGCTTCGGTGCGCTGGGCGATCCTGGCGACCATGACCCTTAGTTGGTTGGGTTTCGCTGCCTGGGTGACGTATTCCCAGTTCCGGCCTAATCCGGACCAGGCACGCATCCTGCGCGAGCAGGACCAACTGCTCAACGAACTGCGTACGTTCGTCAGCAACGAAGTCGACGGTTCGCGCTCGGAAGTCGAGCGTGCCCGCGAACTGATCCGCCAGGCCGTGTCCGGTCTTGGTGGCAGCTTCGAAGCGATGAACCGTAAGTCGCGTCAGCAAAGCCAGGCACTGGCCCGCATCGTCGACCGCGCAGGTGACGATGGCAGTGCCGGCGTCGATGTCGCCCGCTTCGCCCAGCACGCCAGCTCCCGCATGGAGCAATTGGTGGAAGCGCTGGAACAGGTGAGCGGCCAAAGCACCAACACCGTCCATCACATCGATGAGATGGCCCAGCATCTGGATGGCATCTTCGCGTTGCTGGAAGACGTCAAGTCGATCGCCGACCAGACCAACCTGCTGGCGTTGAACGCCGCCATCGAAGCAGCACGTGCCGGTGAAGCCGGTCGTGGCTTCGCGGTGGTCGCCGACGAGGTGCGCAACCTGTCCGAGCGCTCCACCACCTTCAACGAACAGATCCGCAAGCTGGCACACAGCTCCAAGGAATCGATCGCCAAGGTGCGTGAAACGGTCTCGCAGCTCGCCTCGCGTCATATGGATCGTTCCCGCGAAGCCCGCCATGAATCGGCGGCGATGCTGGAGAACGTCGCTCAGATCAACGCCTCGTTGGGCGATGGCATGCGCGAAATCTCCGAGTGCGCCCGCTCCATCGACGGCAGCGTGGCCGAAGCCGTCCGCGCCCTGCAGTTCGAGGACATCGCAACGCAGACGTTGAGCGGCATCCACACCCACCTCGATCGCCTCACCGCGATCAACCGTGAGGCGGTGGCGCTGCAGGAACTGCTGCATCGCAATGGCGGTGTGTACGACAGCGACCTGGTTGCGTCGCTGGCCAAGGTGTCCAGCCGTCTGCGCGACATGCGTGTGGAGTGGGAACGCCCGCCGCACAAGCCGGTTGCACAGCAAGGCATGGGTGCCGGCACCGTCGAGTTGTTCTAAGACCGATGTCTGCCCGTAGCTTTTGATCCCGACATTCCCCGGCCTTCCGGGGATTTGTCGTTCCGCAACAACCTGGTGTTCCGCTCATGACGCTTCTTGCCTCTACCATCGATGCCGACCCCACTGCCGCACTGGAGGCAGCCGCCTTGGCGACCGCCCATGCCGCGCGCATTGCGCAAAGCGAAGCGGCCAAGCCGGTGCTGCGGCGGGTACGGTTGCCGGCCGCGCTGCACCGTCTGGAGCTTGCGGCCCGTGCGGAAGTCAAGGCATTGATCAACCCGCGCCGCGATTGCAGCGAAGACGCGCTGCTATTCGCCACCGTGGCCTGGGACCTGGGCCTGGATGGCGACGCGGTCAGCGCCTCCGGGCGCTGATGCGATACCGGCGGGGCGTGCCTCGGCAGGCGCCCCGCCGTGTTGTTGGACTGCCCGATCTCAGGCTCCTGACGCTCACTACTCCCGGCAGCGCTGATGCCGTGCGCACGCGCTC